>CAYMWJ010000010.1:0-49549 GCA_964394235.1 uncultured Sedimenticola sp. | reverse complement strand
GTGCACGAAAATGGTATTCTCGGCCAATATGGACGGACACGCAAAAACTATCCGGCCGAGGTCGGTGGAACCAGCGCCATCAGGCCACCCCCGGGGATCATGCTAACCAGCAGTCCAGCAAACCCTTTTCAGATCCACACTCGGCGCACACGCGCGCTTCACGACGCCGAGCGCGCCGCCCTGCACCTGTTCCTGGGGTATCGCATCACCATCGCAGCCATCCTGCTGATACTGTTCTTCCTGTTCGGTCGTGGCAGCCTGGGCTCGCATGCCCCAAGGTTGTTCACCGTGGCCTCGACCCTCTACATGGTTACCACCGTCGGCGCCTTGGTGTTCTCGCTGCTGCGCTCCACACCACCCGCCACCCAGGCGCTGGCCGCCATGTTGGCCGACATCGTCCTCTTCGCACTGATGGTATTCGCCAGTGGCGGCGTGGCATCGGGACTGGAGCTGCCCGTGGCCGTCTCACTCACCCTGGGGGCCACCCTGATCGAAGGACGCCTCGCCCTGGCCGTGGCCGCACTGGCGGTGCTGATCATGCTGGGTGAAGAACTGTTCGCCACCTTCTACAAACCCTTCCGCCAGACCGCCTTCATGCAGACCGGGTTTCTCGGCCTGGCCTTCTTCACCCTGATAGTGCTGGCGATCTCCTTTCGCAACCGCGCGCGGCGCAGCGAGGAGCTGGCCGAACAACGCGAGACCGAACTGGCCAACCTGGCGCAACTCAGTGACTTCGTGATCCAGCAGATGCAATCGGGCGTGGTGGTGGTGGACGGTGACGGCCACGTCCAACTGATGAACGAAGCGGCCAGGACCCTGCTCGATCTCCCTGGCAACAGTCGCCACCTCCCGCTGCGTTCCATCTCCCCTCCCCTCGCCGACTGCTACGAAAACTGGCGAGAAGCACCGGAAGAAGCCAGCATGAACTTCCGCACCAGCGTCCATGGACGCGACCTGCGTGCCCAGTTTGCCCGGCTTGGCCACGGAGACCAGGGCAGTACACTCATCATCCTGGAAGACGTATCGCAGCTGACCGAGCAGGCACAGAAGATGAAACTGGCATCACTGGGAAGATTGACCGCCGGCATCGCCCACGAGATCCGCAACCCCCTGGGTGCGATCAGTCACGCGGCACAGCTACTGGAAGAATCGCCCGAGCTGCCCGACGCCGACCGGCGCCTGATCCAGATCATCCAGCAAAACTCCGATCGCGTGAACGAGGTGATCGAAAACATCCTCAAGCTGTCACGGCAGAACCTGCCCCACTCCAGGCCACTGGCGCTCGCACCCTGGCTGCAGGAAACCATCGCGGCCCTCCACAGTGCGTTCGGATTGCATCCCGGACAGATCTCACTACAGCTCGCCCCCGAAGACACCACCGTCCATGCCGACGCAGGACAACTGAAACAGATCCTGGAGATCCTTTGCGAGAATGCCATCCGCCATTTCCCCGGCAACCCGGAAGCACTGCGCATCGTCATCCTGGGCGGTATCACCCGGAAGTCAGGCACCCCTTACCTGGAGGTACAGGACAACGGCGACGGCATCGACAGCGCAGTGGTCGAGAAACTGTTCGACCCCTTCTTCACGACCCACAGCCAAGGGACCGGGCTGGGGCTGTACATCGCCCGCCAGCTCAGCGAGGCCAACCGGATCCGCCTGGAATATCGTCCTCTGGCGAACGGGGCCTGTTTTCGTCTGACGTTTCCCCGCCCCAAGCAGAGAGCATAGTCATGAACCGGCCTGTTGCCCTGATCGTCGACGACGAACCCGATATTCGCGAACTACTGGAGATCACCCTGGGACGGATGGGGATAAAAAGCCGCTCGGCGGCTGACGTGGCCAGTGCGCTCGACGCATTGAAAAGCCAGTCCTTCGACCTCTGCCTCGCCGACATGCGCCTGCCGGATGGCAACGGCATCGACCTCGTACGTCACATCACCCGCCACCATCCCGAAACACCGATCGCAATGATTACGGCCCACGGCAACATGGACACAGCCATCGAGGCCCTCAAGGCCGGGGCATTCGATTTCGTTTCCAAGCCGGTCGATCTTCCCGTGTTGCGTCGCCTGGTAGAGACCGCACTGCGAGTCAACCAAGACAAGAACGACCATTCTGCGCGGCCAGCCGACAATCTGCTGCTCGGTAATGCACCTGCCATGCAGCGGATTCGCCAGCTCATCGACAAGCTGAGCCGCAGCCAGGCCCCGGTCTTCATTACCGGTGAATCGGGAACCGGCAAGGAACTGGCAGCACGCGCCATCCACGCCCAAAGTCCACGGGCCGACCGCCCTTTTATTGCCGTCAACTGTGGCGCCATACCCGCCGAACTGATGGAAAGCGAACTGTTCGGCTACCTCAAGGGCAGTTTCTCCGGCGCCACGACGGACAAACAAGGGCTCTTTCATGCTGCCGAGGGCGGCACCCTGTTTCTCGACGAGGTCGCCGATCTCCCCCTGCACATGCAAGTCAAGTTACTGCGTGCCATTCAGGAAAAACGCATTCGCCCCATCGGGGCCACCAGCGAAGAACCGATCGATGTCCGCCTCATCAGCGCAACCCACAAGAACATGGAAGAACTGGTGGCCAACGGCCAGTTCCGACAGGACCTCTATTTCCGCATCCACGTCATCGAGCTGCGCATGCCCCCACTGCGCGAACATCTTGATGACCTGCCATTGTTGATAGCGCATTTCCTGGAACGGGTCTCCAGCACCTCAGGGCTTTCCACCCCGGCCTTGTCTTCCGGGGCCCTGGACGCGCTACGACACCACCACTTCCCCGGCAACGTGCGTGAACTGGAAAACATTCTCGAGCGTGCCTGCGCACTCTGCGACAACGGGATCATCCAACCGGAAGATCTGGGTCTGCCCCTGCGACAGCAACCGCCCTCGCCGCCGACCACTGCAAACAGCGACACCATCGATCTCGAATCCGAGCTGGCGCGTATCGAAAGGGATTTTATCCGCCGAGCGCTCGAGTCGACCGGCTGGAACCGTACCGAGGCAGCCAAACGCCTGGGCCTGACACTTCGCTCTCTCCGGTACCGGATGCAGAAACTGAGCCTGGACACACCCGGTAAGTGACAATTTTTGTCACCAGGCAACAAATCTTGCGACCCAAAATCGTCGATCCAGACCAGAACACAGGCTACCAGGCGACCAAAACCGCTACTCGATCACACTCTTCGGGAGACCGTGTTCACCTTTTGCCCGAATTTCAAGATGGCACAGCGCTTGCTTCTGCAAAGGGTGGCTGTCCTTGCAGCGCCAACGGACCAACCAGAAAGATCTACATGAACCAAGGAGTGAAACAACCATGACCACCCCCATTCCCCGCAAGCAAGCCGGCTTCACCCTGATCGAACTGATGATCGTGGTGGCCATCATCGGCATCCTGGCCGCCATCGCAATTCCGGCGTATCAGGACTACACCAAACGCACCCACGTCAGTGAAGGCCTGAGCTTGGCGTCCGCCGCCAAGGCTGCAGTGGCAGAGTACTATGCATCTCAAGGATCATACCCCACTGATAATACAGCTGCCGGCTTGGCCAGCTCGGATAGCATCAGTGGCAATGCCGTCAGCAGTGTTGCTGTATCCAGTGGCAAGATCACCATTGCTTACGACACCACGAAGGTCGATTCCAGTAACGAACTCGTATTGAGCCCCACCGTCGTTGCCGGCAGCATTACCTGGAAGTGTGGCGCCACTGGCACCACCGTACCAGCGAAGTATCGCCCCTCCAATTGCCGCTGATTCCATAGCGACCAATGGAGCGAGAGCCCGCTTACGCGGGCTCTTTTGGTCTATGGTAAGCCCGCCTACATTTTTGGCCACAGGACGACTGCCACCGCTGCTCTTCCTGTTGGTGATCTTGCTGGCCGCCTGGACTCTCTGGCCTGGTGTATATGGCGGCTTTCTGTTCGACGACTACCCAAACCTCAAGGGCCTGGGAGAAATCGGCGGCGTACACAACTGGGAGACCTTCAAGGCCTTTGTACTGGGTGGCTTTACCGGCCCCACGGGACGGCCTCTGGCAATCGCCTCGTTTCTTATCGACTCCAACATCTGGCCCGCGCCCGCCTTTTCCTTCAAGTACACCAACCTCCTGTTACATCTCCTCAATGGCTGCCTGCTGACTTGGGCAAGCCTGCAGCTATGCCGTTTTTATGGCATACCAGAAATACGCACCCAGTATCTCGCATTGTTCAATGGCGCCGCCTGGCTGCTGCATCCATTTCTCGTATCCACGACTTTTTATATCATTCAACGTATGGCGCTGCTGGCCGCGCTTTTCTGCTTCGCTGGCATCGCCGCCTACCTCCATGGCAGACGACTGTCCATGAAACGCCCACACGCCGGCCGCGCCTGGATGCTCGGCGGCATATGCCTGGGGACAGCATTCGCCACCCTGAGCAAGGAAAACGGCGCCCTGTTGCCCTTCTTGCTGCTGGTGGTCGAATTCTGCCGACCATCGACGGTGCCCGCTGCGCCTACCTGGATTCGGGGAATATTCCTCTATCTACCCAGCCTCGCCATTGTCGTTTACCTGTCCAGCCAAGTGGACTTCTCCGAGAACCCCTGGAGCCACCGCCCGTTCAACCAGCCTGAACGACTCCTGACCGAGACGCGTATTCTGTGGGAGTACCTGGGCAATCTGCTGATCCCGCAGATCGAGGGTGCCGGCCTCTACCAAGACGGACGCACAGTCTCCAAAGGGTGGACGGAACCACCTACGACCCTGCTCGCAGCGCTCGGGCTCGCACTTCTACTGACAGCAGCATTCCGAGCCCGCAGGCGCACCCCTCTGGCCTCACTCGCCATCCTGTTCTTTTTTACCGGCCATCTACTCGAATCCACTGTTATCGGATTAGAGCTCTATTTTGAACACCGCAACTATCTACCCAGCGCATTTCTATTTTTGCCCGTTGCACAGGTATTCTTTGAGATCCCCCAAAGGATATCGGCATGGCCTCGAGCCTTGATGGCATTTGGCATACTGGGGACGCTGGCTTTTCTTTCACACGAGAGAGCAAAGCTATGGGGGAATCCCGAGCAACTTGAATTGTACTGGGCTGTCACCGCCCCCACTTCCCCAAGAGCGAAGAACACGCTCGCTTCCTACTACTTCAGGCACGGAGACCCTTCCCGGGCTGAGGCAACACTCCAAAACGCTTTGCAAGAGCACCCGGACAGCTCCCTGTTGACCTTCAGCCTCTTGTTGATAAAGGTAAGAACAAACACCATCGAAAAGACTGACTTCAAGCAAGCCAGCGAGCGCTTGGAAAACCAAACCATCGATGGTCAGGCAATCATGGGCCTGCGCTTACTCATCGAGTCTGTCATCACTCGGAACCAACAACCATGGCTGATGCATGAATCCCTCAAGTTCGTAGAGGAACTTGAAAAGCACCCCATGGCACACAAACAATATTACATAGAGCGCATCCTCCCCTACCTTAAGGCAAAACTTTATCTTTCCCAACAACGATGGAAAGACGCAGAACAACAATACAAAAAGGCCATCGCCCTGTACAAAGATATCGACGCCGCCATGCAGATGGTGTCCGAGATGGCGATCGCCCAGCAACCCGAGCGGGCAATGCGTCTACTGGACATGGCCGAGAAACTCTTCCCCACACAACCGGAAAGATCACTCCGCTTCACGAGAGCATATTACCAACGTGAGATAAACAGAGTCCGCTCTGTACTGAAACGCACTGCCATATCGTCAGTACAATCTTCTCCGCAAACTCATCCGCTTGATCTGGAAAGCACCTCCGAATCCAACCAATAACCACAAACCCAATGCGGATTCAGACAACGAAAATCAAGGCAGCCCGCCCCCCTGCAATTGCGACCTAGATCTCACAGCACGCAAGCATCGCGCAAAAACCGCTTTACCCATATATACTTGGGCCAATTTCTGTTGCACTCGTTCAGGCACCGAAAATACGGGCTTCTAGACAGATAATGACAGGCACCCCAAACCCCATCCGCATCAGTGGCCTGGCCCGGCGCCTGGTCAGCGACCAGTTGCTGACCGAGGAAGAGGCCATACAGGCACAGGAGCAGGCAGCCCAGGCCAAACAGTCGCTGGTCACCTGGCTGGTCTCTCAGGGGATGATCGAGGCCTCTGTCATCGCCTCGGCAGCCTCCCAGGAATACGGCGTCCCCCTGTTCGACCTGGACGCCATCGACCCCGAGCAGATGCCCATCAGCCTGGTGGACGAAAAGCTCATCATCAAGCACCGCGCCCTGCCCCTGTTCCAGCGTGGCAAACGCCTGTTCCTGGCGGTCTCCGACCCGACCGATCACCAGGGGCTGGACGAGATCAAGTTCCATACGGGACTGGCCACCGACGCGGTGCTGGTCGAGGAGGACAAGCTCAACGCGACACTCGAACGTGCGCTCGAGGCGCAGGACGCGGCGATGAGCGAGATGCTCAACGCCGACCTGGAAGAGCTCGATATCGACGTAGTGGAAGAGGACGAAGAAGGGGATTCGTCGAGTCTCGATGTGGACGACGCGCCCGTGGTGCGTTACGTGAACAAGGTCCTGCTCGACGCCATCAACGGCGGTGCTTCGGACATCCATTTCGAACCCTACGAGAAGGACTTCCGGGTACGCTTTCGCCAGGATGGCATCCTGCACGACGTGGCCCACCCGCCGGTCAATCTGGCACCACGGCTGATCGCCCGACTCAAGGTGATGGCGCGCCTGAACACCGCCGAACGGCGCGTGCCTCAGGACGGTCGCATCAAGCTGGCACTTTCGCGCAACCGCTCCATCGACTTCCGGGTCAATACCTGCCCGACCCTGTATGGTGAGAAGGTCGTGCTGCGGATCCTCGACTCCTCGGCCGCGCAGGTCGGTGTGGACGCGCTCGGCTTCGAAGAGGCCCAGAAAGCCGCCTTCCTCGACGCCATCAAGAAGCCCTACGGCATGATCCTGGTCACCGGCCCCACCGGCAGCGGCAAGACGGTCTCGCTCTACACCGCGCTGAATCTGCTCAACAAGCCCGAGGTCAATATCTCCACCGCCGAGGACCCGGTGGAGATCCAGGTGCCCGGCATCAACCAGGTCAATGTCAATCCCAGGACCGGCCTGACCTTCGCCGAGGCCCTGCGCGCCTTCCTGCGCCAGGACCCGGATATCATCATGGTCGGCGAGATCCGCGATCTGGAGACCGCCGAGATCGCCATCAAGGCGGCACAGACCGGCCACCTGGTGCTCTCGACCCTGCACACCAACGATGCACCACAGACCTTGACCCGTCTGGCCAACATGGGCATCCCCCCCTTCAACATCGCCTCCTCGGTACACCTCATCCTCGCGCAGCGCCTGGCCCGCCGCCTGTGCGAACATTGCAAGCAGCCGGACGAGCTGGCCCGTGAGGCCTTGCTGAAAGAAGGCTTCTCCGAGGCCGACCTCGAAGGCGACTGGGAGGTCTACAAGGCCGTGGGATGCGACAAATGCACCAAGGGTTACAAGGGCCGGGTCGGCCTGTTCGAGGTCATGCCCATCAGCGAGGAGATGGAACGCCTGATCATGAACAATGCCAATGCCATGCAGTTGCGTGACCAGGCCAACGCCGAAGGCATCGAAGACCTGCGCGCCTCGGGGCTGCGCAAGATCAAGGCAGGTATCATCAGCCTCGAAGAACTGAATCGCGTCACCAAGGATTGAACATGGCCAGGGCAAGCGCAGCAGCCGCCAACAAGCAGAAACTGCAGGTCTTCGTCTGGGAAGGCACCGACCGCAAGGGCAAGCGCATCAAGGGCGAGACCCGCACCTCCAGCATCACCATGGTGAAGGCTGAACTGCGGCGCCAGGGCATCACACCCGTGAAGGTACGCAAGAAGGCCACCAGCCTCTTCAGCAACCGCAAACAGAAAATCATTCCCAAGGACATCGCGGTGTTCGCCCGCCAGCTCGCCACCATGATGACCTCGGGCGTCCCCATGGTGCAGGCCCTCGACATCGTGGCACGCGGGCATGCCAACCCCTCCATGCAGGACCTGCTGCTGTCGATCAAGAACGACGTCGAAAGCGGCTCGGCCCTCACCGAGGCCCTGCGCCAGCACCCGCTGTATTTCGACGACCTGTTCTGCAACCTGGTACACGCCGGTGAGCAGGCCGGCGTGCTCGAGGCCCTGCTCGACAAGATCGCCACCTACAAGGAAAAGACCGAGTCCCTCAAGGCCAAGATCAAGAAGGCCCTGTTCTACCCAACCGCGGTGGTCGTGATGGCGATCGTGATCACCGCGGTCATCATGATCTTCGTGATCCCGCAGTTCAAATCGCTGTTCGAGAGCTTCGGGGCCGACCTGCCCGCCTTCACCCAGATGGTGGTCTCCATGTCCGACTTCGTGGCCGCCAAGTGGTGGGCCATCCTGCTGGGTACTGCCGTGTGCTTCGGTACAATCTCCTTCGTCTGGAAACGTTCCCCCAGGTTACGCGAGATACTCGATATCCTGTTGCTCAAACTCCCGGTGCTGGGCAACATCATGCACAAGGCGGCACTGGCACGTTTCTGCCGCACCACGGCCACTATGTTCGCTGCCGGCGTGCCCCTGGTCGAGGCCCTGGGTTCGGTGGCCGGGGCCACCGGCAACCGGGTTTACGAGAAGGCAGTGCTCGCCATGCGCGACGACGTGGCCACCGGCCAGTCGCTGCAACTGACCATGAAACAGCAGGAGCTGTTCCCGCACATGGTCGTCCAGATGGTCGCCATCGGCGAGGAATCGGGCGCGCTGGACGAGATGCTCACCAAGGTGGCCGACTTCTACGAAGAGGAGGTGGACAATGCCGTCGACGCCCTGAGCAGCCTGCTCGAGCCGATGATCATGGCCATCCTGGGCACCCTGATCGGCGGCCTGGTCATCGCCATGTACCTGCCCATCTTCCAGATGGGCTCGGTAATGTGATCCCAGTCGCCTAAGCCAATGGACCTGTCGCTCCTCTCACCGACCTGGCAGCTCGCCCTCTCCGGCCTGTTCGGCCTGGTCATCGGCAGCTTTCTCAATGTGGTGATCCTGCGCCTGCCGAAACGCATGCACGCAGAATTCGCCGCGGCCTGCGCCGAGCTCGAAGGGCGCGAACCCGCCGAACCAGCGCCTCCCCAGCGTTGGTTCGGCCTCGACTACCTGATCCACCCCGGCTCACACTGCCCGGCCTGCGGCCATGCCATCCCCCCCTGGGAGAACATCCCCATCCTCGGCTGGCTGCTGTTGCGTGGACGTTGCAGCCAATGTGGCGTGCGCATCAGCATCCGCTACCCGGTGATCGAAGGCCTCACGGCCCTGATCACCCTGGGCGTCGTCATGCAGTTCGGCATGCACTGGTACACCCTGGCCATCGCCTTGTTGGCCTGGGGGCTGATCGTGCTTGCCGTGATCGACATCGACGAACAACTGCTGCCCGACCAGATCACCCTGCCCCTGTTGTGGCTGGGCCTGCTGATCAACCTGCCTGGCCGCTTCGTTCCCCTGGAGGACGCGGTGATCGGCGCGGTCGCGGGTTACCTCTCGCTGTGGTTCGTGTTCCAGCTGTTCCGGCTGCTCACCGGGAAGGAAGGCATGGGCTATGGCGACTTCAAGCTGCTGGCCCTGTTCGGCGCCTGGCTGGGCTGGCAGATGTTGCCGCAGATCATCCTGCTCTCCTCGGTGATCGGAGCCCTCATCGGCGTGGCACTGATCGCCCTGCACCGTCACGAACGCGGCAAGCCCATCCCCTTCGGCCCCTACCTCATCCTCGGCGGCCTGGTGGCCCTGTTCTGGGGCGAACAGATCAACCGGGCCTACCTGCACCTGAGCGGACTGGGCTGAGCCCATGCTGAAGGTGGCACTGACCGGCGGTATCGCCAGTGGCAAGAGCCTGGCCAGCGCGCATTTCGCCTCGCTCGGCGTGCCGGTGATCGATGCCGACCAGGTGGCCCGTGAACTGGTGGAACCGGGGCGCCCCGCACTGGCAGCGATCGTCGAACACTTCGGCCCCGCCATCCTGACCGCCGAGGGCGCCCTGGACCGCCGGGCACTACGCCAGCGTATTTTCGCCGATGCGCAGGCGCGCCACACGCTCGAGGCCATCCTGCACCCGGCCATTCACCAGCGCATGCAGGCACTTGCGCAGACAGCACACGGTCCTTATCTCATCCAGGTGATCCCGCTGCTGGCGGAAAGCGACCTCGACTGGGGCCAGGACCGGGTGCTGCTGATCGACTGTCCCGAAACACTGCAACGCCAGCGGCTGATGGCGCGCGACGGCTGTTCACTCGAGCAGGCCGAAGCCATCCTCGCCAGCCAGGCCACGCGCGAACAGCGCCGACGCATCGCCGACGACATCCTCGTCAACGACAGTGACGCCAGGACCTTGCAACAGGGCATCGAGGCCCTGCATGCCCGTTATCTCGAAACGGGACCTTCCCACACCTGAGGCGGTCGTACTCCCCACACCACCGGTAATGCTTTACCTGCGGGCCAGGCTGGCGGAGAATATCAGCAATTACTGAATTGCCTGGCCCCGGAGGGGCGCGTGTCCGAACACATCATCTTCGAGCAACCACTCAACGAAAAATGCCGCACCATGCTGCGGCTGGCACACCTGTTCGAACAGTTCGACTACCACATGCCACGTAACACGCCCTGGCATGCGCGTGCCGCCCTGCGTGCCCTGCTCGACATCTCGGTCATCCTGGCGCGTGCCGACATCAAGTCGGAACTCATCAAGGAGATGGAGCGCTACCATGGCTCGCTGTCGCGCATGGCCGACCGCCCCGACGTGGACCACCATCGCCTGCGGCACATCCTGCAGAACCTGCGCGACAACCAGCAGGCCTTGCAGGCAGTCCGTGGACAACTGGGCGCCGCGCTGCGCAACAGCGATTTTCTCAACAGTGTGCTGCAACGCAGCGCCATCCCTGGCGGTGGCTTCGACTTCGACCTGCCCCAGCTCCACTACTGGCTGGCGCTGCCGCACGCCGAGCGCCTGATCCAGTTCGATGACTGGCGCAACGAGGTCGCCCCCGTACACGAAGCGGTGGAACTGCTGCTGAGCTTGATCCGCCACAGCACTACCTTCCAGCCCCAACAGGCCCAGGCCGGCTTCTACCAACAGGCGCTGCCCGGCAATACCTCGACACAGATGATCCGCGTGCGTCTGCCTGAAGAGGCCCGCCTGTATGCCGAGATCAGTGGCGGCAAGCACCGCTTCAGCATCCGTTTCATGGACGCGAGCGACTGGGAGCACCCGGTACAGACCACAAGCAACGTCGCCTTCGAACTCAACATCTGCATCATATGAAGACGCCCACGAGGAAAACCGTCGCCTGCCCGACCTGCAGGAAACCGGTGGTGTGGTCGCCCGAATCGCGGTGGCGTCCCTTCTGTTCGGAACGCTGCCGGCTGATCGATCTAGGCGAGTGGCTGAGCGAGGAGAAACGCATCCCCGGCGATCCGATCCACGGCACAGACGACTGACCGGGCTCGCCACGAAGGGCAAAATAACCACAAAGGACGCGAAGGGCGCCAAGGATTTGATTTGTGTCAGGGCAGGACGTTTCCAGGGCGTGCGCGAAAAGCCACCACGAAGATCACGAAAGCCACAAAGTTTTCATGCTCATGACCTGTTGTCACATGCGCCGACAAGCAAACACCCTCCCGATAACCTTTGTGCCCTTTGTGTGCTTTGTGGTTACCCGAAATGAAGCTTCGCGTCCTTTGCGCCCTTCGCGGTTTTCCTGACGATCGATGTAGAAGACCAGGTAACGATTGAACTTCACGGCACGATCCCGCGGATGCCGGCGATGCCCTGGGCACCGTGACGCCAGGCGGTCTCAAGCAGGTCAGGGCGCATGCCGCCCAGCGCGTAGATCGGCAGGTTGACCGACTCGACCGCCTGCGCGAAATCCGTCCATCCCAGCAGCGCGGCATCCGGATGGCTGGGCGTGGGCAGCACCGGCGAGAGCAGCGCGAAGTCCGCGCCCAGCGCCTCGGCACGCCGCAGATCATCGGGCGAATGACAGGAGGCCGCCAGCCAGCGCAGTCCCGCGGGCCGTTCAGGCAAGCGGTGCAGGTCACGCGCGCTCAGGTGCAGGCCATCCGCCTCGGCACCGTCGATCCCCATGGCCGAATTGCACAGCAGCAGGGCGTCGGCCTCGCGGCAACGTGCGCGCACCTGATCGAACAGTCGTCGCCGCCCCTCCTCGCCAACCCCGAACACCCGGAACTGCACCAGGCGGACGCCCGCGGCCAAGCCGCGTTCGAGATGGGCCAGCACCGATTCGGGCTCGTCGCCCTCGGGCCGGGTGATCAGGCAGGTATCAGGCAGGCGCAGGGCGGTGACCACGGGCCGATCGGCCGCCGGCATGGGATAGTCACCGAGCGCGGCGGGGGCCACCCATGCCAGCGGCTGGTCCTCCAGGCCGCGCGGCTCGCCCTCCCAGGCCGCGACGCGAAAGACGTGCAGCTTCACCCGGCGATCGCCGTAATCGTGCGCGACCCGGATCAGCGGCCGACAGGCTGCCACTTCGATTCCCAGTTCCTCGCGCAGCTCGCGTACCAGCGCCGTCTGCGGCGTCTCTCCGGCCTCGCACTTGCCGCCAGGAAATTCCCAAAGCCCGCCCTGGTGGGCGTGGTCGTGCCGCCGCGCCAGCAGCACCCGTCCCCGATCGTCGATCAGGGCGCCAGCGGCGACGTGCACGGTTGCGGTCATCAGGAGCGGTATTCGGCGTTGATCTTGACGTAATCGTAGGACAGGTCGCAGGTCATCACCCGCGCCCTGGCCGTACCCTGCCCCAGGTCGATACGGATGGCATATTCCTTCTCGGCCATTACCCGGGCGCCGTCTTCCTCGCGGTAACCGGGATCGCGCCCGCCATGACTGACGATCAGCACGTCACCCAGCCAGATGCGCACCGCCACGATGTCCAGCGCCACCCCGGCACGCCCCACCGCGGCAAGGATACGTCCCCAGTTGGGGTCGCCAGCGAACAGCGCCGTCTTGACCAGCGGTGACTCGGCCACGGTATAGGCCACCGCACGCGCATCCTCGACCGATGGCGCGCCGCTCACCTCGATATCCACCGTCCGGGTCGCACCCTCGCCGTCACGCACGATCTCGCGCGCCAGCTGGAAGCAGAGCGCGCCGAGCGCCTGCTCGAAGCGGGTCCGGTCCTCGCCCGCTGGCACCACGCCGGAGGCGCCGGTGGCCACCAGCACACAGGCGTCGTTGGTCGAGGTGTCGCCATCGACGGTGATGCTGTTGAAGGACCCACGCACCGCCGTCTCCAGCATCGCCTGCAGGTCGTCACGCGCGATGCGCGCATCGGTCGCCACGTAGGCCAGCATGGTGGCCATGTCGGGGCGGATCATGCCCGAGCCCTTGGCAATGCCGGTGATCACCACCGGCCCGGCGCTCAGCTCGACCACGGTGCTCCAGCACTTGGGACGGGTGTCGGTGGTCATGATGGCGCGCGCGGCCTCGTTCCAGGCATCCTCGCGCAGCTCCTGCACCAGCCCCGGTACGGCGCGCTGGAAGGGCGTGAGCGGCAGGTCCTCCCCGATCACCCCGGTGGAGAAGGGCAGCACCTGGCTCATGGCGCAACCGGCCATGGCGGCCACCGCGCGACAGGTCTCGCGCGCCGCACGCAGGCCCTCGTCCCCGGTACCGGCATTGGCGTTGCCGGCATTGATCAGCAGGTAGCGCGGCGCATCCTTGGCCAGATGCTCGCGCGCCACGATCACTGGCGCGGCGCAGAAGCGGTTGCGCGTGAACACCGCCGCGGTGGTACTGCCCTCGGCCAGTTCCATCAGGCAAAGATCAGGCCGGTCCTGGTAGCGGATGCCGGCAGCGGTGGCAGACAGGCGGAGACCGGAAACAGGGAGGGGCTTGTCTGTAATCATCGGCAATTTGTTCTTGCGGGAACGGCGTCCCCGCCGCGAACCCATCATCATTCGGCCCGGGGACGGGCCTCCTACCCGTGGGTGCGCGGTGTCCCCGCCACGAACCCATCATCATTCGGCCCGGGGACGGGCCTCCCACCCATGGGGGCGGCAACCTTGCCGCTGCCCCTATTGCAGCTTACCGTGACAATGCTTGTATTTCTTGCCCGAGCCGCAGGGACAAGGCTCGTTACGCCCGACCTTGCGTCCCTCGCGCACGAAGGGCTGGGGCGCGGCGGAGGCCTCCTCGTCACCGGTCGCAGGCATCGGGGCCTCGGCTTCGGACTCGTCCAGCCCAGTGAACTCCTCGTGCCGGAACTCGAAGGCCTTGGGGTCGACGGCCGGCTCGTGGATGGGCGGCGCTTCCTGGATCTGCAGCTTGCTGAGGATCTCCACCACCTCCTGCTTGATCGAGGCCAGCATGCGCTGGAACATCTCGAAGGCTTCGCGCTTGTACTCCTGCTTGGGATCCTTCTGCGCATAGCCGCGGAGGTGGATGCCCTGGCGCAGGTAGTCCATGGCGGCTAGGTGTTCCTTCCAGTACGAGTCGAGGGTGAACAGCATCACCTCCTTCTCGAGGCGGCGCATCTGCTCCGGCCCGATCTGGTCCTCCTTTTCCTTCCAGGCAGCGACCAGGGCATCGAGGATGCGCTGGCGCAGGGTCTCCTCGTGCAGTTCGTCGTCCTCGTCCAGCCATTGCTGGATGGGCAGCTCGAGATCGAAGTGCTCCTTGAGCGCCGCCTCCAGCCCGGGGATGTCCCACTGTTCCTCGATGCTCTGCGGCGGGATGTACTGATCGATAGTGGCGTTCAGCACCTCCTCGCGCAGCTCGGCGATCAGCTCCGAGATGTCCTCGGTGTTCATCAGCTCGTCGCGCTGCTGGTAGATGACCTTGCGCTGGTCGTTGGCGACGTTGTCGTACTCGAGCAGGTTCTTGCGGATATCGAAGTTGCGCCCTTCGACCTTGCGCTGGGCGTTCTCGATGGCGCGGTTCACCCAGGGATGCTCGATGGCCTCACCTTCCTGCATGCCCAGCTTCTGCATCAGCGACGAGACGCGCTCGGAGGCGAAGATGCGCATCAGGTTGTCTTCCAGCGACAGATAGAAGCGTGAGGAACCCGGATCCCCCTGACGCCCCGATCGCCCGCGCAACTGGTTGTCGATACGACGCGACTCGTGGCGCTCGGTGCCGATCACACGCAGGCCACCGGCCTCCAGCACCTTGCGGTGACGTTCCTCCCAGTCCTTCTTCAAGGCCTCGATCTGTTCCTCGGTGGCATCCGGCCCGAGCTGGGCGAGCTCCACCTCGAGGTTACCGCCGAGCACGATGTCGGTGCCGCGACCGGCCATGTTGGTGGCGATGGTGACCGCGCCCGGACGGCCCGCCTCGGCCACGATCAAGGCCTCACGCTCATGCTGCTTGGCATTGAGCACCTGGTGCGGGATGCCTTCCTTCTCGAGCAGCTTCGAGACCCGCTCGGAGACCTCGATCGAGGCGGTACCCACCAACACCGGCTGGCCGCGCTGCACGCAGTCGCGGATGTCCTCGACGATGGCCGCGAACTTCTCCTTCTGGGTGAGGTACACCAGGTCGGTCTGGTCCTCCCGCAGGGTCGGCTTGTTGGGCGGAATGACCACCACCTCCAGCCCGTAGATCTGCTGGAATTCGTAGGCCTCGGTATCGGCGGTACCGGTCATGCCGGCCAGCTTGTCGTACAGGCGGAAGAAATTCTGGAAGGTGATCGAGGCGAGCGTCTGATTCTCCTGCTGGATGGGTACCCCCTCCTTGGCCTCCACCGCCTGGTGCAGCCCCTCGGACCAGCGCCGCCCGGGCATGGTGCGACCGGTGAACTCGTCGACGATGATCACCTGGCCGTCACGCACGATGTAGTCCACGTTCTTCTGGAACAGCGCATGCGCGCGCAGCGCCGCCATCACATGATGCATGAGCATGATGTTGGACGGGTCGTAGAGACTCTCGTGCTCGTCCAGCAGGCCCATCTCCACCAGCATCTGCTCGACCTTCTCGTGGCCCTGATCGCTGAGGAAGATCTGCCGCGCCTTCTCGTCCACCGCGTAGTCGCCGGGACCGTAGTCGGGCTTGCCCTCCTCGTTGGTGATCGGCTCCTGGCGGGTGAGTTTCGGCGGGATGGCATTGATCTTGATGTACAGCTCCGAGCTGTCCTCGGCCGGGCCGGAGATGATCAGCGGAGTGCGTGCCTCGTCGATGAGAATGGAGTCCACCTCGTCGACGATCGCGTAGTTGCGCCGCTGTACCCGCTGGTCGGCGGAGAAGGCCATGTTGTCACGCAGATAGTCGAAGCCATACTCGTTGTTGGTGCCGTAGGTGATGTCGGCATCGTAGGCCTCGCGGCGGCTGACCGGCCGCAGGTGTCGATAGCCGCCCTGCTGTTCGTCCCATTCGGGGTCGAACAGGTAGGACGCGGAATCCGGCCCCTGCCCACCCGAGGAATTGATCACCCCGGTACTCAGTCCCAGGAAGTGATACAGCCTGCCCATCCATTCGGCATCGCGGCGCGCCAGGTAGTCGTTGACCGTGACCACATGCACGCCCTTGCCCGAGAGGGCATTCAGATAGGCCGCCAGAGTAGCGACCAGGGTCTTGCCCTCGCCGGTACGCATCTCGGCGATCTTGCCCTGGTGCAGCACCATGCCACCGATGAGCTGCACATCGAAATGGCGCATGCCCAGCACCCGTCGGCCGGCCTCGCGCACCACCGCGAAGGCCTCCGGCAGCAGCTCGTCCAGGGTCTCCCCCTTCTCCAGCCGCTCACGAAACGCGTCGGTCTTGCCACGCAGCGCCGCATCGTCGAGCGCCGCGATCTCCTCCTCCAGCGCATTGATCTGCGCCACCGTCTTCTGCATGCGCTTGATCAGCCGGTCATTGCGGCTGCCAAACACCTTTTTCAATACCTTGTTGAACATGATTCAGCCTTTGTCGTTGGCCATCTCCGGCCCGGGCAGGGCGAATGATAACCCGATAGAGCGACTGCGCCGCCATGCAGACGGGCGCAAGCAACAGATGGTGGGAAGGGCTCAGGGGGCGCGGATGTAGCGCCGGGGATCCACCAGCCGCCCCTGGCGGCGGACCTCGAAATGCACATGCGGCCCGGTGGACCGCCCTGTGTTGCCGAGCAGGGCGATGACCTGCCCCTTGGTCACCACATCCCCCTCGGAGACCAGATTCTTCTTGTTGTGGCCGTAGATGGTGGTGTAACCGTCCGGGTGGCGGATCTCCACCACGTTGCCATAACCCTTTTCGTGATCGACCCGCACCACCACGCCGGCAGCCACCGCGTGCACCGGTTCGCCTTCCTTGCCGGCGAAGTCCAGCCCGTGATGCCAGGCCTTCTTGCCGGTGATGGGGTCGGTGCGGCGACCGAAGATGGACGAGATCCAGCCCTGGTCGATGGGGCGACCGGACAGCGAGGTCTCGCGGATCAACTCGCGATTGGCCAGCTGTTCCTCGAGCATGCGCAGCTTGTCCTCGCGATCGGCCAGCATGCGCTCGATGCGCTGCATGGACTCGAGGATGTCCACGGCATCCGGCGATGTCGCCTGCTCGTCTTCCCGCCCACCCTGGGCGGGCTCGGCCGAGAAATCGAATTCCTTGCCGTCGAGCTTGCCCAGGCCGACCAGACGTTCACCCAAGGCATCGAGACGCATCAGATGCGCCTGCAGACGTGCCACACGCAGGGCCAGGGCATCGAGGTGAGCCCGCTGCTCCGAACGTGCGACTTCCAGTTGCTCACGCTCGCGGTTCACCAGTTGCCGCAACTGGGCCATGGCAGAGGCGCTACGAGTCTTCTCCGTGTGCCAGCTCCCCAGCTCGTAGCCCGCCCAGACGAGCAGGGCCGAGACCAGCGCCACCCCCGGCACCAGCCAGCGCATGGCGCTGGGCACGCAGATATCGATACTGCCTTTCTTCTTGCAAAAGCGCGAAAGCAGGATAATGTTCATGTTCGCCAGACTCCCTATCCGCAGGGTGTTAGACCTCTGTCGTGGGATCTTCATCGCCGCCTCGGGGCGACGCCACTTGCCCGGAACCTCCCTGCCATGAGAGCGAAACCGCGCCGTATCGCCGCCATCCTGCAACAGTCGCCGCTGGCCGCCTTGATCGCCCGCAGCCACCAGCACCAAGACCTGCTGGCACAGGTACGCGAAGTACTGCCCGCCGACCTGGCCGCGCATTGTACCAGCGCCACGCTGAGCGGCAGCGTCCTGCACCTGCAGGTCGATTCACCGGTCTGGGGTGCCCGGCTGCGCTACCACGTCCCCGATCTGCTCAGTGGCCTGCGCACCCAGCACCCGGGACTGGCCAGCATCCGCGTCCACACCCGGGTCACCACCCCGGCCCGTGCCTCGCGCACCAAGCGGCGCCGATCCCGCCCGTACCGCTCAGCGCATGCCGCGAAATACCTGGAGCAGGCAGCCTGCTCTGTCGAAGACGAAAAACTCAGCCACGCCCTGCGGCGGCTCGCCAAGACCCTGAGCGAAAAAGAGTGACCGGGGTCAGAAAACCTGGACCGGTTTCATGTAGGAGATCGGGGCCGCATCCTCGTTCTCGAAGGTCACCTCCTCCCAGGCGTCCCGCCGGGCCATCAATGCCTTGAGCAAGCGATTGTTCAGTGCGTGCCCCGACTTGTAACCAGTGAAGGCGCCGATCAGGCTGTGCCCCAGCAGATAGAGATCGCCGATGGCATCCAGGATCTTGTGCTTGACGAACTCGTCCTGGTAGCGCAGGCCGTCTTCGTTGAGCACACGAAAATCGTCCACTACGATGGCGTTTTCCATGCTGCCACCGAGGGCCAGCCCGTTCTCGCGCAGCGTCTCGATATCACGCAGGAAACCGAAGGTGCGCGCACGGCTGACCTCCTTGACGAAGGAGGTCGAGGAAAAGTCCATCTCGGCCTCGCAGGCCCGCCCGTCGATGGCGGGATGATCGAAATCGATGACGAAACGTACCTTGAAGCCCTCGAAGGGCTCGAAACGCGCCAGCTTCTCGCCGTCGCGGACTTCCACCGGCTCGAGGATGCGGATATAGCGCTTGGGGGCATTCTGCTCCTCGACACCGGCCGATTGAATCAGGAACACGAAAGGCCCGGCACTGCCGTCCATGATGGGCACCTCGGGGGCACTGACATCCACATAGGCATTGTCCACGCCCAGGCCGGCAAAGGCCGAGAGCAGATGCTCCACCGTGGAGATGCGGACGCCATCACGCTCGAGGGTGGTGGACAGCCGGGTGTCGCCGACGTACTCGGCGCGCGCTGGGATCTCGACAGGCTGCGGCAGATCGACACGCTGGAAGACGATCCCCGTATCCGGGGCTGCCGGACGCAGGGTCAGATAGACCTTCTCCCCCGTATGCAGACCCACACCGGTCGCCCGGATGACGTTTTTCAACGTGCGCTGCCTGATCATGCGCGTTGCTCCTCGAGAGATCCGCGGGACCCTGTCGTGCCCCTTGTTAAACAAGACGCGTCCGTGCCGCCGGACCCCGGTACCACATGGGGAATTCCCGCATTGTCGGCAATTTTTTCCTGGCATTCAAGCAAGACTGCGCCTGATTCCTGGACCTTGTACTCACTTTCAGTCTGCCTGACGTCGCAGAAACGCCGGAATGTCGAGGTACTCCATGTCCTGCCGTGCACCGGCATCGGTATATCCCTTGCGACTCTCGGCCTGGCGTCGCACCGCCGTGGGCACGTCCAGGCCAGCATAATCGCGCGGCGAACTGGGCGCTGGCTCGCCCTTCGACTCGCCGCTGGGCACGCGTACCGGTTGCAGATCGACCGACTGTGGCGCGGGCTCCGCAACAGATTCTTCGTCGCTTCCCAGACCGGTGGCCACCACGGTGACGCGGATCTCGTCCACCATGTCGGCATCGAGCACGGTGCCGACCACCACAGTGGCGTCGTCACGCGCGAACTCGCGGATGGTGCTGCCGACCTCGTCGAACTCACCCAGCGACATGTCCATGCCAGCCGTGATGTTCACCAACAGGCCACGCGCACCGGAGAGATTGATATCCTCCAGCAAGGGGCTGCGAATCGCCAGCTCGGCCGCTTCGCGCGCCCGGTCCTCGCCAGAGGCCCGACCGGTGCCCATCATGGCCACGCCCATCTCGGACATCACGGTGCGCACATCAGCGAAGTCCACGTTGATCAGACCCGGCTTGGTGATCAGCTCGGCGATGCCCTGCACGGCGTTGAGCAGCACGTCGTTGGCGGCCTTGAAGGCATCCACCAGGGTGACCCCCTTGCCCAACACCGAGACCAGTTTCTCGTTGGGGATGGTGATCAGTGAATCGACGTGCTCGGTCAACGCCTTGATACCGGCCTCGGCGATCTTCATGCGCTTGGCCCCCTCGAAAGCGAAGGGCTTGGTGACCACCGCCACGGTCAGAATGCCCAGCTCCTTGGCCACCTCGGCCACCACTGGCGCGGCTCCGGTCCCCGTACCACCGCCCATGCCGGCGGTGATGAACACCATGTCTGCGCCGTCCAGTGCCTCGGCGATACGGTCCCGATCCTCCATGGCCGCTTCGTAACCGCGCTCCGGGTTGGCCCCGGCGCCCAGGCCACGGGTCACATTGGACCCCAGTTGCAAGGCGGTACGCACCTCGGTGCTGTTGAGTGCCTGCGCATCGGTGTTGGCGCAGATGAACTCCACGCCCTCGATGTTGGAGCGCAGCATGTGATTGACCGCGTTGCCGCCGCCACCACCGACCCCTATCACCTTGATGACCGCACTCTGACTGTCCACATCCATCAATTCAAACATACACTCGTCCTCCGAAAGTCATCCCGCTGAATCGAAACATCCGGCGCCCCTGCCCTTGGCCGCCATCAGAAATTGCCCTGGAACCAGCTCTTCATGCGATTCCAGGCCGACTTGAAACCTCCACCCGCCGCCATCTCGGGCACCCGCGCCGTACGATTGCGATGACCGAACAACAGCAGCCCCACCCCGGTTGCGTGGATGGGGTTGCGTATCACATCGTCCAGGCCGGTGACGTACTGGGGAACCCCCAGGCGTACCGGCATGTGGAACACCTCTTCGGCCAGCTCGATCACACCTTCCATCTTGGAACTGCCCCCGGTCATCACCACCCCACCGGCGACCAGGTCCTCGAAACCCGAACGCCGCAGTTCGGCCTGGATCAGGGCAAGCAGCTCCTCGTAGCGCGGCTCGACCACTTCGGCCAGGGTCTGGCGCGAAAGCCTGCGCGGTGGCCGGTCACCGATGCTGGGCACCTCGATGGCCTCGTCCGGGCGGGCCAGCTGGGTGAGCGCGCAAGCGTACTTGAGCTTGATCTCCTCGGCATGCTGGGTCGGCGTGCGCAGGGCCACCGCGATGTCGTTGGTGACCTGGTCACCCGCGATGGGGATCACCCCGGTGTGACGAATGGCGCCACCGGTGAACACCGCGATGTCGGTGGTCCCGCCACCGATGTCCACCAGACAGACGCCCAGATCCTTTTCGTCTTCCTCCAGTACCGAGTAACTGGAGGCGATCTGCTCGAGAATCAAATCCTCGACCTCGAGGCCACAGCGGCGCACGCACTTGATGATGTTCTGCGCCGCGCTGACCGAACCGGTGACCATGTGTACGCGCGCCTCCAGGCGCACACCCGACATGCCGACCGGGTCGTAGATCCCCTCCTGGTTGTCGATGATGAATTCCTGCGGAAGGATGTGCAGGATCTTCTGATCGGCCGGGATGGGCACCGCGCGCGCGGCGTCGATCACCCGCTCGACATCGGCATGCGTCACCTCCCCATCCTTGATCGCCACGATGCCGTGCGAGTTGAGGCTCGACACATGGCTCCCGGCGATGCCCGCATAGACTGCGTCGATCTCCACCGAGGCCATCAACTCGGCCTCCTCGACCGCGCGCTGAATGGACTGCACCGTGGACTCGATGTTCACCACCACACCCTTCTTGAGACCTCGCGAAGGATGCGAACCCAGCCCGATGATCTCGATGCTGTTGTCGTCCTTCACCTCGCCGACGATCGCCACCACCTTGGAGGTACCGATATCGAGGCCGACGATGATGTTCCTGTCTGTCTTCTTGACCATCAGATCTCACCCGTCCCGCCGCCGGCCAGTGAGGCCTGCGCCCCGCCTACCGACCGCCACTGCACGGCAAAGCCATGTTCGTAACGCATATCGATACGGCGCGGCCGACGCCCCATGTGTTCAGCCAGTTGCGAATAGACACGCGAGAACACGCTCAGACGCGCCCCCAGGTCCTTGCGCCCCAGCATCAGTTCCAGGCCGTCGGCAAACACCACCCGCCACTCGCCACGCCGATTGCGCGCCAGCTCCGCGATCTCCAGCCCTTCGGGCAGCCCCCCCGTGTACAAGCGCAGATAGAAAGCCACGACCTCCGGTGCCATGCCGTCCTCGCCCCGCAGACGCGGCAGACCGTCGAGCGCCGGCAAGGGATCGGGGCGAAACACCTGGCCCCGCAGATTCACCAGCGCATCCTCGTTCCAGCGCGCCAGGGGCACCTGTTCGACCACATGCATGCGCAGGGTGTCGGGCCAGACACGGCGCACACTCACCTGTTCCACCCAGGGCAGGGCCATCACCGCGGCACGCACCTGACGCATGTCCAGGCCCAGGAAACCGCCATCGAGCACCCGGGCGACACGCCGCTCGATGTCCACCGTGCGCAGGTGGGTGAACTCGCCGGTGATCTCGATACGGCGCACCGGCAGGCGGTCGGGGCGGATCAGGACCTGCCAGGCAATGAACGCCAATGCCGCAAGCAGCAATACCGACAACAACCCGGACTGCAGCCTGTGCCCAGCACGTGTCGCGGCCGTCCGTCTATTCCGCCGCCTAGTCGCCATGCCCCACCTCCAGGGTCTGTGCGAGAATGCGCCAGACCAGTTCAGGGAAATCGATACCCGCCGCGCGCGCGGCCATGGGTACCAGACTGTGATCGGTCATGCCCGGTACCGTGTTCACCTCGATCAGCCAGAACCGCCCTTTGGCATCGCGCATCAGATCCACCCGGCCCCAGCCGGCTGCCCCCAGCGCCGTGAAGGCACGCTGGCACAGGGCCTGAGCCGCCCTCTCCTCCTCGCTCGACAGGCCACAGGGAATCAGATAACGGGTATCGTCGGCACGGTACTTGGCTTCGTAGTCGTAGAAACTGCGTGGGGTCTCCAGGCGGATCATCGGCAGCGCCTCACCATCGAGGATGGCGCAGGTGAACTCCTCACCCTGGATGCAGACCTCGGCCATCACATGACTGCCACAGGCCGCCGCTTGCTCCCAGGCTTCACGCAGCGCCGCGGCATCCTCCACGCGATACACGCCGATGCTCGAGCCCTCCAGCGCGGCCTTGACCATCAACGGAAAGCCCAGGTGCGCGGCGCGCTCCAGATCGCTCTCGTCCTCGATCAGCACGAAACCGGGCGTCGGCAACCTCATCCCGCTCCAGACCTGCTTGGAGCGGTACTTGTCCATCGCCAGCGCCGAGCCCAGTACCCCCGAGCCGGTGTAAGGAATACCCGCGATCTCCAGTAGCCCCTGGAGTTCACCGTCCTCACCGCCTCGTCCGTGGACGATGTTGAACACCCGGTCGAAACCACCGGCGCGCAGCACCTCGAGCACGTCGCGCCCCATGTCGATGCCGTGCGCATCCACCCCGCGCGCCCGCAGCCCCTCGAGTACCGCCGCGCCGCTGACCAACGAAACCTCGCGCTCGGCACTCCAGCCGCCCATCAGCACCGCCACCTTGCCGAAATCTTGCGCGCACAGGCTCATGCCGGCTCCCCCACGATGTGCACCTCGGTCTGCAGACGCACTCCAAAGCGGCGTTCGACCGCGTCACGCACATGCGCGATCAAGGCCTCGATGTCGGCCGCGGTGGCCTCACCGGTATTGATCAGGAAATTGGCGTGCTTCGGCGAGACTTCGGCACCGCCGATGCGATACCCCTTGAGCCCCGCCGCCTCGATCAGGCGCGCCGCATGGTCACCCGGTGGATTGCGGAAGGTCGAACCGGCACTGGGCAGACCGGTGGGCTGGGTGGCCGCGCGCCGTTCCAGCAGGCCACGGATGGCTGCCTGCTCGGCAGCCACGTCGCCGGACCGGAGTTGCAGCTCGGCGCCGACGAACCACTCGCCGGTCGGCCCCGTCACCTCGCGGTAACCCACCTGGTAATCTGCGGGCAGACGACGGCGCAGAATGCCCGCACGGTCGATGGTGCGCACCGCGCGCACGACCGGCCAGGTCTCGCCACCGAAGGCGCCGGCGTTCATCGCCAGGGCGCCGCCCAGGGTCCCGGGGATGCCGGCCAGAAAGGCCGCCCCGGTCAGCCCTGCGCGCGCGGCCTGCCGGGCCACCCGCGCACAACTGGCGCCGGCCCCGGTGTGCAACACATCACCGTCGACAGTGATCGTATCGAGCCGCCCCTTGAGCGCGATCACAGTGCCGGCGAAGCCGCCGTCGCGCACCAGCAGGTTGCTGCCCAGACCCAGCCACAGCAAGGGCTCGTCGGCAGGCAGTTCACGCAGGAAGACCACCAGGTCCTCGGCATCGGCCGGCCGGTAGAAACGCCGCGCCGCGCCGCCGACCCGCCAGCTGGTATGCCGTGCCAGCGGCTCGTCGAAGCGCAGCTCACCACGCCAGGGCGTGTTCTGTGGCACCGCCATCATCGGCCGCACTCCCTCCGCACCTTCTTGCGGCACGAGGCCGACCGCCGCGGTACCCGCCACAACAGGCCATGCTGCGCGAGCGGCTCGCCACAGCCCATGCGCAATGCCCTCACCCGGGCTACCGGCACCAAGAACTTCCTGGAAGCCCCTTTCATCGACACAACCCCTCTGCCAGTCGTGCCGCTACCTGGCCGATGCTGCCCGCCCCCATGGTGAGCACGATGTCACCCTCGCGCACCACGCCGGCAAGCACCTGCGGCAGCTCGGCAATGTCGTCGATGAAAATCGGATCGACCTGGCCGCGCGCACGAATGGCGCGACTCAGGGCACGGCCATCGGCCCCGGTGATCGGTGCCTCGCCGGCGGCATAGACCTCACTCAGAATCAACACGTCGGACGTGCTCAGCACCCGTGCGAAATCGTCGAAGGCATCACGCGTGCGGCTGTAGCGGTGCGGCTGAAAAGCCAGCACCAGGCGACGCTCGGGCCAGCCGGCGCGCACCGCCGCCAGGGTCGCCTCCAACTCGCGCGGGTGATGACCATAGTCGTCCACCAACAGCACCTCGCCACCGCTGGCCAGGCGGCATGTGCGCAACTGGAAACGTCGCCCGATACCCTGGAACTGCGCCAAGGTGCGTTGCATGCTCGCGGGCTCCAGTCCCAGTTCATACCCCACGGTGATGGCCGCCAGGGCATTGAGCGCATTGTGCCGTCCCGGCATGGCCAGGGTCACCTCGAAGCCTCTGCCATCCGGTAGGTGCGCAGTGAAAGAGGTGCTCTGCCCACGTTGACGCAGATCGGCACCGCGCACATCGGCCTCGGCATCGAAGCCATAGGTGATCACTCGGCGGCTGACATCGGGCAGCAGCTCGCGCGCATTGACATCGTCGATGCAGATCACCGCCACGCCATAGAAAGGCAGGTGATGCAGAAATTCGAGGAAAGTCGCGCGCAGGCGGTCGAAATCACCGCCATAGGTGCTCATGTGGTCCTCGTCCACGTTGGTGACCACCGCGAGCATGGGCTGGAGATACAGGAAAGAGGCATCGCTCTCGTCGGCCTCGGCGACCAGAAACTCGCCCTCGCCCAGATGCGCATGGCTGCCGGCGGCATTGAGGCGCCCGCCGATCACATAGGTCGGATCCATGCCGCCATCGATCAACAGACTGGCGATCAGGCTGGTGGTGGTGGTCTTGCCATGGGTGCCGGCCACCGCGATGCCATAGCGGAAGCGCATGATCTCGGCCAGCATCTCGGCACGCGGCACCACCGGGATGCGTTGCTCGCGCGCGGCGACCACCTCGGGGTTGTCCTCGGTGACCGCACTGGAGATGACCACCGCATCGACACCGGCTACCTGCTCGGCGGCATGGCCGATGAAGATCCGCGCCCCCTGCTCGGCGAGTCGCTCGGTGGCGGCATTGGCACGGATGTCCGAACCGCTGATCTCATAGCCCAGGTTGAGCATCACCTGGGCGATGCCGTTCATGCCGGCGCCGCCGATGCCGACGAAATGCAGCCGGCGCATGCGCCCCATGGTCTCAGCGGCATAACGCGGGGTATCGGGTAATCTGCTCATGCCACCACCTCCAGGCAATGCTCGACCACGCACTCAACGGCCCGCGGCATGGCCCGCTCGCGGGCGCGTCGCGCCATCGCCAGCAGGCGTTCGCGGTCACTCAGTTCTCCGAGCAGCGCGGCCAGACGTTCGGGATTCAACTCGGTCTGTGGCAGCAGCACCGCCGCTCCGGCCTCGCTCAGGTAACGCGCGTTGTGGATCTGGTGATCGTCCACCGCGTACGGATAGGGCACCAGCACCGAGGCCAGCCCGGCCGCAGCCAGCTCCGAGACGGTCAGGGCCCCGGCGCGGCAGATCACCAGGTCAGCGTCGGCCAGCGCCCGGGGCATATCGGCGATGAACTCCACCACCTGTGCCTCGACACCGGCCGCACGATAGGCGGCCTGCGTGACCTCGAGCTTGCCACGACCGGCCTGGTGGCAGACCTGCGGACGCCGGACCTCGTCCAGCTGGGCCAGCGCCCGGGGTAGTGTCTCGTTGAGTGCCTGGGCACCGAGCGAACCGCCCATCACCAGCAGCCGCAGCGGGGCCTCGCCAGAGGGCGCCATGCGCGCCTCCGGTGGCGGCAGCTCGGCGATCTCGCGACGCACCGGGTTGCCGCAGGTGTGCACGTGCTCGCTCTCGGGGAAGGCGCCGGGAAAGGCCTGCAACACCCGAGTGGCGATGCGCGCCAGCCAGCGGTTGGTCAGTCCCGGCAGGGTGTTCTGCTCGTGGATCACCAGAGGGATGCGCAGCAGGTGGCTGACCAGGCCACCGGGCCCGGCGACGAAACCGCCCATGCCCAGTACCACCTGCGGTCGGCGCCGGCGCAGCACGCGGGCGGCCTGGCTCCCGGCACGCAACAGGCGGAAGGGCGCGGTGACCAGGCCGGCCAGCCCCTGACCGCGCAGGCGGTGCACGGCGATGGTGTCCAGCGGAAAACCATGCTGCGGCACCAGGCGCGACTCGAAGCTGTCGGGGCTGCCCAACCAGCTGACCTCGCAACCCCGCTCGCGCAGCGCGCGTGCCACCGCCAGTGCGGGGAACACGTGCCCGCCGGTACCGCCGGCCATGATCATCACACGCGTTGCCATTCGCCCCCCTTGTCCGCGCGATCCGCCTCGAGGTTCTCGCGTTGGATACGCGCGAGCATGCCCACCGCCGCGCAACACACGATCAGGCTGTTGTTGCCATAGCTGATGAACGGCAGGGTCAGGCCCTTGGTCGGCAGCAGACCCGTGTTGACACCGATGTTGATGAAGGCCTGCATGCCGATCCACAGCCCCAGCCCCCAGGCCACATGCGCGGCATAGCGCGCACCACGGCGTTCAGCGCGGGTGCCGATGTCAAAGGCACGCCAGACGAACAGGCTGAACAGGGCAATCACCAGCAGACTGCCCAGCAACCCGAACTCCTCGCCGATCACCGCCATGATGAAATCGGTATGCGCCTCGGGCAGGTAGAACTGCTTCTGGATACCGTTGCCCAAGCCGACCCCGGTCCATTCGCCACGACCGAAGGCGATCAACGCCTGGGTGAGCTGGTAGCCCGCATCCTGCGCCTGCTCCCAGGGATTGAGGAAGGAGGTCACCCGCGCCAGGCGATAGGGCGAGACCCAGATCAGGATCCCCAGGGCACCGCCAACGAGCAGGATCAACAGACCAAACCGCCACAGCGGCGCGCCGGCCAGAAACAGCATGCCGAAGGCGGTGGCCAGCAGCACCGCAGTGGTGCCGAAGTCCGGTTGCAGCATGATCAGGCCGCTGGCGGCGAGCAGCAGGATCAGTGGCTTGATGAAGCCCCACGCGGTCAGCGCCACCTCGAGCCGGCGACGTACCACGTAGCCCGCCATGTAGAGCACGAGGAACAGTTTCATGAACTCCGAGGCCTGGAGATTCAGCGGTCCCACACCCACCCAGCGCAGGGCACCGTTGGCCTCGTGCCCCAGCCCCGGTACGAACACCAGTACGAGCAGACCCAGCCCCAGGAGGTACAGCCAGGTACTGGCACGCTCCCACCAGGCCACCGGGGTGAAGTACACCAGCACCCCACTCCCCAGCCCCAGTCCCAGGGCAAACAGGTGACGGGTGACATAGTGCAAGGCATCGCCATTGCTCATGCCCAGGTGCAGCGAGGCCGAGGCGACCATCACCACGCCGATGCTCAACAGCGCACCGACCGCGAACAGCAGCCAGCCGTCCAGCGCCAGGTGGGCGCGCGACACGGCGCCGCGCACCCGCGCCATGCGATTGTCCATGGCCTGCGTGCTCATGCGCCCAGCCTCCTCACCAGCCCACGAAAGCGGTCACCACGCTCGGCATAGTTGCGGAACTGGTCGAAACTGGCACAGGCCGGTGCCAGCAACACATGGTCTCCAGGATGTGCCATCTCCAACGCCAGACCCACGGCCTCTTCGAGGTCACTGGCATCGGCGAGCTGACAGACCGGTGGCACCACCGGGCGGATCGCTTCGCGGTCACGACCGATCAGCACCACACCGCGTGCGCACTCGGCGAGGGCCTCACGCAGGGGCGCAAAATCGCCTTCCTTGCAGTCGCCACCGAGGATGATCACCGCGCGCGCCTCGTCGCCCGGCCGATGCAGGCCGCGCAGGGCGGCCAGCGCGGCCCCCACATTGGTCGCCTTGCTGTCGTTGTACCAGCGCACACCAGCGACCTCGCCGACGAACTCGCAGCGGTGTGGCAGGCCGGGGAAACGCCGCAGCACCTCGCCCATCACCTCGTTCTCCAGCCCCAGGGCGGTGCCCACGGCAAGCGCTGCGAGTGCATTGGCACGATTGTGCGTGCCGGGGATCAGCACCTCGTCGACCGCCAGCAAGGGCTCCTCGCCACGGCACAGCCAGTCGCACCCCTGCCATTCACGCACTCCGAAGGTCTGCTCGTCGGCCGGCTCGCCCAGGGTGAAGGTCCAGGTGGCACGCCCGCCGGGCATGGCCATCACCCGGGGGTCGTCGGCATTGCGGATCGCCAGCTCGGCCTCTTGCAGGATGCGCGCCTTGGCCGCCGCATAGGCGTCGAGGTCGGGATAACGGTCCATGTGGTCCGGCGAGACATTGAGTACCACCCCGACCGCGGGCTTCAGCGAATGGGTGGTCTCGAGCTGGAAACTCGACAGCTCCAGCACATAGGCCTGACACGCCGGATCCAGCAGATCCAGCGCCGGGGTGCCCAGATTGCCCCCCACCCCCACGCGCCAACCGGCGGCGCGCAGCATCTCGCCGACCAGGGTGGTCACCGTGCTCTTGCCATTGGAACCGGTGATCGCCACCACCGGTGCCGCGACCGCGCGTGCGAACAGCTCGATGTCGCCCACCACCGGCACCCCCCGCGCCTGCGCGGCAGCGACCTGCGGGGTAGACAGGGGCACGCCCGGGCTGAGCACCAGCATGTCGGCCTGGGCGAATACCGCCTCGTCGAAGGCGCCGAGAAACACGGCCACATCGGCATACTCGCGTTGCAGCTCTGCCAGTCCGGGCGGTTCACTGCGGCTGTCGGTGATGGCCACGCGTACCCCCTGGCGCATCAGGTAGCGCGCCACCGACAGGCCCGTCGCTCCCAGGCCCACCACCAGGGTACGCTGCGGTCGCCGATCGGCCCGTCTGGCAATTGCGGTCACCGGCACCCCCTCAGCGAATCTTCAGGCTGGCCAGACCGACCAGCACCAGGATGACGGTGATGATCCAGAAACGCACGATCACGCGCGGCTCCGGCCAGCCCTTGAGTTCGAAGTGATGATGCAGTGGTGCCATGCGGAAGATGCGCTTGCCGGTGAGCTTGAACGAGGCTACCTGCAACATCACCGAGACGGTCTCCATCACGAACACCCCCCCCATGATGAACAGGGCCACCTCCTGGCGCGTGGCAACCGCCAGCACGCCGAGCGCCGCCCCCAGGGCCAGCGCCCCCACGTCACCCATGAACACCTGTGCGGGATAGGCGTTGAACCAGAGGAACCCCAACCCGGCGCCGACCAGGGTGCCGGCAAAGATCGCCAACTCACCCACTCCCGGCAGATGCGGGATCAACAGGTACTCGGCGATGCGCGCATGACCGGAGACATAGGCGAAGATGCCCAGCGCGCCGGCCACCAGCACGGTCGGCAGGATGGCCAGGCCATCGAGGCCATCCGTCAGGTTGACCGCATTCGACGAGCCCACGATGACCAGATAGGCCAACAGAATGAAGACCGGCCCCATGTCCCAGACAAACTCCTTGAAGAACGGCAGGAACAGCTGGGTCTCGGCCGGCACCTGAGCGGTGGCGTACAGCGTCCAGGCAGCCGCCAGACCGAACAGCGACTGCCACAGGTATTTCCAGCGCGCCGGCAGACCACGTGCATCGCGCAGCACCAGCTTGCGGTAATCGTCCCACAGGCCGACCCCCCCGAAGGCCAGGGTCGTGGCGAGCACGATCCACACATAACGATTACTCAGGTCGCTCCACAACAGGGTGGACACCGCGACCGCCACCAGGATCAGCGCCCCGCCCATGGTGGGCGTGCCGGCCTTGGAGAGATGGCTCTGCGGCCCGTCGTCACGTACCGTCTGGCCGATCTTGTAACGCGACAGGCGACGGATCATGACAGGCCCCACCAGGAAGGAAATCGCCAGTGCGGTGAGCACCGCGAGGATGGTGCGCAGCGTGATGTAACGCACGACGCCGAAGCTGCTGTCGAACATCGTGAGATAGTTGGCCAACTCGATCAGCATGCCTCGGTCTCCTGTACTGCCAATGAACGGATGACACGATCCATGGCGCTGGCCCGCGAGCCCTTGACCAGCACACTGTCATGTGCCGCCAGGGTACTGGAGAGCCTCTCGATCAACTCCGACTGATCATCGAAATGGCGCCATTCGCCGCCGAAGGCTTCGCCGGCATGCCGGCTCAGCCTGCCACAGGTGAACAGGCGCTCGATGCCGGTACGTCCGGCCAGCTCACCCAGCTCGGCATGCAGGCGTTCCTGGGCCGGCCCCAGCTCGCCCAGGTCGCCCAATACCAGGGTGCGCCGCCCGGGCATGGCGGCCAGCGCGGCCAGGGCCGCGGCCACCGAGTCGGGATTGGCGTTGTAGCTGTCGTCCACCAGCCAGGCACCGCACTCGGCGCGCAGCGGACACAGGCGACCGGGTACCGGGCGCAACCCGGCCAACCCCTCGCGGATAGCCATCTCGTCGACACCCAAGGCCAGGGCCGCGGCACTGGCGGCCAGGGCATTCAGCCGGTTGTGCTCGCCGGCCAGGCGCAGGCACAGATCGAAGCGCCCGCCGGGATGCTCCACCTCGAAACGGTTCTCGAACCCTGCGTCATCCAGCGTGACCCGAGCCTCGCCGGGACTGCGCACTTCCGCCGCTTCGCCCAGACCGAAGGACAGGGTCCGCCGAGCGCGCGCCAGTTCGCGCCAGAGTCCGGCATGCGCGTCGTCGGCGTTGAACACGAAGACGCCGTCTGCCGCCAGTCCCTCGAGAATCTCGGCCTTGGCGCGCGCCACGCCCTCGACCGAGCCGAAGCCCTCCAGGTGCGCGCGTCCCGCGTTGTTGAGCACTGCCACATCGGGACGGGCGATGCGGCTGAGGTAGCCGATCTCGCCCGGGTGATTGGCGCCCATCTCGATCACGCCGAAGGCCTCGTCCTGCAGGCGCAGCAAGGTGAGCGGCATGCCGATGTCGTTGTTCAGATTGCCCCGCGTGGCCAGCACCGCGTGTCGTTGACCGAGGATGGCGGCCAGCATCTCCTTGACCGTGGTCTTGCCGTTGGAACCGGTCACCGCGACGATGCGCGCCGTGGCACGCTGGCGCCAGGCCCGTGCCAGTTCACCCAGCGCCCGGCGGGTATCGGCGACCTGCAGCACCGGCATGGGGGTCTCGACCTCGCGCTGCACCAGCGCGGCCACCGCGCCCTTCTGCTCGGCGATCGGCAGATAGTCGTGGGCATCGAAATTCGGTCCCACCAGGGCCACGAACAGATCCCCGGTGCGCAGGGTGCGGGTATCGCTGCTCACCGAGGTGAAACGGGCGTCGTGCCCCCGGTGTCGTCCCTGGAGGATCTGGGCCGCCTCGGACAGTCGCATCGCGATCATGCCGCCCTCCCCTGCAGAGCCCGCTGCACCTGTTCGTGATCCGAAAAGGGGAGGCGCCGGCCGCCGACCAGTTGCCAGGCCTCGTGGCCCTTGCCGGCGACCAGCACCAGGTCTTCGGTCGCGGCCTCGGCGATGGCCCGCTCGATGGCGCGGGCGCGGTCGCGTTCCACCTGTACCGCCTGCGGTCGCCGCATGCCATCGAGGATCTGGCGCACGATGGCGTCGCCATCCTCACCACGCGGGTTGTCGTCGGTGAGAACCACCCGGTCGGCCAGGCGCTCGGCCACCGCCCCCATGCGCGGACGCTTGGCACGATCACGCTCACCTCCACAGCCGAACACGCAGATCACCCGGCCGCGGGCATGCTCGCGCACCGCCACCAGTGCCTTTTCCAGCGCGTCCGGGGTGTGCGCATAATCCACCACCACGCGCGGCAGGCCCTGCCCGCCCAGCAGGTCCATGCGACCAGGTACCGAGCGCAGGCGTTCCATGGCCTCGAGCGCGTGTTTCAGCGGCATGTCCCAGGACAGCAACACGCCCAGGGTGAGCAGCAGGTTCTCGACATTGAAACGCCCGAACACCGGGCTGCTGAACTCGCCAGCCCCCCAGCTCGACTCGAAACGCACGCTGAGTCCGCCGGCCTGGGGTTCCACCGCCGTGGCATGGATCACACGATCGGCCAGGCTGGGCACCCGCTCGCTGGTCGAACAGGCGACCGTCGTCACCCGGGCGCTGAGTTCCTGCAACAGCTCACGGCCCATGCGGTCGTCGATGTTGATCACCGCCTGCATCAGGCCCGGTCGCCGGAACAGGCGCGCCTTGGCCGCGGCATAGGCCGCCATGCTGCCGTGATAGTCCAGGTGATCGTGCGACAGATTGGTGAACACCACCGTATGGAAGGGGACACCGTTGACCCGCCCTTGGTCGAGCGCATGCGAGGACACCTCCATGGCCACCGCCTTGACGCCCAGACGTACCTGACGCGCCAGCTCGGCCTGCACGGCGACCGCGTCCGGCGTGGTGTGCGTGGCCGTGCACAGGTCGTCCAGCAGACCATTGCCCAAGGTACCGATCACCCCGGCCGATACCCGCGAACCGAGCGCCTGCGCCAGAAAATGGGTGACACTGGTCTTGCCATTGGTGCCGGTGACACCGATCACGCGCAGGGCCTGGCCCGGCTGTCCAAACAGACGACCGGCGATCACCCCGGCCTTGTGCCCCAGATCGGAGACCATGAACAGGGGGACAGGGCAGGTGGCGGTCACCTGCGCCAGACGCGAGCGGTCCCATTCACCCGAAGGCTGAGCCAATACCGCCACCGCCCCCTTGCGCAAGGCCTCGTCGAGGTACTCCATGCCATGCGTGGCGCAGCCGGCGGCGGCCAGGAACAGATCACCGGCAACCACCGTGCGGCTATCCAGACTGAGGCCGGTGACATACAGGCGACCGAACTCACCAGGATCCACGACCCCCTGCAGGAGATCGCCCAGCAGCACCCCATTGCCGTCCGCGCGCTGCACCATCAGGACTGTCCTCCAGCCAGCGCCAGGCGCAGTCGTGGACGTTCGAGCGCATCTGGCGGCACATTGAGCAGGCGCAACGCCTCGCCCATCACCCGGGCAAACACCGGAGCAGCCACCACACCACCGTAATAGGCCTTGCCGTGGGGCTCGTCGATCATCACCGCCATCACCAGCCGGGGCTGGGTGACCGGCGCCATGCCCACGAACACCGCACGATAACGATCCTCCGAATACCCCCCGTGCTGCGAGAGCTTCTTCACGGTACCGGTCTTGCCGGCCACGCGGTAACCAGGAATCGCCGCACGCGGCGCCGTCCCCTTGTCGGAGACCACCGCCTCGAGCATGTAACGCACATCCACTGCGGTGCGCTCACTGAACACCCGTCGCCCACGCGGCACCTCGTCGCGACGCAACAGGGTGACCGGCAAGACCACGCCGTCGTTGGCCAACGCCGCATAGGCGCGGGCCAATTGCAGGGTGGACATCGAGATGCCATAGCCATAGGCCAGGGTGGCCTGATCGACCGGCACCCACTTGCTGAAATGGCGCAGGCGACCACCGGTCTCGGCCGGGAAACCGGTACCCGGCACATGCCCCAGACCCAGCGCATCCAGGGTGCGCCACCAGGCCGCCTTGTTCAGCGACAACGCCAGCCGTGCTGCCCCCACGTTGCTGGATCGCGCCAGCAGGGTGCTCAGGTCGATACGTCCCAGGGGGTGGTGGTCACGCACCGTCAGGGGGCCGACCTTGAAATAACCCGGCGTGGTATCGACGATGGAGCCCGGGCTCACCACCCCCTGCTCCAGCGCGGCGGCCACGGCGAAGGGCTTCATGGTCGAACCCGGCTCGAAGACATCGGTGATGGCGCGGTTGCGCAGCCGCCCGTTGCGGTTACTGCGATCGGCATTGGGGTTGTAGCCGGGCTGGTTGACCATCGCCAGCACCTCACCGGTGCGCACATCGAGCAGCACGGCCGAACCACCGATGGCACGATGCCGATGCACCGCGGCCTTCAACTCGCGGTAGGCGATATATTGCAGGCGGGCGTCCAGGCTGAGCGCCAGATTGCGCCCATCGCGCGGGGTGCGGATGCTCTCCACATCATCGACCACCCGGCCACGCCCGTCACGCAGCACCCGTTTCACGCCCGGCTCACCACGCAGCTCGTGGTCCCAGACACGCTCCAGTCCCTCTTGCCCCCGGTCCTCGGCATCGGTGAAGCCCAGCACATGTGCGAACACCTCACCGGTCGGATAGTAGCGGCGGTCGCGACGCTCCAGGTGCACCCCGTCGATGTCCAGCGCACGCGCCACCTTGAGCACGTGCTCGGCACGCCCCGGCGGCAGACGTTTCTTCAGGTAGACGAAGCGCCGGTGGGCATTGCGCCGCAGGATGCCACGCAGGCGCTTGAGCGGCATGCCCAGGGCACGCGCGAGCTGGTCGAGGTGTGGCGTATCGGGCGTGAGTACACGGGGGTTGGCGGTCACCGAATCGACCGGGGTGCTCAGTGCCAGTACCGCGCCACGGCGATCGGTGATCAGGCCACGGTGGGCGGCAATGATCTGGCGGTCTATGTAACGGTCAGCCCCCTCGGATTGCAGGAAATCCCTCTCGAGGATCTGCTGATCGACCGCACGCCACACCAGCACACAGGCGACCAGACCGAAGATCGCCAGCACAACGGTACGCCGCAAGGCGTAGCCCGGCAGCTGCTCCTCCTGCCTCACCCTCCTGGCTCGTTTCTCGCGTCTGGCTGCCATCACTCCACCACGACCACCTGTTCCGGGTCCGGGGCCCGCATGTGCAGGCGCCCCCTCGCTGCGCGCGCCACATCCTCCAGGCTACCGGTACTGGCCAGTTCCAGTTGCAGGCGCCCCCATTCCATGATCTCGCGCTCGAGCTGCGCACGCTGTTGCTGAACCTCCACGAACAGCGCCCGCGAGCGCGCCTTGGCATAGACCACGCCGATACCACTGGCCAGCACCGCGAAGACGCCCAGCAGCAACCAGACGAGCGCACGCCGGGTCATGCCAGCACCTCCGCCACACGCATCACCGCACTGCGCGCGCGTGGATTGGCGGCCACCTCGGCCTCGCCCGGACGCACCGCCTTGCCGATCAGGCGCACACGCCCTCGCACCTGTTCGTGCTGGACCGGCACCCCCTTGGGCAGACGCGGCCCACGCGCCTGGTCGCGCAGGAAGTGCTTGACGATGCGATCCTCCAGCGAGTGAAAGCTGATCACCACCAGACGCGCACCGACCGCCAGCACGTCCAGCACATCGCTCAGGCAGCGCCGCAGATCCTCCAACTCACTATTTATATGGATGCGGATCGCCTGGAAGGTGCGGGTCGCTGGATGCTTGTGCGGATCGCGCCGGGGCACTGTCGCGACAATCAGTGCCGCCAGCTGGGCGGTACTGCGCAAGGGCTGCCGGGTGCGTTCGCGCACGATGGCACGCGCGATGCGACGCGCGAAACGCTCCTCGCCATATTCGCGGATCACCCGGGCGATCTCTTCCTCCTCGGCACGCGCCAGCCAGTCAGCGGCCGACTCGCCCGTGCTGCGATCCATGCGCATGTCCAGGGGACCATCGTGCTGGAAACTGAATCCGCGCTCGGGCGCATCAAGCTGAGGCGACGAGACCCCCAGGTCGAGCAGCAGGCCGTCGATGCGGCGTACCAGATCCCACTCGCGCGCCACCTCGGCCAAGCGTGCGAAGCTGCCATGCACCATGCGCAAGCGGGGTTCGCTCGCAAATTGTCGCCGGGCCACGCTCAGCGCCGCCTGATCCTTGTCGAACCCGATCAGACGCCCCGCAGGCCCCAGGCGCTCGAGGATGGCGCGACTGTGCCCGCCACGCCCAAAGGTGCCGTCCACGTAGACTCCATCCGGGTTGACAGCGAGGGCCGTCACGGCCTCTTCGAGCAACACCGGGCGATGCTCGCCCAGACCGTCGTTCACAATCTCAACTCCGCCAGATCGCCGGACAACTCGCCGTCGAACTCACCGGCCTCCTGCAGCCATCCCTCACGCTCGGCGGCCATGCTCTCCGCATCCCAGATCTCGAACTTCTGCCCCTGACCGATCAACGACACCTTCTTGCCCAGGCGCGCGTATTCGCGCAGCTCCGCCGAGAGCAGGATGCGGCCCTGGCTGTCCATCTCGAGTTCAGAGGCGTGCCCCAACAGCAGGCGCTGCAGGATCAGGTTCTGGCGGTTCAAGGTCGGCAGGCGCGCCACCTTGCGTGCGATCTCCTGCCACTCGGTCTCGGGGTAGAGCCACAGGCAGTGCTCCCGGGGATTGATGGTCACGACCACGCGCGAACCACAGCACTCGGCCAGCGCGTCGCGATAGCGTGCCGGTATCGCCATGCGCCCCTTGGCATCCAGATTGAGCGTATTGACACCCAGAAACACCGAAAACCTGCTCCCCCTTGGTAATCACCGAATGGCTGGAGGAGCTTCAATCCGCCCCTTTCCCCCACTTTCTGCCACTTTTCGCCAATCTTAGAAGCCCGTCCACCACCGGTCAAGCAAGGCCCCCATCAAAAAAACCTTGGAACTCAGGCACTTACAGCCCAAAAATCGCGCCACACAAAGAACATGCAAAACAGTGAGCTAGAAGGCGAACTTAAAGTAATTTCTCAGGCGATGAATGATCGACGTCACCATTCATCTCCAAGCAGCAGACGTCAAAAATGAGAACCATGCACACTGATGGCATGGAAGGGTCTCCCGTGGAAAGGGAGACGAAAATCAAAGGGGGAGCCGGCCGATAAGCCGGATTCTGTCGAGGACGATCATTCATCTGGGACGCCCGTCGCCGGACGCCTCATGCGACCTACCCGGAAGCACCTGCGGGCCACAGGTTGCCAGAGGCAAGCTTCCCTATTTGGTCTTGCTCCGAGAGGGGTTTACCCTGCCACCCCTGTTGCCAGGGGCGCGGTGCGCTCTTACCACACCTTTTCACCCTTGCCGGCCCAATGGGCTTAGGCGGTCTGTTTTCTGTGGCACTTTCCGTCGGCTCGCGCCGCCCAGGCGTTACCTGGCTCTCTGCCCTGCGGAGTCCGGACTTTCCTCCACCGCAATGCGGCAGCGATCGTCTGGCCGACTCCCGGGAACCACTATACCGCCGCCTGGACCCGGGCGCGAGCGGTTTGCGGCGACGGTGCCGCTCCCACCATCCATTGATGGGCACGGCGCGATGCGCCTTTGCCCATCCTACTCCATGGTCCAACATACCCAACACCGTAGGATGGGCAAAGGACCGAAGGGCCGTGCCCATCGATAGCAGGAAGCCCGTCCCCGGGCCGAACCACCAATGCTCCCGAGCCGGGTCATTCCTCCTCGCGCATCGCCAGCGCCAGCCGATAGACGTGATTCTTCTTCTCGCCGCTCAGGCGCGCGGCAAGCGCACTGGCCTGCTTGAGCGGCAACTCCTCGAGCAACACCGCCAGCAAGGCGCGCAAGGCCTGCTCGTCGCCTTGCGTCTCCGCCGGGGCACCAGCGACCACCAGCACGAACTCGCCACGCCGCTGATCGGGATCGGCACATACCCGCGCCCGCAACTCACCCAGGGCGCCGTCCAACAGGGTCTCGTGACGCTTGCTCAGCTCGCGCGCCAGCACCGCCTCGCGTGCCTCGCCGAATACCGCGCACAGATCGGCCAGGCTCTCCTCGATGCGATGTGCGGACTCGTAGAACACCAGGGTCTCCGGTGCCGTGGCCAGCGCCTGCAGGCGCTCGCGCCGGGCCGGGGCACGACGCGGCAGAAAGCCCTCGAAACGAAAACGGTCAGTCGGCAAGCCCGCTACCGAAAGCGCGGCGATCAAGGCGCTGGCACCAGGCACCGGTACCACACGGATGCCTTCGGCACGACAGGCACGCACCAGCGGATAGCCCGGATCACTGATCAGCGGTGTGCCGGCATCCGAGACCAGCGCCACCTGCTCACCACCCCGCAGCCGCTCGAGCAGGGCATGCACGCGCTCACGTTCGTTGTGCTCGTGCAGCGACCGCAAGGGCTTGTCGATGCCCAGGTGTTGCAACAGCCGGCGCGTGTGCCGGGTGTCCTCGGCAGCGATCAGATCCACCACCGAGAGCACCTCCACGGCACGCCGGGTGATGTCCCCCAGATTGCCGATCGGGGTGGCGACGACATACAGACAGCCGGTGTCGTTTGACAGCATCATGAGTCACCTTCGATACTCCGCCTGCGGCGGAATGCGCGCCCCGAGAAGGGAGCAGACCTTCCGTACCGCCCGAAGCAGCGCGAGGACGCGCCGCCATGTGCCGAGGGAGCCGGCATACCCCATCGTCGCCGTACTGGACCTGAGATGCAAACCCGTCGTCTACGCCTTGGATCGATCCTCCTGCTGCTGGGCCTGGTACTGAGCGCCTGTACCCCGCCCCCCGTGAAACAGGAAAGGCACCCCGCCCCCGATCCCGACTTGGTGCGTGCCGAGGCGCTGCTGGCACAAGAGGACTGGCTCGGCGCCGCCCGCCTGTTCGAATCCCTGGCCAGGCGCACGCCCGGCCATGTCAGCACGGAATTCTTCCTGCGTGCCGCCGAGGCCGCGCTCAAGGGCGGCGACCTGGAAGGTGCCGAAACCCTGCTGCACGAGATCGAGAACGCCAACCCCAATGCCCACCAACGGCAGGCAGTCGAACGATTGCGCGCCGAACTGGCACTGGCCCGTCACCAGGCCGATCATGCCCTGGACATCCTGCTGGGCATGATCGGCCCTGACATGCCGCTCGACCTGCAACAACGCCACCTGCGCAATCTGGCCGATGCCTATCGACAAATCGGCAACCTGCTGGAATCGGCCAACACCCTGCAACAACTCGACGAACTGCTGGACGATCGTGAAGCGCGGCTCGAGGTACAGTCCGAGATCCTCGCCTCTCTGACCGCCCTCAATGAACGCACCCTGCGCGAACGGCGCCCGGTGCCGCCCGGGGTGGCCGGCGGCTGGATGGACCTGGCACTGTTGATCAAACAATACGGCGCCACCCCGGAGAAACTGGGTCCCATGGTGGCCGCCTGGCGCGCCACTCATCCCGATCACCCCGCCCTGCCGGAACTCCTGGAGCGCTACATGGCCCGCCTGGCTGGACAGATCGAGCCAGTCGAGCATATCGCCGTATTGTTGCCCAGGAGTGGACGCTACGCCGCAGCGGCACGCGCCATCCGCGATGGCCTGATGATCAGCCTCCACGAACTCCCCGAGGCGCAGCGCCCACTGTTGCGCTTCTACGACTCCAGCGACCCGGCCGACGCCTGGCCACTGTATACCCAGGCGGTCGCCGCCGGGGCCCAGGCGGTCATCGGGCCATTGCAGAAACCGGCGGTCGAACAGCTGCTACGCGCCGGTGAGCTGACCGTCCCGGTACTCGCACTCAACAAGGTGAACGCCGACGTGGCACCTCCCGAGAAACTGTTCATGTTCTCGCTCGACCCGGAGCACGAGGCCCGGCTCGCCGCCGAGCGCATCTGGCAGGACGGATATCGCCGCCCGATCGTCCTGATCCCGAACGACCGCTATGGCGAACGCCTGGCACGCGCCTTCACCGAACGCTGGCAGACCTTGACCGGGCAGGAGGTGGACATCGGACGTTACGACCCGGCCTCGGCGGACCACAGCACCACCATCTCGGCCCTGCTGCAACTGGACCGCAGCAAGGCCCGCCACCGACGACTGGAAAAATGGCTGGGGCAGCGTATCGCCTTCGAGCCGCGCCGCCGCGCCGACACCGATGCGGTCTTCCTGGTGGCCACCCCCGGCCAGGCCCAGGGCATCAAGCCACAACTGGCCTTCTTCCGCGCGGCCGACCTCCCGGTGTATGCGACCTCGCGTGCCTGGAGCGGCCATCTCACCCCTCAGCAACTGGCCGACATGCGTGGCATCCGGCTGCCGGACATTCCCCTGATCGTCAACCAGGACGAGCGCCAGCGCCTGGGAGCGCTGCTGCCCGGCGTGCTCAGTCCGGCGGTACGCCTCTACGCCCTGGGTATCGACGCCTTGCGCCTGCAACCCCATCTGCGGCGCCTGCGTGATACACCCTGGGAGTCGCTCGACGGCCAGACCGGCAACCTGTACATGACGCCCGAGCGCCAGATCGAACGCCAGTTGCTGTGGATCGAACTCGACGAACCACCGCGGGTGCTGGGTTATTCCCGCCGCATGGACCTGCAGACCTCGCCAGAACCCGGCTTGCCCGAGGCACCAGCACCACAGAGCGCCCCCCTGCCGCAAGGCGCAACACCACCAGCGCCGGCATCGACAGCCGCGCCAGGTTCACCGCCACGCTGACCTCCCCATGGCAAGGGCGCAACAGGACGGACAACGCAGCGAACGCCAGGCCGAGGACTGGCTGCGCTCACATGGCCTGGTACCGGTGGCGCGCAACCATCGCTGCCGACAGGGCGAGATCGACCTGATCATGCGCGATGGCGACACCCTGGTGTTCATCGAGGTCCGCCTGCGCCGACATGCCGGTTTCGGTGGTGCCATCGCCAGTGTGGATCGACGCAAGCAACAGCGCCTGATCGCCACCGCCCGGCACTGGCTGCACCTACATCCCTGGAACGGCCCCTGCCGCTTCGACGTGATCGGCCTGGACGGCCGGCACGCCCCCGTCTGGATACGCAACGCCTTCGAGACTGGTTGAACGGGCGTCGGCATGCGAAACTTCCGCCCCCGGACAAGTCCCGCTAGCAAGCCCCATGGACCTCGAAACCCGTATCACCGCCCATTTCGCCGCACATATCGAGACGGCCAGCGCCACAGCCAGCACCCTGGCAGAGCGCATCGGCCTGGCGGCACGCCAGCTGGTGGAATCGCTGATCCAGGGCGGCAAGGTCCTGTGCTGCGGAACCGAGGGCGGTGCCGCACTGGCCGAACATTTCACCGCACTGATGGTGTATCGTTTCGAGCGCGAACGCCTGGGCCTGCCGGTACTCACCCTGGGCAACAGCCGCACCGTACTCACCTCGCTTGCCGAGGCGTCGGGTGTCGAACAGGTCTTCTCTCGCCAGATCAATGCCCTGGGGCAACCAGGCGACATCCTGCTGCTGTTCGCACCGGGGCGCATCGACAGCAGCCTGCTGCTGGCCCGCGAGGCAGCCGCCGAGCGTCAGATGTGGGTGATCGCGCTGACCGGTGAAGACCCGGGCGCACTTTCCGCCCCCCCCCGGGAACATGACATCGGCATCGCTGTCCCAGCGGACAATGCCGCGCGTGTCATGGAAAGCCAGTTGCTGGTACTCCACTGCCTGTGTGATCTGATCGATACCCAACTGCTCGGAAATCTTTGAATGCCGATGAAACCCATGCGCGCCGTTCCCGGCGCATTCAAGGATTCCTCTGGGAGATGAACCGCCATGCCAAGCTACTCTCATGCTCTTCGCCTCTTGTCGCTCGTGCTGATAGCCGGCCTGCTCGGTGGCTGTACCGCCATGGTGGTCGGTGGTGCGGCCACCGGCGCCGTGGCCGCACACGACCGGCGCACCATCGGCACCTTCATCGAGGACAAGGAGATCCACGTCAAGGCCCTGCGCATCCTGCACGCGGACAAGGAACTCGAGCAGCAGAGCAACATCGACATCACGGTGTACAACCTGCAGGTGCTGCTCACCGGCCAGGCCGCCAACGCCGAGATCGTCACGCGCTTCGCCAACAAGGTCGCGCGCATCGCGCGCGTACGCAAGGTGTACAACGAGGTGGTCATCGGTGCCGAAGGTACCTGGAGCGACGCGGCTGCTGACGCCTACCTGACCAGCAAGGTCAAGATGGCCCTGTTCGACGTGGGCCTCGAGGGATTCGATCCGCTGCGGGTCAAGGTGGTCTCGTCCGACGGCACCGTCTACCTGATGGGCCTGCTCACGCCGGACGAGGCCGACGCCGTCACCGAAAAGGTCCGCTTCGTCAGCGGCGTGAAAAAGGTGGTCAAGCTGTTTGAATACCTCTGACACACCGAACCTGCCTCGTCCCGTGCTGCGTACCCTGCGCGCGCTGTTCGGTGACGACCTGCTTGCCGAACCGGCCGAACGCTGGACCTACGGCTATGACAACAGCCGCCTGCAGGCCCTGCCCGGTGCGGTCTGCTTCGCGCGCGAGCACGAGCAGATCGTCGAACTGCTGCGGCTGTGCAATCGCGAAGGACTGTCACTGACCGCGCGCGGTCGTGGTACCGGCACCACTGGCGCCGCGGTGCCGGCAGCGGGCGGGATCGTACTGTCGCTCGAGCGCATGGACGGGACCCTGTACATCGAACCTGACGACCGCCTGGCCGTAGTCTCGCCCGGGGTCACCAACCAGGCACTGCAACAGGCGGCAGGCGAGCACGGTTTCTTCTGGCCGCCCGACCCCACCAGCGCCGCGGTATGCACCATTGGCGGCAACCTCGCCTACAACTCGGCCGGCCCGCGCGCGGTGAAATACGGCACCCCGCGCGAGAACACCCTGGGCCTGCTGGCGGTGACCGGCGCCGGCGAGACCCTGCGCACCGGCACCCGCACCACCAAGGGCGTGGTCGGCTACGACCTGACCCGACTGCTGATCGGCTCCGAGGGCACCCTGGCGATCATCACCGAGGCCACGCTCAAGCTCACGCCTCTGCCAGAGGCCCGACGCACCCTGCAGGCGGTCTACCGTGACATCGACGCGGCCGCGCGTGCCGTCTCGCGCCTGATGGCCCAGCCCGTCACCCCCTGCGCCCTGGAGTTCATGGACCGCCAGGCCATCGCCATGGTGCGCGACTATTCCGACCTGGGCCTGCCGCCCGAGGCCGGCGCCCTGCTGATGATCGAGGTGGACGGCCCGGCGGCCGCGGTCGATGCCGCTGCCCAGACCGTGCGTCGCAGCGCGGCCGGCGAGGGCTGTCTGGGCGTGGAGCTTGCTGACACGCCCGAAACGGTGGCGCAGCTGTGGCGCACACGCAAGGCACTCTCGCCGGCACTGCGCAATGTCGCCCCCAAGAAGATCAACGAGGACGTGGCCGTGCCGGTCTCGCGCCTGCCCGCGCTGATCACGGGCCTGGAGACGCTGTCACACGAGCACGGCATCCCCATCGTCAACTTCGGCCATGCCGGTAACGGCAATATCCACGTCAACCTGCTGCTCGATCCCGACGACCCACAACAGGCAGCCGCGGCCGAGACCTGCCTGGACGCGGTGTTCACCCTGGTACTCGAACTCGGCGGCACCCTCTCGGGTGAACATGGCATCGGCCGCGTCAAGCAGGCTTTTCTCGATCGCGAACTCTCCCCCGAAGCCCTGCGCCTGATGGCCGGCATCCGTCACCAGTTCGATCCCAACGGCGTACTCAACCCCGAACTGGCGCCCCAGTAACTCTCATTCTGTTTTCTCTGCGGTGTTGACTGCCTGAAACGGACGCCCACTCGGGTCGTCTGACCTGGGGCAGCCTCCCCTGCACCGCCTGTGCTATAGTCCGGCCCAAAATCCGCCGGCGGACCGGAAAGGATCCACCGGTCAAGACGAAAATTCCAATATGCTCTGAGGGGGTTTATCCATGTCCAAGAAGCATCCTGTCATCGCCGTCACCGGTTCTTCCGGCGCCGGCACCACCACCGTGAAGCGCGCCTTCGAGCACATTTTCACCCGCGAAGGCATCAAGGCCGCCGTCATCGAGGGCGACAGCTTCCATCGCTACGACCGCGCCGAGATGAAGGTCAAGATGGCCGAAGAAGGCCTGAGCCACTTCGGCCCCGAGGCCAACCTGTTCGACAAGCTGGCCGAGGTGTTCAAGACCTACGGCGAGACCGGCACCGGTGAGCGCCGCTACTACCTGCACAGCGAGGAAGAGGCCGCCGAACACAACGCCCGCCTGGGCACCGACAAGAAGCCCGGCGAATTCACCCCCTGGGAACCCATTCCCGAGGGTACCGATCTGATGTTCTACGAGGGCCTGCATGGCCTGGTGAAGACCGACGACGTGGACGTGTCGCAGTTCGTCGATCTGGGCATCGGTGTGGTGCCGGTGGTCAACCTGGAATGGATCCAGAAGATCCATCGAGACAATGCCGAGCGCGGCTACAGCGCCGATGCCATCGTCGACACCATCCTGCGGCGCATGCCCGACTACATCAACTACATCACCCCGCAGTTCTCGCGCACCGACATCAACTTCCAGCGCGTGGCCACGGTGGACACCTCCAACCCATTCATCGCCCGCGACATCCCGACACCGGACGAGAGCTTCGTGATCATCCGCTTCGCCGACCCGAAGAAGTTCGACATCGACTTCCCGTACCTGATCAACATGATCCCCAACTCCTTCATGTCGCGCCGCAACACCATTGTGGTGCCCGGTGGCAAGATGGGCTACGCCATGGAGATCATCCTGGCCCCCATCATCGACCGCATGATGGAGCAGGCCAAGGTGGGCTGACCCCCTGCCAGTCCAACACCCGACCCCGGCCCCGTGCCGGGGTTTTTCATGTCCGCCGTGCCGATTCCGGCACCTCGGCCGCCAATGCCGTCCACAGCACATCCTGCAGTTCCGCCGTCGGCATCCGCAGGCGGCGCAGCCATGCCACTCCGTGCAGTGACAGGCAGCGGACGCATCAACCCGGCAGCAACGCTTCCACCCTCAAACCACTACATGCCCCACGAACTTGCTGAGGTTGTCGAGGATCTCGCCGCCACGGCGGAAGCCCAGGCCGCAGGCCTCGCAGGCGTGGAAGACGCCCGCCTGGTAGCGCTGCCCGGCCGCATCCTGCGGCAGCTCGACGTATTCCTGCCAGATGGCAGGATGGTGAGCGTAGGCGCCGTCGGTCTCGGCAAGCACGTGGCCCTCGGCATCGAGGATGCGGGTGTTCTCGCCCTCGCGGCCGAACAGGCGCTTTTCCACCTGCGCCTTGCCGACGAGCGGCTGGAAGCGGGTCTCGAGCAGCCAGGGGGCATCGGGAAACAACTCGTACAGGATGGCAAGCATGCCCTTGCTCTGAAACAGCAGGGTGTAGGCGGGGTTGACGAATCGGGTGGCGCCGACCCGGCTGATGCTCTGCAGGATGGGGGCCAGTTCCGGTTCCTGCGCGGGGATGTCTTCCCAGGGGAACAGCTTGAACCAGAAGTCGGCGCGCTGGGCCTCGCGGTTGAACACCCCCTGCCCCTCGAGAAAGCCCGTCTCATGCAGGAAGCAGAAGTCGGTGAACAAGCCGGCCTCATGGGCCACCTGTTGCAGGTAGCGCACGGTGCGTTCGTCTTCGGGCAGGCCCTCGATGCTGGAGAACAGGAACTTCTCCTGCCGGTAGTCGGCCGCGAAGTCGCCACCCTCGCCCACCACGCAGCAACGGAAGCTCTCCTGTAACATCTCGTGCAGATTGTTGAACTGCCGCGCCTCGTCCAGGCCGTTGGCACGCAGCAGCGCCCATTGCACGATGGCCGTCTCGTACAGGGCGGTGGGCGTATCGGCATTGAACTCGATCAGCTTGATCGGGCGACCATCGAGCCCCCCGGCCAGGTCGAAGCGACCGTACAGGTGCCAGTCGTCGCGCTCCCAGCTCTCCTCGATCAGCGGCACCAGCGCGGCGTCGATGCCCAGCTCGGCGTAACGGCCATGGTCGATGACGTGCTGGCCGGCCTCGACGAACATCGCGTACAGCGCATTGGCCGCCTCGTAATAGGCCTCGGCCTCGGCCTGCGTGACCTCCACCAGCTCGGGCACGAGGTAGGCACTGCCGTCGGCGTCGGTATGCCATTGCATGCCGATGTCCTCGAGCACAGTCACCGGCAATGGCTCGACCTTGCGGGTACGGACCATCTCAGCCCCCGAAGGAGAAACCGCCGGGACGTGCACCACTGCTGCCACGGCGGCCGAAGAAGCCGGTGCGCGGCTGCCTCGCCGTGCCGGTGCGCAGGCTGGTCGGGGGACGGCTGGGCCGGGTGCTGTTGTAGCGCTGGGTGTTCTGCTGGAAGTTGCGGTTCCGCATCAGGCTGTTGGCGAGCATGCCGCCAAGCAGCGAACCGGCGGCGGTGGCCAGCAGCACCTCACCCAGTGACAGGCCGCCGGACGACATCTGCGCCCCGTCCTGCGCCAGCCGCGAGGTGCCCTGCTCCACGCGCATGGCCTCCTGCTCGGCGATGGCCTTCAGCTCCTCCGGGCTGAGGAAGTGCTCGATGCCGTTCAGATCGCGCAACACCGCCCGCGTGGGGCCGGTGGTGGGATGCTGCTCGACCACCCGATAGGTGTCGGGGTTGCTGCCGGTCTGTTCGATGACCAGGAACCAGTTGCGGCTCTGATCCTGCAGCGCATCGATCGACTGGGGTGGCGGCTGCGACTGCTCGCAACCGCTCAGACTGGCCAGTACCGTCAGCCCGAGGCTGCCGGCAACCGACAGGGAAATGGCTTTCTTGATGTGTCGCATGAGGATATCCGTCGTATGGTGTTCAACCAGCGACCAGGCTGATGTCGGCCGGCAGATGCTGCCGCACCTCCGCCAGCATCTGCTCGACGGTCAGCCCGGCCTCGGTGAGCTGTTCGACCTGCGTGCCCTGCTCGATCCAGCGGTCGGGCAGGCCGAAATGAAGAATGGGGATGTCGATGCCGGTGGCAGCGAGGTATTCGCCAACCCCCGAACCGGCGCCGCCGGCGACGACGTTTTCTTCGAGGGTGACCAGGAAACGGTGGCCCTGCGCCAGTTCACGCACCAGTTCTTCGTCCAACGGCTTGACGAAGCGCATGTTGGCCACGGTGGCATCCAGCGCCTCACCCAGCGCCAGGGCACGGTCGATCAGGGAACCGAAATTGAGGATGGCGATCCCCTGCCCGCGCCGACGCAGCTCACCCCGGCCCCAGGGGAGCGTGGCCAGATCGGCGGCCGGCTCGCTGCCGATGCCCGCCCCGCGCGGATAGCGCACCAGCGCCGGGCCGGGGTGCTCCCAGGCGGTCTGCAACAGGGCGCGACACTCGGCCTCGTCGGCCGGGGCCAGCACCGCCATGTTGGGTACGCAACGCGCAAAGCTGAGGTCGAAGATGCCCGCATGGGTAGCGCCGTCGGCACCCACCTCACCGGCCCGATCCACGGCGAAGGTGACATCCAGGTTCTGCAGCGCCACGTCATGCACCAGCTGATCGTAGGCACGCTGCAGAAAGGTGGAATAGATGGCCACCACCGGCTTGATGCCCTCGCAGGCCAGGCCAGCGGCAAAGGTCACCGCGTGCTGCTCGGCGATGCCCACGTCGTGATAGCGCTCGGGGAAACGCCTGGCGAAGGCCACCAGCCCCGAACCTTCGCACATTGCCGGGGTGATGGCCATCACCCGCTCGTCCTGCGCGGCCAGATCGCAGATCCAGTCGGAGAACACCGAGGTGAAGCTGCGCCCCCCGCCCTTGGATTCCATCTTGCCCGTCTCGGGGTTGAAGGGGGTGACACCATGGTAGACGCAGGGATCTCCCTCGGCGGGGGCGAAACCACGGCCCTTCTGGGTGACCACATGCAGGAAGCGCGGACCGTGCATCTCACGCATGTTCTCCAGGGTGGAGACCAGCAGCGGCAGATCATGGCCGTCGATGGGGCCGATGTAGGTGAAGCCCAGTTCCTCGAACAGGGTGCCGGGCATGAACATGCCCTTCATGTGTTCTTCCCAGCGGTGCGCCAGATCCTTCATGCCCGGCACCTTGTCGAGCATCTGCTTGCTGCCCTCGCGCATGCGATTGTAGAAACGGCTGGAGAGCACCCGTGCCAGGTAATTGCTGATCGCCCCCACCGGCGGCGAGATGGACATGTCGTTGTCGTTGAGGATCACCAGCAGGTCGGCGTCGATGGAACCGGCATGATTCAGCGCCTCGAAGGCCATGCCGGCCGACAGGGCGCCGTCGCCGATCACCGCGATGTGCTCGCGCTCGATGCCCTGGGCGCGCGCCGCCACCGCCATGCCCAGCGCTGCGCCGATGGAGGTGCTGGAATGCCCGGCACCGAAGGCGTCGTACTCGGACTCGTCGCGCTTGAGAAAGCCCGACAAGCCGTCCTTCTGCCGCAGACTGTGCATGCGCCGCCAGCGCCCGGTGAGGATCTTGTGCGGATAGGCCTGGTGTCCCACGTCCCAGACCAGGCGGTCACGCGGGGTGTCGAACACATAGTGCAAGGCCACGCTCAACTCGACCACGCCCAGCCCGGCGGCCAGGTGCCCCCCGGTGCGCGAGACGGTGTCGATGAGGAAACGTCGTACCGCATCGACCACTTCGGGCAGGCGCGCAGGCCCCAGCTGGCGCAGACGGTCGGGGGTCTCGACCTCGGCCAGCAGGGCCTCGATGGCTTCGCGGTCACCCGGGCTCATGCAATGATCCAAATCAAACAGGAAAGCTGATTATTTTACGCCGAAACAGGCGGCGCGTCGCAATCTCGCATATCGGCACCCTCCAGATTCCCGCCGCCCCTCCCGGCGGCATGCCTTTGGCCCGAGGAGCCCCCTCGGTCATTGCCCCCCTCGCCGGTGCGATCGATCATTCTGTGGAAACGGCACCCCCACCACGAAGGCAACAGACCCTTACCCGGGAACGGATGCCCTCTTGGCCGGGGAGCGGCAGTCTCGCTCACCCCTGCAGTCTGCGACCGGGAAGGTCCCTGTCGGAGACACAGAGGTTACAATCTCCGCCTGACGCTCACGGTTTCCGCTCCATGACCAACGACACCGAAGTCCCACTCACCCGCTCGCAACGCCGCGCCGCCCGCCTGGCACGACAGAAGCAGATCGAGC
>CAYMWJ010000009.1:4698-49875 GCA_964394235.1 uncultured Sedimenticola sp. | reverse complement strand
TCGGCATCGGGGACAAGCGGCTGTGGCGCATCGTGCAGCACTACGTGGCCCAGGCCGTGGACCAATTGGATCTTGCCCAGGTCCAGGCCATCGTCCTGGACGAGACGGCCAGCAAGCGGGGCCATAACTACGTCACCGTCTTCATCGACATGGAACGCAAGGAGGAGCCCGTGCTGTTCGTCACTCCCGGCAAGGGCAAGGAGACATTGGAGGCCTTTCGGGCCTTTCTGGAGCAGCACAACGGCCATCCGGAGCAGATCCTGGAAGTGGTCTGCGACATGTCCGGCGCTTTTCTCAGCGGGGTGGCCGAGCAGCTGCCGAATGCCCAGGTGACCGTGGACTGGTTCCACATCGTGCAGATCTTCACCCGCGCCCTGGACGAGGTGCGCAAGGCCGAGAGCCGGACCCAACCGTTGCCGAAACACCTGCGTTGGGCGGTGCTCAAGCGGGGCGACCTGGAACATCTGACCACCCATCAGCTCATGGCCCTGGCGGAACTGCTGGACCAGGGGCTGGACACGGCGACCGCCTGGCGGGTGAAGGAGCGGCTGCGCTGGGTGCGGCAGGCATCGACGCCGAGAGCGGCCAAATGGCGGATCACACGGTTCATCCATTATGCCTCGGCGCTCATTGGCGACGCCCCCTTGCTGGAACCTGTCCGCAAGGCACTGCAGACGCTACGCAACCACGCCAAGCGGGTAGCCCGGCGCTGGACATCCGCCTTTACCAACGCCCGACTCGAAGGGCTGAACGGAATCTTCCAGGCCGCCCGCGCAAGGGCGCGTGGATACCGCAACGATAGCACCTTCATCACCATGATCTACCTGATCGCCCGCCCGGCAGGTTCCATTCTGAAATCCACATGAAATGACGAAGAACCAGGAAAGACTCATGAGTACAGCTAAAGAAGAAGTAAAGGCGCTTCTGGATAGGCTTCCTGACGATTGTTCACTGGAGGATGTCCAGTATCACCTTTTTGTTGTCGAGAAGATCCACAGAGGAATCGAGCGTGCCGAAAAGGAAGGAGTACTTAGTCAAGATGAAGTAGAAAGGAAGCTCGAAGAGTGGACCTCGAAGTAAAGTGGTCGCCTGAGGCAACGGAGGACCTCGAGTCGATCGCAGAATATATTGCCAGGGATTCTGAGTTTTATGCCCGTGCGGTTGTTACTGAAATACTGTCGGCTTCTCGGAATATCCTCGAATTCCCTTTGATAGGTCGTGTCGTTCCGGAGATTGGTGACGAGCACATAAGGGAGCGGTTTATATACAGCTATCGTCTGGTATATCGGGTTGAGCCCGGGCGAATCCTGGTCGTCGCGGTGATACACGGTAAACGGCTGATAGAAAGCATCTCGGAGCGATTTGAGGGCAGCGCATAACCGAGCTACTCCACCAGACCTCCTTCGTCGGCAGGTGAATTGCAACGTTCGGCATGAGCTGAACGCAAGGGTCGGCGCGTAACGAAAAGGGGCCAGGGCAGCGGTTGCGGGACGCCGCCCTGGCCCCGTCACGAGGGGCGGGATCTCCCGGTCAATCCATCACCGGCCCCGCCACGTGGAACAGGTGCTCGTTGAGCACGAAGTGCACCCAGATGCTGGCGATGTAGCCCAGGGCGATGGCCCAGGTCCATTTCATGTGGGCGAAGAAGGTGTAGATGCCGCGGGCCTGGCCCATGACGGCCACGCCGGCGGCGGAGCCGATGGACAGCAGGGAGCCGCCCACGCCAGCGGTGAGGGTGACCAGCAGCCACTGGCCGTGCGACATGTCGGGTCCCATGGCCAGCACGGCGAACATCACAGGGATGTTGTCCACGATGGCCGAGAGCACGCCGACCAGGATATTGGCGGTGGTGGCACCCAGGTCGGTGTACATGAGTTCGGAGACCAGTCCCAGGTAGCCCAGGGTGCCCAGGCCGCCGACGCACAGGATGATGCCGTAGAAGAACATCAGGGTGTCCCACTCGGCGCGTTCCATGGCGCGGAAGATGTTGAAATGCGCGTCGCCGCGGTCGTGGGCGGTGGCCGCCTCAGTCTGGCCCTCGAGGCCCAGATCCTGTTCGCCCAGGTGTTCACGTTCCTCGATCCGCGAGCCGCGGCACTTGAGGTAGTAGCCGTAGAACTTGAGGAAGCCCAGGCCGGTCATCATGCCCAGCACCGGTGGCATGTGCAGGAAGTTGTGGGCAGAGACGGCCATGACGATGGTCAGCACGAACAGGCCGACCACCACCCAGGCACCGTGCTTGAGCGGGGCCTCGCCGGCCTGCACCGGCTCGGGCTGTTCCTTGGAGACCACCATCGACATGATGGCCGCGGGCACCAGCCAGTTGACCACCGAGGGGACGAACAGGGCGAAGAATTCGTGAAAGGCGACCATGCCCTTCTGCCAGACCATCAGGGTAGTGATGTCGCCGAAGGGCGAGAAGGCACCGCCGGCGTTGGCGGCAACCACGATGTTGATGCAGGCCACCACCACGAAGCGGTGATTGCTGCCGCCCACGGCCATGGCGACGGTGGCCATCAGCAGGGCGGTGGTCAGGTTGTCGGCCACCGGCGAGATGAAGAACGCCAGCAGACCGGTCAGCCAGTAGATGGTGCGCAGCGAGAAGCCCCGCGAGATCAGCCAGATGCGCAGGGTGTCAAAGACCCCACGTTCCTCCATCGTATTGATGTAGGTCATCGCCGCCAGCAGGAACAGGAACAGCTCGACGAACTCCAGCAGGTTGTGGCGCACCGCCTCCTCGGCGGTATGGATGTCGCCGGCCTGGGAAAACACGATGGCCACCAGGGTCCAGATGAGGCCGGCGGCGACGATCACCGGCTTGGACTTGCGCAGGTGCAGCGATTCCTCGCCGATCACCAGGGCGTAGGCCAGGATGAAGATGCCCACCGAGAGATACCCGGCCCAGTGGGTGGTGAAGTTCAGCTCCGAGCCGCCGCTCGAGGCCAGGGCCAGGCCGGGGAACAGGGCCGGGAGCAGGGCCCAGAACAGGTGCCAGCGGCGTCCAGGCCGGGGGGTGTCGAGGGTAGGAGGCTCCGTGGCGTAAGGCTTCATGGTGTTTCCCTTGTGCATTTTGGTGAGTCTTCAGTTGGCCCATCGGGCGGGAAAGCTTCGCATCCTAGCAAAGCTTCGCCCGCGGGAAAGCCCCTGCCATGGATCGGAATCACCTGCCGCTACGGCATCGGGCGGGGCGGGCATGCTAGACTGCGCGCCTGATTTTTCAGGTTTGCCACAGGCCATGAGACTCTGCGACCGCGACATCATCGCCGCGCTGGATGCCGGGCGTATCCGGCTCGATCCCCGTCCCGACGACAGCCGCATCAGCGGCGTGAGCGTGGATCTGCGCCTGGGCGACCGTTTCCGGGTGTTCAGCTCGCACCAGACGCCCTATATCGATCTCTCCGGTTCACGCGAGGAGGTGAATGCCGCGGTCGAGCGTGTGATGAGCGACGAGATCGTGGTGGGCGAGAGTGGGCGTTTCGTGCTGCACCCGGGTGAGTTGGCGCTGGGCATCACCCTGGAGTCGATCACCCTGCCCGATGATCTGGTGGGCTGGCTGGACGGACGCTCCAGTCTGGCGCGCCTGGGGCTGATGGTGCATGTGACCGCGCACCGCATCGACCCGGGCTGGAGCGGCAACATCGTGCTGGAGTTCTTCAATTCCGGCAAGCTGCCGCTGGCGCTGCGCCCCGGCATGGCGATCGGCGCCATGAGTTTCGAGACCCTGAGCGGGCCGGCCGAGCGGCCCTATACCAAGCGCAAGGACGCCAAGTACCGCGACCAGTCGGGGCCAGTCGCCAGCCGTATCAGTCAGGACTGAGCGGCCGGCCAGCGCACCGGCTGTTGCAGCCGGTCACCGTCGAGCAGCACGCCGTGTGTCGGATCCAGGCGCAGCCTTCCTTCCGCGAACCACTGGATCACCGTCGGGTAGATACGGTGTTCCTGTTCGAGCACGCGCGCGGCCAAGGTCTGGTCGTCGTCGTCAGGCAGTACCGGCACCTCGGCCTGCAGGATCACCGGCCCGCCGTCCAGTTCCTCGGTCACGAAGTGCACGCTGGCGCCGTGTGTCGTGTGCCCGGCCTCCAGGGCGCGGCGGTGGGTGTGCAGGCCCTGGAAGTCGGGCAGTAGCGAGGGGTGGATGTTGAGCAGGCGTCCGCTGTAATGCTGCACGAAGGCCGGGGTGAGGATGCGCATGAAGCCGGCCAGTACCACTAGGTCGGGCCGGTGGGTGTCGATGCGCTCGATCAGTGCGCGATCGAAGGCCTCGCGGTCGGTGAAGGCGGTGTGATCCAGTACCTCGGCGGGGATGTTGGCGCGGCGCGCGCGCTCCAGTCCGTAGGCATCGGGGCGGTTGCTGATCACCGCGACCACCTCGCCCGTGATGGTGCCACGCGCGCAGGCGTCGATGATGGCCTGCAGGTTGCTGCCGCTGCCCGAGATCAGTACCACCAGGCGCAGGGGTTCGTGTCCGCTCATGCGTACTCCACGAAGGGGGTGTCGGTTTCGGCGTTTTCGATGCGGCCCAGGGGGATCACCGTCTCGCCCTGCGCGCGCAGCCGTTCGCTGGCCGCCTCGGCCGCCGCCTCCGGCACGCAGACCACCATGCCGATGCCGCAGTTGAAGGTGCGCAGCATCTCGGCCTCGTCGATGCGGCCCTGTTCCTGCAACCAGGCGAATACCGGGGGCAGGGTCCAGGCGGCGCGTTCGATGACGGCCTTCGAGCGGGCCGGCAGCACGCGTGGCAGGTTCTCGGTGAGCCCACCGCCGGTGATGTGTGCCAGGGCATGCACTTCCACCTGTTCGAGCAGCGCCAGCAGTGGTTTCACGTAGATGCGGGTCGGTGCCAGCAGGGCTTCGCCCAGGGTGCGGCCGTCGAAGGCCTGGTCCAGGTCGGCACCGCTCACCTCGATTACCTTGCGGATCAGCGAATAGCCGTTGGAATGCGGCCCGGAAGAGGCCAGGCCCAGCAGCACGTCGCCCACCTGCACCTTGTCGGCCTGCAGGAGGCGCGACTTCTCGACGATACCCACGGCAAAGCCGGCAAGGTCGTAGTCGCTGCCCTCGTACATGCCGGGCATCTCCGCGGTCTCGCCGCCGGTGAGCGCGCAGCCGGCCAGCTCGCAGCCGCGTGCAATGCCTTCGACCACCGCGGTGGCCACGTCCAGGTCCAGGTGGCCGGTGGCGTAGTAGTCGAGGAAGAACAGTGGCTCGGCGCCGGTGACCACGATGTCGTTGACGCACATTGCCACCAGGTCGATGCCGATGCTGTCGTGACGCCCGAGCTGCATGGCCAGCTTCAGCTTGGTGCCCACCCCGTCGGTGCCCGAGACCAGCACGGGCTCGCTGAAGCCTTGTGGGATCTCGAACAGGGCGCCGAAACCACCCAGGCCGGTGAGCACGCCGGGGCGGAAGGTGCGTTTGACGATGGGCTTGATGCGCTCGACGAGCGCATTGCCGGCGTCGATGTCCACCCCGGCCTGGGCATAGCTCAGGCCGGGGGCGTCATTGGAAGGTGTGTTGCTGTCGCTCAAGGCGGACTCCGCGGAAGGGAAAGACTGGGCGGTGATTTTACCCTCTGCCCCGGCGGGCCGCATCTGTGAAGCGACTCGCATTTTTCGCGCCATCGGCCATCCTGCTACACTCTCGCGCCATGAAATCGACGATTGGCAAATGGCTGTTGCTGGCGGCCTGTATGGTGGTGTCGGCAGGCACCTGGGCGCAAGACGAGGTCGACCTGTACAGTGGCCAGGTCCTGGTGGCCGACGAGGGACCGCAGGCGCGGGCCGAGGGCTTGCGCCAGATCCTGCGCCAGGTGCTCGAACGCCTGAGCGGTCGCGAGAGCGTGGCCCATGGCGGGGCCGCCGAGGCGGTGCTCGACCGGGCCTCCTCGTTGGTGCAACAGTTTCGCTACCTGACGCCGCCTCAGGCGCCGGAAAACGGCGAGGCACCCGCGGGCCGCCTCCTGTGGGCCCGCTTCGACCCCGGTGCGCTGGAGCGTCTGCTGCGTGAGCAGGGGGTGCCGGTGTGGCACGGTCGGCGCCCCCGGGTGTTGCTGTGGTTGGCCGAGGAGCAGGGCGCACAGCGCCAGCTGCTCAACCCGGCCGAGAATCCGGGGCTGCACACGACCCTGTTGCACGAGGCCGCGCGTTTCGGTACCCCGCTGCAATTCCCCCTGATGGACCTTCAGGATCAGTCTACCCTGACGGCCGCGGACCTGTGGGCCGATTATGCGGCGGCCATCCGCGAGGCCTCGGCGCGCTATCCGCACGACCTGGTCCTGACCGGCCGGCTGCGGACATCGCCCGACGGGCAGTGGTCCGCTGACTGGAGTCTGTGGGAAGGCGAGGACGTCGAGCATTTCGAGACCCGGGGCGAGGACCGTAGCGCGGTGTTGCGTGCCGGCATCGATGCCTTGCAGGAGCGTCTGCTGGCGCGACATCAGCCACAGGCGGCAGGGGCCGGCGAGGAGGTGCTGGTGCGCATCGAGGACGTGGACAGTCTGATCGCCTATGGTGAACTGCTGCGCTGGCTGGCCTCCGAGCCCGGTTTGCAAGGCGCTTACCTGCGCGAGGCCGATGGCAGCGTCCTGGTGCTGGGGCTGCGCACCACGGACCAGGAGGCCCTGCTGCGGCAGCTCGATGCGGCGCCCGTGCTCGAGGCCCTGCCGGGCATCGAGGCCGAGCTGGAACAGCCCCGGCGTCCCGCCGTACCGGGACTGGCGGTGGTGCGCAGTTATCGGTTCACGGGAGGGCGTTGATGCTGCGACCGGCATCGCCCCTGCGCCATCTGCCCAATCTGATCAGCGCCCTGCGCATGGTGCTGGTGGCGCCCATCGTCTGGAGCCTGCTGGAGCGACACTTCGGGCTGGCCATCGGCCTGTTTCTGGTGGCCGGGGTGTCGGATGCGGTGGACGGCTTTCTGGCCAAGCAGTTCGGTTGGGCCAGCCGTCTCGGGGGCATACTCGACGCCCTGGCCGACAAGTTCCTGCTGGTGTCCACCTTTCTCTGCCTGTGGTGGCTGGAGCTGTTCCCCGGCTGGCTGGTGCTGTGGGTACTGGCGCGTGATGTACTCATCGTCGGCGGGGGCATCGTCTACAACTGGCTGATCGGACCCCTTGTCCCCGAACCCAGCCCGGTCAGCAAGCTCAATACCTTTCTGCAGATCGTGTTGGCCGCGCTGGGTGTGGTGCATCTGGGGATCACGCCCGTGGCGGACTGGTTGTTGCGGGTGTTGATGGGGGCGGTGGCGTTGACCGTCTTCTTCAGCGGGGCGGGTTATGTGCGTGAATGGACCCGGCGCGCGGCGCTGCGGCGGCGTGCCCGGGATGGGGCAATGCATGGAGAATAGGCGGCCCTGGGCATTGCTCTGGTTGGCCTTCGGCGGCTGGCTGCTGTACCTGCTCTCGCCCATCCTCACGCCCTTCATCGTCAGCGCCCTGCTGGCCTACCTGGGTGATCCGCTGGTGGACCGGCTCGAGGCGCGCCGCATCCCGCGCAGCCTGGCGGTGACTCTGGTGTTCTGCGTGATCCTGGGCGGTCTGTTCCTGCTGCTGTTGCTCCTGGTGCCGCGCATCGAGGCGCAGTTGACGCAGCTGGCGCAGAAACTACCGCAATATGCGATCTGGCTGAAGGCGCACCTCGAACCCTGGCTGGCGCATTGGACCGGTGTCGAGGGGCCGTTGTTCGATCCCGAGGTGCTGCGCAAGGCCATCGCAGCACACTGGCAGAGCGCCGGTGGCCTGCTGGCAGGGCTGTGGCAATCGGTCAGTGCCTCGGGGATGGCGTTGCTCAACTGGCTGGCCAACCTGCTGCTGGTCCCGGTGCTCACCTTCTACCTGTTGCGCGACTGGGACGATCTGGTGGCCGCGGTGCAGGCCCTGTTGCCACGTGGGCGGGTGGCGCTGATCAGCCGCCTGGCGCGCGAGTCCGACGAGGTACTGGGCGCCTTTCTGCGTGGCCAGCTGGCGGTGATGTTCGCGCTCGGTGTCATCTATACCACCGGGCTGTGGGCGGTGGGGCTGGATTTCGCCCTGCTCATCGGCATGTTCGCCGGGATGGTGAGTTTCGTGCCTTACCTGGGCTTGATCCTCGGTGCACTGGTGGCCGGCATGGCGGCCATCCTCCAGTTTCAGGAGTTGAGCGAGCTGCCCTGGGTAGTGGCGGTGTTCGTGATCGGCCAGGTGATCGAGGGCACGCTGCTGACCCCGCGGCTGGTGGGCGAGCGTATCGGTCTGCATCCGGTGGCGGTGATCTTCGCGGTGATGGCCGGTGGTCAGCTCTATGGCTTCTTCGGCATCCTGCTCGCGCTGCCGGTGGCGGCGGTGGTCATGGTGCTGCTGCGGCATCTGGTCGAGACCTGGCGCGCCAGCGGCGTGTACCAGGGCAGCGAAGCGTAGGCGCGGCGTCCCCGCCGCGAATCCGGCCCGGGGTGGTTCGGCCCGGGGACGGGATTTGGCTATCGATGGGCACGGCCCTTCGGGCCTTTGCCCATCCTACGGTGTTGGCTATGTTGAACGACGGGTAGGATGGGCAAAGGCGCATCGCGCCGTGCCCATCAATGGCCCTCGCCGCGAACTCAGAGGGACAACCGCTCGCGCACGAAGGGGATGCTCAGGCGCCGTTGTTCGGCCAGGGATTCGCGGTCCAGGCGTTCGATCAGGGCATTCAGTTCGCCGGTATCGCGCGAGTAGCGGTTCAGCAGGTAGCGCGCGACCTCGGGCGGCAGATCCAGACCGCGTCGCGCTGCGAGCTGGCACAGCAGGCGTTCACGTTGTCCATCGTCCAGCGGCTTGAGGTGGTAGTTCAGACCCCAGCCCAGGCGGGTGCGCAGGTCGGGCAGGGTGAAGCCGGCGCGTGCCGCCGCGGCACTGGCGGAGAACAGCATACGGCAGCCCTGGTCGCGCGCCCGGTTGTAGAGCGCGAACAGCGCCCGTTCCCAGTCCGCGAGGCCGGCGAGGCTGTCCACATCGTCGATGACGATCAGGTCGAAGCGTTCCAGTCCCTCGAGCATTTCGGGGGCGAGCTGCGCATGCTCGGCAGCCGGCACGTAGACCGGCAGCAGTCCGGCCTCGCGGGCGGCCGTGCACTGGCCCATCAACAGGTGGCTGCGACCGCTGTGTGGTGGGCCGCTCAGGTAGAGCTGTGTCTCGCCGCTGCCGTCACGCTGCGCGGTGAGCAGTGCTAGCACCTGGCCGTCGTCGCCGGCGATGTAGTCCTCGAGACGGGTGGGGCTGCGCAACTCCAGCCCCAGCGGCAGCTGGTGGCTCATTGCGGTGTCTGTGCCCGCCAGCGAATGAAATAGCTGCCGGCCACGATGTAGACCACCGCCAGGCCGAACTCCAGCCAGCCCCAGCCGCGGGCCGGCCAGTCCGCGCTCCAGCCGATGGTGCCGCCGTGCAGCAGTGGGATCAGGGCGGCCAGGCTGCCCCAGATCAGGGCCCGGTTGCGCCCGTGCAGGATGCCGCGCAAGGGGATCAGCAGCGGGGCGACCAGCACCAGCAGGGTGAGCGAGACCTGGTTGCGCGGCAGCTCGCCCAGGTGGATCGCCCAGGCCATGCCGAAGGCGATCAGCCCCAGGTAGCAGGCGAGCGACAGGGCGCGTGTGGTGCCGATCCGGTTCATGCCTCACTGCCCAGGCGCTGTGCGAGTTCGGCCAGTCGCCGGCCCAGAGCCTGGCAGAGGTGTGCCTCGGTCTCGCTCAGCGGTAGGTTGCTGTCGGGGCCAGCCAGGTGCGAGGGGCCGTAGGGCGTGCCGCCCTCACGGGTGGTCATCAGTTCGGGTTCGGAGTATGGCAGGCCGACGAGCAGCATGCCGTGGTGCAGCAGCGGGAGCATCATGCTCAGCAGGGTGGTCTCCTGGCCGCCGTGCAGGCTGCCGGTGGAGGTGAACACCGCGCCGGGCTTGCCGGTCAGCGTGCCTTCCATCCACAGGGCGCTGGTGCTGTCGATGAAGTACTTCAGCGGTGCGGCCATGTTGCCGAAGCGGGTCGGACTGCCCAGCGCCAGCGCGGCGCATTCGCGCATGTCGTTCTCGGTGACATAGGGTGCGCCCTCGTCCGGCACCGGCGGTGCGATGGCCTCGTGCTCGGCGGAGACCGGCGGTACGGTCCGCAGGCGGGCTTCCATCCCGCCGGCCTCGACGCCGCGCGCGATCTGGCGGGCCATCTCGGCGGTGGCGCCGTAGCGGCTGTAATAGAGAATGAGGACATGGGCCATCAGAGGATCTCCAGTACCTGTTCCGGCGGACGGCCCAGCGCGGCCTTGTCGTCGTGGAGTACGATGGGGCGCTCGATCAGCTTCGGGTATTGCACCATCAGCGCGATCAGTTCATCGTCGGACAGCGCCGGGTCGTCCGCGCCCGAGGCCTTGTACTCGGGTTCGTGCTTGCGCATCAGGTCGCGTGGGCGCATGCCCAGCCTGTCCAGGATCTCGCGCAGTTCGTCCTCGCTGGGCGGGGTCTCCAGGTATTTGACGATCTCGGGCTCGAAGCCCCGCTCCTGCAGCAGTTGCAGGGTCTGGCGGGATTTGCTGCAGCGGGGGTTGTGGTAGATCCGAATGCTCATCTGCACTCTGCCTTGTGTTGGGAAACAGACGCTATGTTAGCACCCGGGTGGCGCGGCGCGGCAATGCCCGGTCGAGCGGCGAGATGTAGATGATCCCGAGGGTCGGGAAATGGAATAATCCGGGAGACCGGGGAGTCATTCAGGAGCCTCTGAACCTCGGGTCGGAAGGGATTGGCGTGATGATCCCGGTTCACGACGCGTCCAGAGGTGCTTGTCGGGTCACGGCGGGACGGATGCCTCCGGGAAGGTTGTAAATGGTGATGGGAGACCCCGCATGAAGAAAGTACTCGAGAGCCGGTCCCTGATGGGGGTGCTGATGGCCTGGTGCCTGACGGGGCTGGCCATGGCGGGGGCGGATTTCGCCCTGCCCGATCTGCACGGCAAGGTGCATCACCTGTCGGATTACCGGGGCAAGTGGGTGCTGGTCAATTACTGGGCCACCTGGTGTCCACCGTGCCGCGAGGAGTTGCCGGAACTGGAAGTCCTCCATGATGCGGAGGGGAAGGGGCCGGTGGTGCTGGGCGTCAACCTGGAAGACATCGACAAGGCGGCATTGTCTGCCTTCGTCGACGAGCAGTTCCTGTCCTATCCCATCCTGCTGGCCGGGGCGCGGCCTGCGCACGGGCAGCTGCTCGGTCCGATTCACGGGCTGCCCACCTCGTACCTGATCTCGCCCGAGGGCAAGGTGGTGGCGCGCCAGGTGGGGCCGGTGACCGCCAGAGACATCGAGGATTTCATCGAACATTACGGAGAACACAGGTGAGCGCGGAGAACGCGCCCAGGGGGGAGTACGGTGGGTCGGTTTGGTAGACGCTTGTTGGTCGGGTGGTTGTGGTGCTGTCTGGTGGCCGGGGTGGCCCAGGCACAGTCGGGCCGCGATCCCGACCAGTATTTCTTCGACGAGACCTTCTGGGATCTGAAGGAAGAGCTGGCCAATGCCCGTGCGCAGGGCAAGCAGGGCATTCTCATCATGTTCGAAATGGACGAGTGTCCGTTTTGTCACCGCATGCGCCAGACGGTACTCAACCAGCCGGAGGTGCAGGATTACTTTCGGCAGCACTTCATCAATATCCCGATCGACATCGAGGGTGACGTGGAGGTGGTCGATTTCCAGGGCCGTTCCACGACCATGAAGGACTTTGCCTTCCGCCAGTATCGGGTACGCGCGACACCGGTCTTCGCCTTCTTCGATGTTGATGGCAAGTACATTCGACGGGCGCGCTATACCGGGGCCACGCGCGACAAGGAGGAGTTCCTGTTGCTGGGGCGCTATGTGGTGGAGCAGGCCTATCGCCAGGAGTCGTTCGCCCGCTACAAGCGGCGGATGCGCAAGCGGGAACATTGAGCATGCGTTGGTGGTGTCTGCTGGGTCCGTGGTTGCTGGGCGCGTTCTCGCTGGTGGTCGCGGCCGATGAGTCCCTGCCCGAGCCCATGGCGCTGGCCGATGCCCTGCGCCTGGCGCGTGATCAGGTGCCCTTGCGGCTCCAGGCCGAGGCCGAGCGCATGGCCGGCCTGGCCGCCGTGCGCGAGAGTGCGGTGCTGGACGGTGTGCATCTGACGCTGGGTGGGGATTTGCGGTTCATCCAGCCTTCATCCCTGGCCACGAATCGGAACCACAACGACAGCCAGGCCCACCTGCGCCTGGAGAAGCGGCTCTACGATGCCGGCTATTCCACGGCCCGGGAAACGGCGGCACAGGCGCGACTGGAGGCCGGGCAATGGCGGGTGCGCGCGGCGCGCCAGGAACAGGCACTGGCCATCATGCGGGCCTTCTACGATGTCCTGCTCGCCGATCTGGCCTTTGCGCGCGACAACGAGGCCATGTCCGTGGCCTATGTGCGCCTGGACCGGGGGCGTGATCGGCATGCGCTGGGGCAGCTCTCGGATCTCGACCTGCTGGCGCTGGAGAACCGTTACGAGGAGACCCATCGGGTCCAGCTGCGCAGCGCCGCGCGGCAGCGTACGGCGCGTTCCCGCCTGGCGCTGGCCCTGGGGCGTCCTGGCGAACTGTCTTCCGAACTGGTGATGCCGGACATCGAGGTGAAGGCGCCGAGCGACGCCGTGTTCGAGACCTTCTGGGAGCGGGTGCGCGAGCATCATCCCCGCCTGCGCGCGCTGGCCGCCGAGCTGCGTGCCGCGCGCGAGGCGCTGGCGGCGGCGCGTGCCAGCCAGGGGCCGGTACTGAGTGCGCGGGTAGAGGCCGGCGCCTGGCATCGCCGCACCGGCTCCACCCACCCGCTGGCCGGGGGCGTGCACATCGAATGGCCGTTGCTCGACGCCGGGCGGCGCGAGGCGGCCGTCGCTCGAGCCCAGGCCGCGTTGACCCGCGCGCAGGCGGCCTGGCAGGCGGGTTTGCAGGAGGTGCGGCAGCAGGCGCTGGAGGCCTGGCTGGCGCGCAAGACTCTGGCCGCGGAACTGCAGAGTCTGCAGGTCGCGGGGGACTATCGTGATCTGTATCTCGACCGCAGTCGCGCCCGGTACGAGCAGGAGATCAAGACCGACCTGGGGGATGCCATGGTGCGCATCTCGGAGGTGCGTCTGAAGACGGCGCGGGTCCGCTTCGATTGGGCCCTCAACGAGGCCCGTCTGCGGGCCATGACCGGAGAGCTGCTGGAGGATCTGCCATGAAACCGGGAAATATCCGGCGCATATGCTGGCTGTCGTTGCTATGGCTGTGGCCGGGATTCGCCTCGCTATCGTGGGCGGGGGAACTGGTCGGCGTCCTGGACTGGAATCGCCAGGTGACCCTGGGTGTGCTCGAGCCCGGGGTGATCCAGAGCGTCCGGGTCGCCCCCGGACAGCGGGTACGCCGCGGTGAATTGTTGCTGGCACTGGATCGGCAGGCGCAGCAGGCCGCTCTGGCGGCGGCACGGGCGCGTCTGCAACTGGCGCAGGCCAGGCTCGAGGAGGCGCAGCGCGAATTCGAGCGTGCCGAGGACCTGTACGAGCGGACCGTGTTGTCCGAACACGAGCGTGTCGTGGCACACCTTGGCCTGCTCGAGGCGAAGGCGGCGGTGGCCGATGCCGAGGCCGAGCAGGCGCGGGCCGCGCGTGCCCTGGCGCACAGTGTGCTCAAGGCGCCGTTCGATGGCCTGGTGGTGCAGGTCGATGCGCGAGCGGGCCAGGCGGTGAACGGGTCGTTGGCGGTGCCGGAGTTGCTCGTGTTGGCCGATGATCAGCGCTTGCGGGTGCGTCTGTGGGTGGATGCGGCGACGCTGGATGCGTTGCAGGCCGCGCAGGCGCTGCGGGTCGAGCTGGCCGGACGGCGTCTGCCGGTCCGCGACATCGTGGTCGGTTTCGAGGCACGTCCCCAGGCCGAGGGGGAGGAGGCGCGCATCCCTGTGACGGTGGTGGTGGAGCGTCCAGCGGATCTGACAGTGCGCGCCGGCCTGCCGGCACGGGTGTCCTGGTAGCGACTATTCGTAACCGGCAGAGGCCACTTCCAGGCCGTGCGGCAGGTGGCGGGCGCGCAGCACCTCGGTGAGGATCTCGCCGTCGGGCATCAGCGCCAGCAGGCGGAGGCCCGGTTGTTGCTGATCGACGCTGAACTCGTCCACCGCGGGGGTGAACTGCACGCAGGTCGAGGGGGTGCCCAGGAGGCGCACGCCGTCGAGCCGCTTGTCGAAGATCTGGTGTACATGGCCCCAGAGCAGGCCCTTGACCTGGGGATACGCCTTGATGCGCTCGAGCAGGGCTTCGGCGTTGTCCAGTCCCATGTCGTCGATCCAGTGGCTGCCGACCGGTACCGGCTGGTGATGCAGACTGACGAGCACCGGGCCGGCATGTGCCCGTAGCGCGTCTTCCAGCAGCGTGAGCTGTGATTCTGCCAGGTGTCCGCCGACCTGGCCGGCGAGTACCGAGTCGAGCAGCACCAGCCGCCAGCCTTTGTGATCGACCACCTGCGGGCAGGAGACGCGCTCACTCCGCAGGTGCTCACGCATGACGTCGGGCAGGTCGTGATTGCCGGGCAGGCAATAGACCGGGCAGCCGAATTCGTCGAACAGACCGGCCAGGCGCTGGTAGCCTTCGGGGCTGGCGTCGTGCACCAGGTCGCCGGTGGCCAGCACCAGATCGGGTTGCCAGCCGGTGTGACGGAAAGTGGCGATGGTATTGCGGAAGCTGTTCAGGGTGTTGACGCCCAGCAGTGTCGAATCCGTGTCGGCATACAGGTGTGTGTCGGTGATCTGCAGGATCTTCAGACACTCGGGCGGTAGCGAGACCTTGTGGAGGTCACGTTCACGAGCCCTGCGAAAACTGGCAGGCATGGAGGGGTTACCGTTGGACACGCGCGTCCTTCTCTGCTCCGATTTCAGGTTATAGTAGCCCAAAGCCCACGAGCCAATAAGCCGGCCTCAGCCGGAAGTGTGAGCAAGTTCCTGCCCGACAGGCCAACTTGTTCTGAATTTCGTTTGTCCTGCGCGATGGGGATGCCGCCGTCATGTCAAGTGCCCCTGAGACATTGTTTGTAGCAGATTGCTCGAGCGGTCGGTGGTCTGGAACCGGGGGGATGAATGACACTCAATGAGCTGCGTTACATCGTCGCCGTGGCCCGTGAACGCCATTTCGGACGAGCCGCCGAGGCGTGTCATGTCAGCCAGCCGACGCTCAGCGTGGCGGTGCGCAAACTCGAGGAGGAATTGGGTGTCAGCCTGTTCGAGCGGCGCAAGGGCGATATCAGTATCACGCCCATCGGGGAGCAGATCGTCAGCCAGGCTCAGCGGGTGCTCGAGGAGGTTGCCGGCCTTCGCCAGATCGCCCTGCAGGGGCGCGACCAGCTGGCCGGCCCGCTGCGCCTGGGCGCCATTTACACCATCGGACCCTACCTGCTGCCGCACCTGATCCCGCAGTTGGCCGAGACCGCTCCCCAGATGCCGCTGGTGGTCGAGGAGAACTACACGGCGGTGTTGTGCGAGAAGCTCAAGCAGGGTGACCTGGACATCATCGTCATCTCCCTGCCCTTCGACGAGCCGGGCATCCGTACCCTGCCGCTCTACGAGGAGCCCTTCGTGCTGCTGATCCCCAGTTCACATCCCTTCAACCAGCAGGAGGAGATCAGTATCGAGCAACTCAGTCGCGAGAATGTGCTGCTGCTCGGCGCCGGTCACTGTTTTCGCGACCAGGTACTCGAAGTCTGCCCCGACTGCCTGGGCAAGAGTGCCGACGGGCGACCGCGCCAGGCCCTGGAGGGCAGTTCGCTCGAGACCATCCGCTACATGGTGGCCAGTGGCCTGGGCGTGACGGTGCTGCCCTGTACCGCCACCGGCGCCGAGCGGTTCTCGGAGCGCCTGGTGCAGATCCGCCGCTTTGCCGGGACCCCGCCCAGCCGTACCGTGGCCCTGGCATGGCGCAAGAGTTTTCCGCGGCTCGAGGCGGTCAATGCGGTGCGCGAGGCCATTCTCTCGGCGCCGCTGAGCTGTATCCGGTCGGTCGCTACGGCCCGTCCCCGCAAGGTTTCCTGACTCCGACCTAACACCCATGAGTCCGGGTAGCCACACCCCGGATCATGGAAGATGTGCTGATGCCCCTTGTTTTTCATTCACCACAGAGAACACAGAGCTTGACGATGGCAAAAGGCGAAGCGCGGACCTGCCTGCTGATGGACCTCGGTCCGTGCGGGTTACGATCCCGCCGGGACAACTTGTAACTTCACCTCCTCCGTGATCTCTGTGTACTCTGTGGTGTTGACTTCCACACTAACTGATAGGCCGGGCCTATCGTGCGAATTGGGATAAACAATTTCCCTTGCGCCATCGGCGCCCCTATATTTGACCTCGCTAGCACCGGAATCCACCGGTTCAATTGAAGCAAATGGAGGAAACACCATGTCACTGAAAGGTTCCAAGACCGAAGAAAACCTGAAGGCGGCCTTTGCCGGCGAATCTCAGGCCAACCGTCGTTACCTGTACTTCGCTGCCAAGGCCGACGTCGAGGGTTACAACGACGTGGCCGCCGTGTTCCGTTCCACCGCCGAGGGTGAGACCGGCCACGCCCATGGCCATCTGGAGTACCTGGAAGAGGTCGGCGACCCGGCGACCGGCCTGCCCATCGGTGGTACCGCCGACAACCTGAAGGCGGCCATCGCCGGTGAGACCCACGAATACACCGACATGTACCCGGGCATGGCCAAGATGGCCCGCGAAGAGGGCTTCGACGAGATCGCCGACTGGTTCGAGACCCTGGCCAAGGCCGAGCGTTCGCACGCCAACCGTTTCCAGAAGGCGCTCGACGCCCTGGATTCCTGAGCCCGGCTCGGATGACACAAGGGGCCGCAAGGCCCCTTTTTTCCCGGATTACCATAGGAGACACGGCAATGGCAGGTAGCAGAGAAGGCAGTCTCGAGGCGCCGATCCGGCACCCGATCGACTGGCGCAATCCCGACTACTACGATGAGGACAAGCTGTTCACCGAGCTCGAGCGTGTCTATGACATCTGTCATGGGTGCCGCCGCTGCGTGAGCCTCTGCAATGCCTTCCCGACACTCTTCGACCTGGTGGACGAGTCCGACACCATGGAAGTCGACGGGGTGGCCAAGGACGACTACTGGAAGGTGGTCGACCAGTGCTATTTGTGCGACCTGTGTTTCCTGACCAAATGCCCCTATGTCCCGCCGCACGAGTGGGACGTGGACTTTCCGCACCTGATGTTGCAGGCCAAGGCGGTCAAGTACCGCAAGCAGGGGGCCTCGCTGCGTGATCGCACTCTGACCAGCACCGATACCCTGGGCCGCATTGCCGGTATCCCCGTCGTTGCTGGCGTGGTCAATACGCTCAATCGCAATGCCGGTTTCCGCAAGGTGCTGGAGAACACCTTCGGTGTGCACCGCGATGCCCGGCTGCCCGAATTCCACAGCAAGCCGCTGCGCGCACGCATCCAGCCCGATACGGGGGCGGGCGCGGAGCCCGCCGGTCCGACCACCGGCAAGGTGGTGCTGTTCGCTACCTGTTATGGCAACCGTAACGATCCGAAGAGCGGCGAGGACCTGGTGGCGGTGCTGCGCCACAACGGCATCCGCGTCACGCTGGCCGAAAAGGAACGCTGCTGTGGCATGCCCAAGCTGGAGCTGGGCGACCTGGAAGCCGTCGCCGAGGCCAAGGCAGTCAATATCCCGGTGCTCGCCAGGCTGGTGGACGAAGGCTGGGACATCGTGGCGCCGGTGCCGTCCTGCGTGTTGATGTTCAAGCAGGAACTGCCGCTGATGTTCCCCGACGACCCCGAGGTGGCCAAGGTGCGCGATGCCATCTACGACCCCTTCGAGTACCTGATGCTGCGCCACAAGCAGGGCAAGCTGAACACTGATTTCAAGAACCCTCTGGGCAAGGTCGTCTACCACGCGGCCTGTCACCAGCGGGTGCAGCGCATCGGCCCCAAGACCCGCGAGCTGTTGTCGCTGGTCCCCGGCACCGAGATCCAGACCATCGAGCGCTGTTCCGGCCATGACGGCACCTACGCGGTAAAGAAGGAATTCCACGCCACCTCGATGAAGATCGGCCGTCCCGTATACAACAAGGTGAAGCAGGCCCAGCCGGATCATTATTCGAGCGACTGCGCCATGGCCGGACAGCAGATCGCCAACGGCTTGGGTGACGGCAGCGAGCCGGAGCACCCGATCAGCCTGTTGCGCCTGGCCTACGGCATCTGAATCAGATCAGGAGAAGACAATGAAACACAAACTGACCCGGGACGATCTCTACAGCCTGGAACAATATGCCGAGGTGCGGCCCGAGTTCCGCGCCCGTGTGATGGCGCACAAGCGCGACCGACGGGTGCCCATCGGCCCCAATGCCACCCTGTACTTCGAAGACGCGCTCACCATGCAGTACCAGATCCAGGAGATGCTGCGCATCGAGCGCATCTTCGAGGCCGCGGGCATCCAGGAGGAGCTCGACGCCTACAACCCGCTGATCCCCGATGGCAGCAACTGGAAGGCGACCTTCATGATGGAGTACCCCGACGAGAACGAGCGTCGGGAACAGCTCAAGCGCCTGCTGGGCATCGAGAAGCACGTCTGGATACAGATCGGGGACCTGCCGCGGGTCACCCCCATCGCCGACGAGGACCTGGAGCGGGAGGACGAGGAGAAGACCTCCTCGGTGCATTTCCTGCGCTTCGAACTCACGCCGGAAATGGTCAAGGCCGTGAAGAACGGAGCGCCGGTCGCCATGGGCATCGATCACCCCAACTACACCCACACGGTGGAGCAGATTCCCGAGAACGTGCGCGAATCGCTGGTGAAGGACCTCGACTGACTCCGGGGCCGATGCCACGAGTTGTGGGGGAACCACAAAGCGCACAAAGAGCACGAAGTCTTTCGGTTCAAGCCGGGCAGGGGACATCCGGTGTGTCGATGACCATGTTCTCGCCGGCCTTCAGGCTCACCATTGCGACACGGAGAGCCTGACATGAAACCTTTGTGTTCTTCGTGCCCTTTGTGGTGAATTCCACGTGTACGGGGCTTTCCGCTCAGAATCCCTCGGTCGAGGTGAACAGGCCGACGCGCAGGTCGGTGGCTTCGTAGATCTGGCGACCGTCCACTTCCATGCGACCGTCGGCGATGCCCAGCACCAGCTTGCGCGAGATCACCCGCTTCATGTCCAGGTAGTAGGTACCCTTCTTCGCCGTCGGCAGCACCTGGCCGGTGAACTTCACCTCGCCCACGCCCAGTGCACGGCCGTGGCCGGGGTTGCCGATCCAGGCCAGGAAGAAGCCCACGCACTGCCACATGGCGTCCAGGCCCAGGCAACCGGGCATCACCGGGTCGCCGGGAAAGTGGCAATCGAAGAACCAGAGATCGGGCCGGATATCGAGTTCGGCGATGATCTGCCCCTTGTCGTATTTGCCACCCGCGTCCGAGATCAGGTTGATCCGGTCCATCATCAACATGGGTGGCACCGGCAACTGGGCATTGCCCTCGCCGAACATCTCGCCGTGGCCGCAGCGCAACAGCGCCTCGCGATCGAAATTTTCTTGTCTGCTCATGATGTGTCCTGACAGAAAACAGCGCGCGAGTTTTACCCCTGACAGGGCCGTTGTCAAATGTGCCTCAAGAATGGGGCGGGCCTGCCGCTACCGTCCGCAGGTCTCATTGTTCATGGAATGCGTATGGAAGTCAGCCGAATCGGCGAGGACATCTCACAAACCGAATCGCATCGTTCCGAAGACACCGACCGCTGCGCGGAAGTGGAGCAGCTGCGTGCCCAGATCAAGCAATTGGCCGCCGCCGGCGCCAAGCTGGTCAGTACCCAGACGCGCATGCAGTCGCTGCTGCACAATGCCTCGGATGCCATCATCCTCTTCGAGGGAGATGGCACCATCGGTTCGTTCAACCGTGCCGCCGAGCACCTGTTCGACGTGGCCGAGATCGAGGTGCTCTATCAGAAAGGCGAGCAGCTGTTCGATCTGCCTGAAGCATTCGCCGGCAACGTACCGGCCTATCTTTCGTACCATGTGCGCAACACGCCCGATCAGTACGCGCATCCGCTGGTGGCATTGCGGCCCTCGGGCGAGCGCCGCCTGGTGGAGGTGTCGATTGCCGAGATCGCCAGCAACGATCTGATGTTGTTCGACGACTTCGCCGAGGAGGCCCTCGAAGAGGAGGTGGCGGACAGTGGCTTCGACGCCTTTCTGTGTATCCTGCGGGACATCACCGAGCGCAAGGCCATCGACGCGGAGTTGCAGGCCCATCGCGAGCACCTGGAAGAACTGGTCGAGGAGCAGGTGCGCGAGATCCGGGAGGCCAAGGAGCAGGCCGAGCGCGCCAACCGCGCCAAGTCGGAGTTTCTGGCGAACATGTCGCACGAGCTGCGCACGCCCATGCATGCCATCCTCAGCTATGCCGATTTCGGCAAGAAGAAATACGACCGGGTCCCGCCCGAGAAGTTGTTGCAGTATTTCGAGCGTATCCATACGGCCGGCTCGCGCCTGCTGGGGATGATCAACGACCTGCTGGACCTGGCCAAGGCCGAGGCGGGCCGCCTGGAATATCATCTGCAGGAGGCGCGGCTGGACGAGGTGATCCGGCCGGTATTGGAAGAGTACGAAGCCCTGGCAGCCAGCAAGGGATTGCGTCTGGTCTACACCTCGGAAGCCGATCTGCCCCCCTGCCTGATGGATCCGGAACGCATTGGCCAAGTGGTGCGCAACTACCTCTCCAATGCCTTCAAGTTCTCGCCGCAGGGCGGGACGGTCACCTTGAGGGTGCGTCGCACCGCCATGAAAGTGGAAGAGGCAACGATCCCGGCGCTCGAATTGATGGTGGGTGACCAGGGGGAGGGTATCCCGGAAGACGAGCTGGAACAGGTCTTCGACAAGTTCGTGCAGAGCAGCAACAGCGCCAAGGGCATGGGTGGTACCGGCCTGGGGCTGGCGATCTGTCGCGAGATCGCCGAGGCGCACGGCGCCCGGGTCTGGGCCGAGAACGCCTCGGAAGGCGGAGCGCTGTTCCATCTGTGCCTGCCGATAGAATTCAGATAAAAAACAGGAAATCATCATGAGTCATAAGCCCCGCCTGTTGATCGTCGATGACGAGCCGTTCAATGTCGAGATCCTGCTGGAATATCTCGAGGACGGTGGCTACGAACTGGATACCGCCGAGGATGGCCAGGAGGCCTGGGAAAAGCTGGAGGCCGCGCCCGATCACTACGACGTGGTCATCCTCGATCGCATGATGCCGCGCATGAACGGCATGGAAGTACTCTCGCGCATCAAGGCGCATCCGGTGATGCAGTGCATCCCGGTGATCCTGCAGACCGCGCTGGCCGCGCACGACGAGATCCTCGAGGGTATTCAGGCGGGGGCCTGGTATTACCTCACCAAGCCCTTCGACGAGGAGTTGCTGCGCAGCGTGCTGGCGACCGCCATCGAGGACCGCATGCGTTACCGGCGCATGCAGGAAGAGTCGAGCATGGCCAGTCGTATCTTCGGGCTGCTGCATGAGGCACGCTTCCGTTTTCGTACCCTGGAGTCGGCGTACGATCTCGCGACCATGCTGGCCAATGCCTGCCCGGAACCCAGCAAGGTGGCGATCGGCCTGTCCGAACTGCTGATCAATGCGGTCGAACACGGCAACCTGGGTATCACCTACGACGAAAAGAGCGCGCTGCACGAAGCGGGCCGGTGGGAAGAAGAGGTGAATACCCGTCTGCAAGACCCGGTCCTCGGTGCCCGGGAGGCCGAGGTCCGTTATGTACGTGGTGATACGAGCATCGAGATCACCATCACCGACGAGGGCGAGGGCTTCGACTGGCAGGCCTACCTCGAGATCGACCCGGCCCGCGCCTTCGATACCCACGGACGCGGTATCGCCATGTCGCGCATGATCGCCTTCGACCGGCTCGAATATCGAGGTTGTGGCAACGAGGTGGTCGCCACCATCGAGCTGGCCGAGGACTGATCCCCGGGTCGGTCCTCAGGCTGATCGGGGAGGGGTGTCGGGCTGAAGCCCGACCTGCAACCCGACCTACAGACCAACAGGACGGGGCAGGGAGGTTGGTGCAGATGCGCTACCTTGTCCCCTTCCGTAGGTCGGCCTTCAGGCCGACATGGGGTTGCGTTCGCGCTCGATACGCTCGCGAATGAAGTCCACGAAACGCTCGAGCGGGATCATCTCGTTTTCCTCGGCGGCGCGTGCGCGGTATTCCACCTCGCCGTTCTTCAGGCCGCGCTCGCCGACCACCACGCGGTGGGGGATGCCGATCAGCTCGGCGTCGGCGAACATCACGCCGGGGCGGGCGTCGCGGTCGTCGAACAGCACGTCGATACCCGCGGCCCGCAGCTCGGTGTAGAGCCGCTCGGCCGTTTCGCGCACGGTCTCGGACTTGTGCATCTGCATGGGGACGAGTACCAGCTCGAAGGGGGCGAGGGCGGTCGGCCAGAGGATGCCGCGGTCGTCGTGGTGTTGCTCGATGGCCGCGCCGACCACGCGCGAGACGCCGATGCCATAGCAACCCATGGTCATCACCACGGCCTTGCCGTTCTCGTCGAGCACGGTGGCGTTCATCTTTTCGCTGTAGGTGCGACCGAGCTGGAAGATGTGTCCGACCTCGATGCCCTTGACGATGCGCAGCGGGCCGCTGCCGTCGGGCGCGGGGTCGCCCTCGACCACCTTGCGCAGATCGGCCACCTCGGGCAGCGGCAGGTCGCGTTCCCAGTTGACGCCGAACCAGTGCTTGCCGTCCTGGTTGGCACCACAGGTGAAGTCGCTGGCGACCGCCGCGGCCCGGTCCACGATCACCGGCAGCGGCAGGTCGATCGGCCCCAACGAGCCGGGACCGGCGCCGATCGCGGCGCGGATCGCCTCCTCGTCGGCCATCACCAGCGGGTCGGCCACCAGCGGGTGCTTGATGGCCTTGATCTCGTTGAGTTCATGATCGCCACGCAGCACCAGGGCCACCAGCTCGGCATCGGCGTCTTCGGCGGCGCGCACGATCAGGGTCTTGAGGGTGCGCTCGACGGGCACGTCGAATTGCTCGACCAGTTCGTCGATGGTGCGGGCATCGGGGGTGTCGACCAGACGCTTTTCCTCGCTCGGGGCTGCGGGCGCCTCGCTGGGCGCCAGAGCCTCGGCCAGCTCGACGTTGGCCGCGTAGCCGCCGTCGGACAGGGCGATGTCGTCCTCCCCGGTCTCGGCCAGCACGTGGAACTCGTGCGAGGCGCGCCCGCCGATGCTGCCGGTGTCCGCCTCGACGGGGCGATACTCCAGGCCGCAGCGCTCGAAGATGCGACAATAGGTGGCGTGCATCACCTCGTAGGTCTCGGCCAGGGAGGTCTCGTCCAGGTGGAAGGAGTAGGCGTCCTTCATCAGGAATTCACGGGCGCGCATCACGCCGAAGCGTGGCCGCCGCTCGTCGCGGAACTTGGTCTGGATCTGATAGAAATTGACCGGCAGCTGGCGGTAGCTGCGCAGCTCGTTGCGCGCCAGCTCGGTGATGATCTCCTCGTGGGTGGGGCCGAAGCAGAACGGGCGGCCGTGTCGGTCCTCGAAGCGCAGCAGCTCGGGGCCGTATTTGTACCAGCGACCGGATTCCTCCCATAGCTCGGCCGGCTGCACCGCGGGCATCAGCACCTCGAGGGCGCCAGCGCGGTCCATTTCTTCGCGCACGATGGTCTCCACCTTGCGCAGTACACGCAGCCCCAGTGGCAGCCAGGTGTACAGGCCGGAGGCCAGCTTGCGGATCATGCCCGCGCGCAGCATCAGGCGGTGGCTGGGGATTTCGGCGTCCGCCGGGACTTCCTTCAGGGTCTGCAGGGGGAAACGGGATACACGCATGTTCGATCGGGCCTGGCAGTTGACGAGGCCGTGATTCTAACGGAATCACCGGCAACGCGGCAGCGTCGTCGGTTCAAGTCGAGGGGCGGCGTGCCGCTAGGAGAATGTATGAACACTCTTGTCCGAGTTCGGCCATACTTGGCTGTCGAGGCTGCCGGTACCCGTTGGTGGTTGGTACTCGTGCTGTCGTGCCTGCTCACCTGGGCAGGATCACAGTCCCAGGTGTTGCTGTTCACTCCCGCCTTGTATCGCTGGGTCGAGAGCGAATATGGCCTCGAAGCAAGGCGGCGGGTCGAGCGGCTGCAAAGACTCATGGAGGAGCATCAGCATGATGCCGAGGAGGACAAGATCCGTATCGTGAACCGTTTTTTCAACCGTGTGCGCTACGACGAGGATGATGTGCTCTGGGACCAAAAGGACTACTGGGCCACCCCGTTCGAGGTGCTGGGTCTGAATGCAGCCGATTGCGAGGACTATGCGCTGTCGAAATATTTTACCCTGGTGAGCATGGGGGTCCCGGAGGAGCGCTTGCGGGTCACCTATGTCAAGGCAGTGAAGATCGGGCGTGCGCACATGGTGCTCGCCTATTATCCGACACCCGGTGCGGAGCCATTGATTCTGGACAATCTCACCGACCGTATTGAACCTGCAGGCCGGCGCACCGACCTGGTGCCGGTGTACAGTTTCAACGGTGCGGATCTGTGGTTGGCGGTGAACCGGGTGGAGGGACGCAAGGTGGGTGGTGCCGACCGAATCCAGCGTTGGCAGGCGTTTCAGAAAAGGCTGCGCGAGCAGATGGGAGAGAATTCATGAGCCTGTCGAGACAACTCGTGCTGTTGATCAGTACCCTGGTGTTGCTGCTGTTTGTCGGCACCTTCCTGATCAGTGTGCATAACACCCGTGACTATCTCGAGAACCAGCTGGCCTCGCACGCCCAGGACGCGGCCACCTCGCTGGGCCTGAGTGCCACCGCCCATGTGGCCAGTGGCGACCAGGCGATGTTCACCTCGATGGTCAACGCCATGGCGCACCGGGGGGATTATCTGTCGATTCGCCTCGAAGGCCTGGACGGCAGGGTGCTGGTCGAACGTCACACCGATTTTCGGGCGGATGTGCCACGGTGGTTCATGGCGCTTTTCCCGCTGCACCCACCCGAGGGCGAGGCGGTGATGATGTCGGGCTGGCGTCAGGTGGGCAAGGTGCGTGTGGTCAGCCATCCCGGACTGGCCTACCGCAAGTTGTGGAGTACGGTCGTCGATACCCTGGTCTGGTTCTGTGCGGCGGCCGGCGCTCTGCTGTTGCTGGCGCTGATCCTGTTGCGCTGGCTGCTGCGGCCGTTGAAGAAGGTGGAAGGGCAGGCCGAGGCGATTTGCAACCGCGAGTTTCCGATTGTCGAGGAGCGGCCTTTCACCCTGGAGTTCCGGCGTGTGGTCGATGCCATGAACCGCCTGTCGGGCAAGGTCCGGCAGATGCTGGACGATGCCGAGCGCCTGGCCACCCGCCTGCGCGAGCAGGCCTATACCGATGCCCTGACCGGGCTGGCCAACCGGCGGCATTTCAGGGCGCTGCTGGAGAGTCGTCTGGCCGACGAACAGAGCGCGGGCGGCCTGTTGCTGGTGCAGATCCGCGATTTCACGGCCTTCAACGATACCCACGGTTACCAGGCAGGCGACCAGCTGCTGATCGCGGTTGCCGAGTTGTTGCGTCAGGAGACCGCCGGCCTCGCAAGGACGACCCTGGCACATGTTGCCGGCGCCGACTTTGCCGTGTTGTGCGAAGGGATGGACATGGCGCGGTTGCGCGAGCTGGCGGCGCGTATCGCGGCGGCACTCGGTGGTCTGTGCGCCGTGCAGGAAGGGCTGTCGGCCGATGTCGGGCAAGTGGGTGGTGTGATGTATCGCGACCAGGAAGCGGGTGAGCTGCTGGCGCAGGCCGACCTGGCGCTGCGCCAGGCCCGCCAGGCCGGAGGCAATGCCTGGGTGGTGCTCGAACCGGCGCATGCGGCTTGTGTCACGCGTTCGGCCTCGCAATGGGGAGAAACGATCGAGCGCGCGCTCGACAAGGGCAGCTTCCAGATGCAGGCGCAGGGGGTGTATGCCGCCGACGGGACACTGCTGCACCGCGAGTTGTTCCTGCAGCTGGTGGACCGGGAAGACGATGCGGGGGTCATCATCCCCGCCGGTGTCTTCGTGCCGGTGGCCGAGTCGCTGGGCTTGGCGGTGCGCATCGATCATTGGGTGATCACCGAGGTCTGCGAACGCCTGTCAGGGCTGTTCGACGGGGAGACGCTGGCGGTCAATCTGTCTTCCGGCAGCCTGGTGGAGGCGGAATGCCTCGACTGGGTGGAGCAGACCTTGCGTGCCCATCCCGAAGTGGCGCGCCGTCTGGTACTGGAATGGTCGGAATACACGGCCCAGGCGCACCCGCAACGGCTGCGCGAATGGATCGACCGGCTGGCGCCGCTCGGTGTCGAGTTCTCGCTGGATCATTTCGGCAAGGGCTTCAGCGCCTTTACCGCCCTCCGCGAACTGAAGGTGCACTATCTCAAGGTCGATGCCGCCTTCACCCGCGACCTGGAGCAGGACCCGCAGGATACCTTCTTCCTGCACGTGGTCATCGACATCGCCCATGGTCTCGAACTACGGGTGATCGCCGAGGCGGTCGAGTCGGCGGCCGTGTGGGAGAGCCTGCGCGAGACCGGTATCGACGGCGGGCGCGGGTATTTCCTGGGTAGACCCGAAGACGTGCGGGCCTGATTCCCCGCCGCTGGCCCGGGCAGGGTGCCGGGCCAGCGGCCGAGGTGTCATTGCGCGGAACTCAGGCGTCGATACGCTTGTACTTGATGCGCTTGGGATTGACCGCGTCCTCGCCGAGGCGGCGCTTCTTGTCTTCCTCGTAGTCGGCGAAGTTGCCCTCGAACCAGACCACCTTGGAATCGCCCTCGAAGGCGAGGATATGGGTGGCGATGCGGTCGAGGAACCAGCGGTCGTGGGAGATCACCACCACGCAGCCGGGGAAGGCGAGGATCGCCTCTTCGAGTGCGCGCAGGGTTTCCACGTCGAGGTCGTTGGTCGGCTCGTCGAGCAGCAGCAGGTTGCCACCGGACTTGAGCAGCTTGGCCAGGTGCACCCGGTTGCGCTCGCCGCCCGAGAGGTCGCCGACCTTCTTCTGCTGGTCCGATCCACGGAAGTTGAAGCGCGAGCAATAGGCGCGCGACTGCACCTGGTAGTTGCCCACGGTGATGATGTCCTGACCGTCGGAGATCTCTTCCCAGACGGTCTTGTTCGGGTCCAGGGCATCACGGCTCTGGTCCACCGCGGCGATCTTCACCGTGGGGCCGATGCGCAGCTCACCGCCGTCGGGCTGTTCCTCGCCGGTCATGATGCGGAACAGGGTGGTCTTGCCCGCGCCGTTGGGGCCGATGATGCCGACGATGCCGCCCGGTGGCAGGTTGAAGCTGAGATCCTCGTAGAGCACCTTGTCGCCATAGGCCTTCTTCAGGTGCCTGGCCTCGATCACCAGGTCGCCCAGGCGCGGACCCGGCGGGATGTAGATCTCGTTGGTCTCGTTGCGCTTCTGGAATTCCTGGTTCTGCAGTTCGTCGAACTGCTTGAGACGCGCCTTGGACTTGGCGTGCCGCCCCTTGGGGTTGGAGCGCACCCATTCCAGTTCCTGCTTCATCGCCTTGATGCGCGCCTGCTCGGCCTTCTGCTCCTGCTCGAGGCGTTTCTCCTTCTGCTCCAGCCACGAGGAATAATTGCCCTCCCAGGGGATGCCGTGGCCGCGGTCCAGTTCCAGTATCCAGCCGGCGACGTTGTCGAGGAAGTAGCGGTCGTGGGTGACCGCCACCACGGTGCCGCTGTAGTCGTGCAGGAAGCGCTCCAGCCAGGCCACCGACTCGGCGTCGAGGTGGTTGGTCGGCTCGTCGAGCAGCAGCATGTCGGGCTTGGACAGCAGCAGTCGGCACAGGGCCACGCGGCGGCGCTCGCCTCCGGAGAGCTTGGTCACATCGGCATCCCAGGGGGGCAGGCGCAGGGCCTCGGCGGCGACCTCCAGCTGGCGTTCGAGGTTGTGGCCATCGGCCGCCTGGATGATGTTCTCGAGCTCGGCCTGGCGTTTGGCCAGGGCGTCGAAGTCGGCGTCGGGCTCGGCATAGGCAGCGTAGACCTTCTCGAGTTCGTCCATCGCCTGCTTGACCTCGCCGAGTGCTTCCTCGACGTTGCCGCGCACGTCCTTTTCGGGGTCGAGCTGCGGCTCCTGCGGCAGGTAGCCGATCTTGATGCCGGGCTGCGGCCGGGCCTCGCCTTCGTAGTCGTTGTCCACCCCGGCCATGATGCGCAGCAGGGTGGACTTGCCCGCGCCGTTGAGGCCGAGCACGCCGATCTTGGCACCGGGGAAGAAGGACAGGGAGATGTCACGCAGGATCTGCCGCTTGGGCGGCACGACCTTGCTGACGCGGTTCATGGTGAAGATGTACTGGGCCATGGATTCCTGAGAAACGTTGGTTCGACTGTATAGGTCGGGCTGCAGCCCGACACGGTGTTTCGCTTGTCGTGCAGTTTTGAATCACCTTGACAGGGTCTGGACCCTGTCAGGGTGTCGTCTGGTCAGGCTCCGGCGTGGAGCTCGGCGGCCTGCAGGGTGTTCTCCAGCAGAGTGGCCACGGTCATGGGGCCGACGCCGCCAGGCACCGGCGTGATCCAGCCGGCGATCTCCCGGGCTGCCTCGAAGTCCACGTCACCGCACAGGGAGCCGTCGTCCAGGCGGTTGATGCCGACATCGATGACGATGGCGCCGGGTTTGATCCAGTCTCCCTGCACGAAGTTCGGCACGCCCACGGCGGCCACCACGATGTCGGCCCGGCGCACCTTGTCGGCCAGGTCGCGGGTGCGGCTGTGGCAGATGGTCGGGGTGCAGCGCGCGGCCAGCAGCTCCAGCAGCATTGGCCGGCCGACGATGTTGGACTGGCCGAGGACGATGGCGTCCTTTCCTTCCAGCGCGATGCCGGTGCGCGCCAGCAGGGTCATCACGCCTTTGGGCGTACACGGCCGCAACAGCGGCATGCGCAGTGTCAGCCGCCCGATGTTGTAGGGGTGGAAGCCGTCCACGTCCTTGTCCGGGCGGATGCGCTCGGTGACCGCGTGTTCGTCGATCTGCGCCGGCAGCGGCAGTTGTACCAGGATGCCATCCACGTCGTCGCGTGCGTTCAGGTCATCGATCAGCTCCAGCAGCGTCTCCTGCGCCGTGTCGCTAGGGAGCTGGATCAGTTCGGACTTGAAGCCGGCCTTCTCGCAGGCCAGCTGCTTGTTGCGCACATAGACCTGGGATGCCGGGTTGTCACCGACCAGCACCACCACCAGGCCGGGGGGGCGCTGCCCCTCCTTGACGCGTTTTTCGACCTGCAGGCGCACCTGTTCACGCACCTCGGTAGCGATGGCCTTGCCATCGAGAATCTGGGCACTCATGGGATCTTGTCGTTTCGCCGGGTTGCTCGGGAAGCGGGAAATCATACCAGATGCGCTGCTGTTTAGCGGTTGCGCAGCGAGGGAGGGCTGGAGTCCAGGCACGGCAGCCGCGGGGCGTACGTCCCGGTTCGTGATCGCCAGGCGTGCCGGCGGGGGGGCAGCTCGGCGGCGAAGTCGAGGAAGGCCTGCTGTTGCCGCGTGTCGCACCGGTCGGCCTTGTTGGCGATCAGCACGTCGGCCAGGTGGATCTGGTCGCGGACCCGGGGGGATTGCTGGTGCCGAGGAAGCCGGTGACCAGGTTGACCGCGATCATTTGCCGCCGCTGATGTCGGCCCGGGGGGCGTCCTTTGCCGTCTGGCCGTCGTCGCGGAAGTAGTAGTCGTAGTGGCTGTGCAGGTGGTTGGTGAACTCCCAGGCCTCGTTGTAGGACAGACCGCTGTTCTCGGGGAAGATCACCTTCACGTACAGACCGTTGGGGTGCTGCTCGAGCAGGCGGCTCAGCACCCGATCGAGCTGCTGACGGCTGATCGGCTGGAATTCGCCCTTGTCGCCCTCGTGCCAGACGATGCGGTATTGGTCATCTTCCTTCCAGTAGCGTACCTCGACCACGTGGCGGCCGGCCGGCGAGCGCGCCGGGCGTATCAGTTTGTCGTACTTGACCTTGAGGTTGTCGTAGTCACCGGCCAGCACCTGGTATTTGCGCTCGACCTCCTGTGCCGCCTGGCGCGCGGCCTCGAGCGCGCGGCTGCGCTCGTCGAGGTCCTGTTGCAGGCGGTCGGCGCGGGTCTGGGCGTCGTGCAGACTGGCTTGCAGGCTGTCGATATTGGCCTTCAGGCTGTCCACATCGCTGCGGCTGGCCTGGAGTTCGAGTTCGCGGTTCTTCAGCGATTGCTCGAGCCGGGTCAGGCGTGCCTGCTGGTCCTTGAGCCGGCCCTCGAGTCGCTGCCGGTCGACGACGAGTCGTTCGGCCTTGCGCTCGAGCCTGTCGCGTGCCTCTGTCAGGCGGTTGATGGTCGCGATCTGCTCGGTGATGACCTGTTCGCGGTCCACGGCCTTCTCGCGCAGGCGCAGGATCTCGAGCCGGGCCTGGCGCAATTCGGCCTCGGTGCGGTGCAGGGCCACGGCCAGGCTGTCCTTTTCCTCGCCGGTGGCGCGCGCCAGCTCGGCGGCGATGCGTTCGGCCTCCATGGTGGCGCGCAGTTGGCGTACCAGCTCCATGTTGCGTACCAGCAGCACCACCAGGGCGATCAGGAAGATCATGACCACGGTGGTCATGATGTCGGTGAACGAGGGCCAGAAGCTCTCGTTGACCTGGCCCTCCTGGCGGTTCAGCCGCAGATCGGTGAAGCCGTCGTTCATTCGTCGTCACGCAGGCGGAAGCCTTGGCGCAGCGTGCGCAGGATGTCCGCCATGTAGTCCTCGAGATCGTCCACCTTGTGGCGATAGTGCGCCAGGGTGTCGACGATCTGCTGCTCGGTCTCCTTGAAGGTCTTGTGCGAGTCGGCCATCTCGGCGACCAGGGTTTGCAGCGAGCGGATCAGGCCGGTGAATTCGTGGAGCACGGTGTCGGTATCGATCTGGAAGCGTGGCATCAGATAACTGGTGGTGACCTGTTCGATGGCGCTCACCAGGTTGGTCTGGGCGTCGTTCAGCCGCAGGTAGAAATAGCCGAAGAACACGTAGCAGACGATGGCGGTGATGGTGGTGGACAGCGCGGTGGACATGCCGTGGATCACCATGCCCATGCCCGAGGCCGAGATGGCGTTCTCGAGCACGTCGGAGGCACCGATCAGGGCGATCGACAGCGACACGATGGTGCCGAACACCCCGGTGAGGATGAGGATGTTGTTGACGAACTTCGCCAGGCTGCTGCGCGTGCTCTCAGCGGCCACCAGGGTGGAGGCCAGCGCGTTCTGGTTGATCGGGGTATGGGTCTCGTGCAGCTTGAGCAGGGTGCGGTAGCGTTGCGCGATCAGGCTGCGCTTCGACACGCCGCGCAGTGCGTCGTCGGGGCGCCTGTGCAGGTTGCGCACGAAGCGTGTCAGGGCGGCCTCTTCCCGCGCATAGCCCATCAGGCTGATGGCCATGCGCAACATACCGATCAGGAACAGGGCCACGATGGCGCCGTTGATCACCCAGCCCAGCTCGGTGAGCTGGTCCTTGAAGTAGATGGCGTGGATCAGGCCCCACTTCCAGTAGAGCAGGCCGGCGGCCGCGCCGATCAGCACGAACATGCGTAACAGGGTGTTGCGGCTGTAGTGGCGATGGAAGTTGATGTTGTCCAAGTCCTTGGTCCTCGCACGCGGCCCGTTGGGGACCGGCGATTCTAGCACTGCGTCGTGAGTGTTTCCGGGAATAGTAATATATCGCGCAACGTCTTTTGTTAACCTTCGCAGCCTGTAGGAGCGGTGGTCTGTGGGGGCGGCGTCCCCTCCGCGAACGGTTCGGCCCGAGGACGGGCCTCCTGCGGGTAGGAGCGGCGTCCCCGCTGCGAACATTCGGTATCTTGCCAGCAACGAATCCAGGAGCCCCATGCCTCGCAATCTTCATGCCGCGGCCCATGAATGCCTGCTCACCGCGGACATCGACAGCAAGCTGCAACAGGCACGCGCCCTGGATGCCGAGCGGCGTGCCGGGCGCTTGCATTGTGTGCCGGTAGCGCTGCCCGATGTGACCGAACCAGGGCGTCCCCCTCGGCCCGAACTGGTGCCGCCCTCGCAGGTGCCGCAGCGGCGCATCGGCACGCCGGAGGGCCACGCGGCCCTGATCCACGCGGTGGCGCACATCGAGTTCAACGCCATCAACCTGGCCTGCGACGCGGCCTGGCGCTTCCAGGGGCTGCCGGAGGCCTACTATGCGGACTGGTTGCGGGTGGCCGCCGAAGAGGCGCATCACTTCACCCTGTTGCGCGACCGCCTGCGCGCGCTGGGCTACGATTACGGCGACTTCGCCGCGCACGATGGTCTCTGGGAGCTGGCACGCAAGACCGCCGATGACCCGCTGCGGCGCATGGCCCTGGTGCCGCGGGTGATGGAGGCGCGCGGGCTGGACGTGACCCCCGGGATGATGAAACGCTTCGCGCACATCGGCGACAGCGAGACCGTTGCGATACTCGAGGTCATCCTGCGCGATGAGGTCGGCCACGTGGAGGCGGGTACGCGCTGGTTCCGGCATCTGTGCCGCGAGCGTGGACTGGATCCCGAGGAACACTATTTCGAATTGCTCGAGGCCGCCTTCGGCAAGCGCATGCGTTGTCCCCTGCACAAGGTGGCGCGGCGCCAGGCGGGCTTCAGCGAGACCGAACTGCAACGTCTGGAGGCAATGTGCAAAGACTGATCATCTGGCTGTTGTTGCTGGCCGTGACCCCGGCATCCGCCGAGTCGGCCGCCTTGCTGGTGTACAAGGTGTGGGAGCAGGGCAGTGATCCCTACATCAGCCGCATCCTGGTCACCCCGACCCATGTGCGTCTGGACGAGGGAGAGGATACGGGCGACTACACCCTGCTGGATCGTGCCGCGGGCGTGGTCTACAACGTCTCGGCCGAGGACCACAGCGTGCTGGTGATGGCGCCTGGCGAGACGTCCGTGCCGGCGCAGCCTGCGCTGTTGCTCGATGCCACCGACGCGCCCGACACGCAGGCCCCGAAGGTGGCCGGGCGTACCCCGCACCGGGTGGAACTGCTGGCCAATGGCGAGCGTTGCACGACGCTCACCGTGCTGCCGGGCACCATGGAGGCCGCGTTGGCGGGGTTGCGCGACTTGCGCCGGGTGCTGGCGCGGGTGCAGGTCCGCTCGCTGACGGCCATGCCGCAGGACTTGCAGACCGCCTGCGAGCTGGCCAGCACGGTGTACGCCCCGACCCGTTCGCTCGATCACGGGCTGCCGCTGAGCGAGCAGAGTCCGGGACGGGTGCAGGTGCTGCTCGACTACATGCCGGATTTCGAGGTCGATGGCGGCCTGTTCGGCGTGCCCTCCGGCTACCAGCGGATCGAGATGTCCGAGCTGGCTCCGGGCTAGCCTCACGGCTCAGTCAGCGATCTTCTCCCCCATGCGCACCCGGCGGCCGACCAGGCCGTTCACCGGGTCCACTGCGTGCTGGGTGTTGAGCACGATCACCGTCGAGCCCATGTTGAAGCGGGCGATCTCCTCGCCTCGGGAAAAGCGTGGGGCCTCGTCGCCCTCGTAGGTCCAGCGTGCGATGCCGCCGTCGGGCGAGCGCACCTCGCCGTGCCAGACTGTCTCCATGCTGCCGACGAAGATGGCGCCGACCAGTATCAGCGCCATGGGACCACGGTCGGTGTCGAACAGCAGGATCAGCCGTTCGTTGCGCGCGAACAGGCCGGGCACGAGCTGGGTCGTGGTCTCGCTGACGCTGAACAGATCGCCGGGCACGAACACCATCTCGCGCAGGGTGCCGTCCAGCGGCATGTGGATGCGGTGGTAGTCGCGCGGTGCCAGGTAGATGGTGGCGAAGGTGCCGGACTCGAACTGCGAGGCCATGAAGCCATCGCCGGCGAGCAGGGCATAGAGGCTGTACTCGTGTCCCTTGGCCTGGATCAGGCGGTCGTGGAGGATGCGTCCGGCCTGACTCACCTTGCCGTCCACCGGGCTGGCCATGCCCTCCTCGGTGACCGGCCGTGCGCCGGGCTTGAGCGCGCGGGTGAAGAAGGCGTTGAAGCTGGGGTAGGCGTAGGGGTCTTCGACCAGCGCCTCGTGCATGTTCACCGCGTAGTGGGTGATCACATAGCGGATCAGCAGGTCCTTCAGCCAGCCGATCTCGCTGCGTGCCAGGTGGTACATGCCGCGCGAGAGCAGGTGTTGCGGCAGGATGCGCAGCAGCGCGGTGTTGAGGCGGTCGCCCCAGTCCGGGGTGGTGTCGTCGGTACTCATGTCGTCGAGGTGGTGATACAGCAGGCGCAGACTTTCGGCCATTCGCGCCGGCTTGTCCAGCGCTAGCCAGGCGTACAGCCTCCGATCCGGGCCGAGCAGGGCGGCGGTGGCCTGTGCGCCGCGGCAGGAAGCGGCGGTGTCGGTGGGCAGGTGCAAGGCATCGGCAAGGAGGGCGCGGCGACTGGGGGGCAGGACCTGTACCGCGGCCCAGTCGATATGCCGCCACAGGCTGTCGGGTATGCTCGGCCAGGCCGCGAGCAGCACCAGGCGCAGGGCTCCCTGGAGCTTGGGAGTGTCGGCCAGGCGGTTCCAGGTCTCGATGTGGGCGCGCAGCAGATCCTCGCAGGCCGGGCCGGGATCGCCGACCAGCAGCAGGGTCCAGTGCCCGGCGGTGACGCGTTCGAGCTCCTGGCCGAGCTGCCCCGGTGAGAGTGCGAGGGGTTGTGCGGGCAGGCGCAGGCCGGTCTTCTCCAGCTGGTGGCGTTGCCACTGCTTGCCCAGCCAGTAGCCGAGCAGCAGCACCGCCGCCGCCAGCAGGATCAGCGACAGGCGGCCTGGCCTGGTGCCTGGTCGCCTCAAGCCTCGTGCTGTGCCAGCCGCTTCTCGACGGCCGGCAGGGCGGCGCCGCTGTTGATGGCCGCGCCCATGTCGCTGAGTACCGCGTCGAGCGCGCCCAGGCACCGGGTGATGTTCTCGATGCGGCTGGCATGGCCCATCAGGCCGATGCGCCAGACCTTGCCGGCCAGGTCACCCAGCCCGGCACCGATCTCCAGCTGGTGTTCGGTGAGCAGGCGGCCGCGCACCGCGGCGTCGTCGGCGCCCTCGGGGATGCTCACGGCATTGAGCTGCGGCAGGCGGGCATCTTCGGGGACGATGAATTCCAGGCCCATGGCTTCCATGCCGGCGCGCAGGATGTGGTGGTTCTCGCGATGGCGTGCCCAGGCGTTCTCCAGCCCTTCTTCCTTGAGCATCAGCAGGGCCTCGTGCAGGGCGTACATGGCGTTGACCGGCGCGGTGTGATGGTAGGCGCGTTTTGCGTTGCCACCCCAGTAGGCCATGATGAGGTTCATGTCGAGGAACCAGCTCTGCACCTTGTGGTCGCGGTTGGCGATGACGTGCTGGGCGCGCTCGCTGAAGCTCACCGGCGAGATGCCGGGCACGCAGCTCAGGCACTTCTGGGTGCCGGAATAGACCGCGTCGATGCCCCAGTCGTCCACGCGCAGTTCACAGCCACCCAGCGAGGTGACCGCATCGACGATGCTCAGGCAGTCGTGCCGGCGGGCCAGCTCGGCGAGCGTCCTGGCATCGGACAGCGCGCCGGTGGAGGTCTCGGCGTGCACGAAGGCGAGGATCCTGGCATCCGGGTGGGCCTTGAGGGCGTCCTCGACCTTCTGCGGATCGACCGGCTTGCCCCAGTCGTCCATCACCATCACGGCCTCGCCGCCGCAGCGCTCGACGTTTTCCTTCATGCGTCCGCCGAACACGCCGTTCTGGCAGACGATGACCTTGTCGCCGGGCTGGACCAGATTGACGAAGCAGGCCTCCATGCCGGCCGAGCCGGGGGCCGAGATGGGCATGGTGAGCTGGCTCTCGGTCTGGAAGGCGTATTGCAGCAGGGCCTTGATCTCGTCCATCAGGTCGATGAAGGCCGGGTCCAGGTGGCCGATGGTCGGTCGGCTCAGGGCCTCGAGGATACGCGGCGGTACGTCCGAGGGGCCGGGACCCATGAGGGTGCGCTGCGGTGGGTGGAATGCGGTCTGTGACATGCTGGGAACCTGGTTGAAACTGTCGAGAATGGTGAGTATAGGGAGGGGGCGAACCGGGCGGCAACCGGGAAAACCGTGCAAAAGATGTGTCAGGGAAAGGTCAGCACGAAGCCCGCGCCCCCCAGCGCCGAGCGACCGATGCGCATGCTCGCGCCGTATTGCTGGAGGATCTCGCGTACCACGGCCAGGCCGATGCCCTCGCCGGGGTGACGCTCGTCGGCGCGTACCCCGCGAGCCAGCAGGGCCTCGCCCATGCCGGGTGGCAGGCCGGGGCCGTCGTCGGCGATCTCCAGGGTCAGGGGGCGGCCTTCCAGGCGGCAGACCCGCACCTGTGCGCGGGCATGGCGGAAGGCGTTCTCCAGCAGGTTGCCGAACAGCTCCATCAGGTCGCCCTCGTCCATGCGCAGGCAGACCGAGTCGTCCAGGTCGATGCTCAGCCGGATGCCACGATCGGCATGCAGCTTGGCCAGGCCGCGGCCCAGGCGTTCGAGCAGCGGTCGCAGGGCGAGCGGGGCGGACAGGGCGGTGCCCCCGGCCACGGCAGCCCGCTGTCGCTGGTAGCTGACGATCTCGTCGATGCGTTGCACCTGTTCTTCGACCAGTGCCGAGAGTTCGGGGCAGCGCTCCGGGTCGGTGGCGCTGCGCAGCACGGTCAGCGGGGTCTTCAGGCTGTGGGCCAGGTCGGCCAGGCTGTGGCGTACCCGTTCCTGGCGTGCCTGCGCCTGGGTGAGCAGGGCGTCGAGGTTGTCGGTCAGCGGGCGCAGCTCCACCGGTACCTCGTCGGGCAAGCGCGAGGCCCGGCCCTGCTCGATCTGCTTGATCGCCCCGGCGAGCCGGTACAGGGGGCGCAGGCCCCAGCGCACGGCGGCGAGTTGCACGCCGAGCAGGATCAGGCTGAGCAGGGCCAGCCAGCCCCAGAGGGTGGCACGGAAGTCGGCCTGCTGGCGCTCCAGGTCGCCGGTATCGGCAGCGATGGTGAAGGTGTAGGGGATGGGGGTACCCGTGAAGTCCTCCCAGGCCACGGTCTGCTCGAGCACCAGCAGGTGGCCCAGGTGGCGGATCCGTCTTTGCCCTACCGCCGGTGGCGGCGATGTCGGCAGGTCACGCCCGAGCAGCGAGAGCGAGCGCCAGCGGTAGGCGCCGTTCTCGCCGACGACCCGGGCATAGCGTCCCGAGTCGGGGCGGTTGAAGGCGGGGTCGGGCAGGGCCTGCGGCAGGCGCGGTCGGCCGCGTGCGTCCTCGCGGGCGGTCGCCAGCAGGGTGTAGACATGGGCCTGGAGCTGCTCGGTCAGCGCGGTTTCGCCGGCATGCCGAAAGGCCGAGTCCAGCGACCAGCCCGCCAGGCCGGCAAAGGCCGCGACCAGGGCGGTGCTGACCAGCAGCAGGCGGCGGGTGATCGAGGGTTGCATGGCCTAGTCGGTGCGGAAGCGATAGCCGCGCCCGCGCAGGGTCTCGATGGGCTTGCGCCGGCCGTCGGGGTCGAGCTTGCGGCGCAGGCGCCCGATGAACACCTCCAGCACATTGCTGTCACGGTCGAAGTCCTGGTCGTAGAGGTGTTCGGTCAGCTCGGTCTTGGAGATCACCTTGCCGGCATGCAGCATCAGGTATTCGAGTACGCGGTATTCGTGGCCGGTGAGTTCGACGGGCCGACCATCGACCGTCACGCTCTGCCGCGCGGTATCCAGGCGGATGCCGCGGCCCTCGATCACCGGGCTGGCGTGTCCCGCCGCGCGGCGCAGCAGGGCCTTGACGCGGGCCACCAGTTCCTCGACGTGGAAAGGCTTGGTGAGATAGTCATCGGCGCCGGCCTCCAGGCCCTCGACCTTGTCTTGCCAACTGTCGCGCGCGGTGAGGATGAGGATGGGGAAGGTGCGCTCGAGTTCACGCAAGCGATGGATCAGCTCGATGCCCGAGAGCTTCGGCAGGCCGAGGTCGATGATGGCCAGGTCCATGGGATATTCGCGTCCCAGGAACAGACCCTCCTCGCCATCGCCTGCGGTATCGACCGGAAAGCCCCGTTGCGCCAGTTCGCGGGCGAGTTGCTCGCGTAGCGGGGCCTCGTCCTCGACCAGCAGGATGCGCATCTCAGTGCCGGGAATCCCTGTGCCGCCGGCGGCGCTCCTCGCCGGCGCGCACCCGGTAGCGCTTGACCCGGCCGTCCGGTGTGAGGATGCGGATGCTGTAGGTTTCGCGGCCGTGCGCGTCGAGCAGGGTCTCGGCGGATAGGACGCGACCGTGGTAGCGTTCGCGGGCCTCGGAGACGGCCTCGTCGAGCGAGCTCCGCTGCAGCCAGCCCGCGTGAGCGGTGGTCGTGGCAAGCAACAGGGTGGCGCAGACGATGGAGCGCATCAGGTTCTCTCCCGCTCAGTCGATGGGCCGGACCGCTACCCGGACCTGGAGGTGTTTTCCCGGATGATGGTTCATGCGGGTGTGAAACACGTGGCCCTGATAACGGTATTTTACACGGTAGGCAACGATCTCCTCGTGCTCTTCCACGTGGTTGGTGATCTCGCAGCGCCGGCGGTGTCGCGGGCGATAGTCGAGGTGCCGCTCGCTGTGGCTCAGGTCGTGTGCGATCGAGGCGCCCAGCAGGGAGCCGGCCACGGTCATCGCCGTCTTGCCGCTGCCTCGCCCGAACTGGTTGCCGACCACGCCGCCGACGATGGCACCGACGATGGGCGGGGTGTAGGAGTCGTCGTGTCCGTAGTCTGATCGCTGGTAGTAACGCTCCTTCCAGCAACGCTCCTCGGGGACCGAGACCCGCACCGTCTCGTAGATGGGGGTGACGCGGATCACCCGTGCGGTGTCTTCGAAGGTGCGGCGAGGCTTGTGCTCGTCGCGCTCGTCATCCCAGTGCGGGCTGGCGATAGCGCAAGCGCTCAGGGCCATGCCCAGGGTGAGGCTGGTAATCTGGATCAGCTTGTTCATGGTGTTTCTCCCGGGTTGAAGACAACTTTCCGACTGTCCGGGAGAAGTCTGCCGGTGTGTTCCTGAACCGAGGCTGAACGCCGGCCGATCGTGATTCAATCGAAGAGATGGGCGTTGATCCAGAAGTGCACCGCGATGCTGGCGGCATAGCCCAGGGCAATCACCGGGGTCCATTTCAGGTGACCGAAGAAGGTGTAGACGCCCCGCGCCTGGCCCATCAGCGCCACGCCGGCGGCCGAGCCGATCGACAACAGCGAGCCCCCCACGCCGGCGGTCAGGGTGACCAGCAGCCACTGGCCCTCGGACATGTCGGGCAGCATGGTGAGGACCGCGAACATGACCGGGATGTTGTCGATGACCGAAGACAGCAGCCCCACGGTGATGTTGGCCTCGGTCGGCCCCCAGCCGGTGTACATCACCTGTGATACCCGATCCAGGTAGCCGATGAAGCCCAGGCCGCCCACGCACACCACCACTCCGTAGAAGAACAGCAGGGTGTCCCATTCCGCGCGCGCCACGTGGTGGAACACGTCGAAGGCAGCCGGCCTCCCGATCGCGCTGTTCTGCTCGAGCCGGCCATGACGTTCGCGCATCTTGAGGTAGAAGCCGAAGAACTGCAGGTAGGACAGGCCGGTGAGCATGCCGACCACCGGGGGCAGGTGCAGGATGCTGTGGAAACTCACGGCGGTGACGATGGTGGCCAGGAACAGGCCGATGATGATGCCGCCGCCGAACTGCATGCGCACCGGCACTTCGTCGGTATCGGGCTGGTTGCGGCTCACCGTCAGCGACATGAGCAGGGCCGGCACGAACCAGTTGACCAGCGCCGGTACGAACAGGCTGAAGAAGGCCCAGAAATCGATGACGCCCTCGGGTGTCTGGATGGCCTTTTGCCAGACCATCAGGGTGGTGATGTCGCCGAACGGCGAGAAGGCCCCGCCCGCATTGGCCGCCACCACGATGTTGATGCAGGCGACCAGCACGAAGCGTGGGTCCTTGCCACCCACGGCCAGTACCACAGCGCACATCAGCAGCGCGGTGGTGAGATTGTCGGCCACCGGCGAGATGAAGAAGGCCAGCAGGCCGGTGATCCAGAACAGCTGGCGCAGACTGAAGCCCTTCTTGATGAGCCAGGAGCGCAGGGCGGTGAATACTTGGCGCTCGTCCATGGCGTTGATGTAGGTCATGGCCACCAGCAGGAACAGCATCAGCTCGGCGTATTCGAGCAGGTTGTGGCGGACCGCGGCCTCGACGAGGTGGCTGTCCCCGGAGTCCCGGTAGGCCAGGGCGATCAGCGCCCAGATCACGCCGGCGGCGAGGATCACCGGCTTGGACTTGCGCAGGTGGGTGAATTCCTCGCCCATCACCAGCAGGTAGGCCAGAATGAAGAGGCCCAGCGCGGTCAGGCCGGTAGCGGTGGTGGTCAGGTCGCGGGCGACGGCCTGGGCCTCGCTGGCGAACGACAGGGCAGGAAACAGGCCGCCGGCCAGAAGCACGAGGGACAGGGGAAAAACCGGTCCAGGGGGCATCAACGTGCGGATTCCCCGGGAAATTGCCGTCTGAAAAGCTGCCATGTGCCTCCTCCTGGCCTTTGTCTCCCGGCAAGCGGGAGGGCTTGTTCACAGGCCGCTTCAAGGTAGTGCAGTCCAGGAGGCGGTACAAGTCGCGACCGGATTGCCATCCTGCAGGCCCTGTTCAACCGCGGTGACCGGGTGGTGGGGTGTTGATCGATATCGCGTGTGCCGGGGTTCGGCCCGGCGGGGGTCCTGGCAGAGTAGCGCCTGGCTGCCGATCGGCCGGAAGGGCCGTGCGTCAGCGATCCCGACGACGCTTGCGCCGTGGCCGGGGGGTGTAGGCCGCGATCCAGGGCATGATGCGTGAGAAAGGTAACTGTTCGAGATCCTGGAATTGCTGCTCGGCCCGCGCCAGCAGCGCATCGACATCGGACACCGCCTCGGGATTGTCGGCATCGGGTTCGATGAGCGCCCGGATGCCCTGCATGCCGCCTACCTGGATGCGCATGGCCTTGCCGTGGGGCAGGGTGGTGCGGTCCTCGTGGGTGCGCAGGGCGAACTGGGCCTGTTCGCGCAGGATGGCGAGCGCGCGCCGGCAGCGGGCCTGACCTGCTTGCGACAGGCAGCGCACGCCTTCGCGCTCGGCAATGCAGAAGCGTTCCGCGCGCGAACAGGCGCAGCGGTTGGTCAGGATGCTCTTCTCGAAGACGCAGGCACGTGTGTTGACCTCGCGGTAGGTCTCGCGGAAGGCGTCCTGGTCCATCAGTCTGCCTGCTTGAAGCGGTGGATCAGGCGCCGCTCACGCTTGTTGGGGCGGCGTTCGCTGACCGGCATGGCCGCGCGTTCGGCGCGGATCTGCTCGTTGAGCAACTGGCGACGTTCGTGGCTCTCGGGCGTCTCGCTGTAGAAGTTCTTCGCCTCACTGGCCGGGCGTCGCTGGCGCGGCAGTTGCGTGATCTCGATGTCCCACTCGTAAGGCCCCTTGTGGATGCGCAGGCGCGAGCCGATGCGCACCTCCTTGCCCGGCTTGGTGCGCTGACCGTTGAGGTGCACCTTGCCGCCCTGCACGGCCTCGGCAGCCAGTTGCCGGGTCTTGAAGAAGCGCGCGCACCAGAGCCACTTGTCCAGGCGCATGCGTTGCGGGGCCTCGGTGCTCATCAGGTGGGGGCGTCCTCCGAGTGGTCGATGTCGTGCACCGGCGTGACGTGTTCACCGATGCCCAACAACGGATCGAGCTCGCCGCGCGCATCCATGGCCGCCATGTCATCGAAACCGCCGACGTGGAAATCGTCGATGAAGATCTGCGGCACGGTGCGCCGCTGGCTGCGCTGCATCATTTCCATCATGCGGTCGCGGTCGATATCGACGCGGATCTCTTCCCAGGTGACCCCCTTGCTCTGCAGCAGGGACTTGGCGCGCACACAATAGGGGCACATGGCGGTGGTGTAGATTTCGATTTTTGGCATGGTCGTTTTCCCTTCTGAGGTACGGCAATCCTAGCAACTCGGGTACGCCCGGGCATTCGGCAAAACCCGTATTGACGCAGGGGAAAAGCGTCGCTTTTTCGGCGCCGGGTGCTTGGAAGGCTCGGGTGGAATCCCTATGATGCAGGACCATTCCTCGCCAGCCTTCGGGATTTGCCAATGAAGGACTCCACGCCCAGGGCCATCCGCCTGGCCGACTATCGACCGCCACCGTATCTGATCGACCGTGTCTCGCTGCGCTTCGACCTGCGCGAGACCGGGACCCGGGTGTTCTCTTTCATGCATCTGCGGCGCAACCCGGCGTCCGAAGCCACCGAGTCGCTGTTGCTGCATGGCGAGGGGCTGGATCTGCAATGGCTCGCCATCGACGGCATGCGTCTCGACGAGGACGAATACCGGGTCGATGACGAGGGCCTGCACCTGCCGGCCCCGCCGGAGCAGTTCGAGCTGTCCAGCGAGGTGATCATCGCCCCGGAGGCCAACACCGCGCTCGAAGGCCTGTACCGTTCCGGGGGCATGTTCTGCACCCAGTGCGAGGCCGAGGGTTTCCGGCGCATCACCTGGTTTCTCGACCGCCCCGACGTGATGGCCGTCTTCGATGTGCGCATCGAGGCCGATCGCGAGCGCTACCCGGTGCTGCTGTCCAACGGCAACCCGGGGGCCGCCGGCGAGCTGCCCGACGGCCGGCACTTTGCCGAGTGGCACGATCCGCATCCCAAGCCCTGTTATCTGTTCGCCCTGGTTGCGGGCGACCTGAAGCACATCGAGGAACGCTTCACCACCGCCTCGGGGCGCGAGGTGGTGCTGCGCATCCATGTCGAGCCGCACAACATCGACAAGTGCGAACACGCCATGCGCTCGCTGGTCGCGGCCATGCGCTGGGACGAGGAACACTACGGGCGTGAATACGACCTCGAGGTGTTCAACATCGTCGCCGTGGACGATTTCAACATGGGCGCGATGGAGAACAAGGGTCTCAACATCTTCAACAGCAAGTACGTGCTGGCGCGCCCCGATACCGCTACCGATACCGATTTCCAGGGCATCGAGGGCGTGGTGGCGCATGAGTACTTCCACAACTGGACGGGCAACCGCATCACCTGCCGTGACTGGTTCCAGCTCTCGCTCAAGGAAGGTCTGACCGTCTATCGCGATCAGGAATTCTCCGCCGACATGGGCTCGCGCCCGCTCAAGCGCATCGAAGACGTGCGCCTGCTGCGCACCCACCAGTTCGCCGAGGACGCCGGACCCATGGCGCACCCGGTGCGGCCGCAGTCCTATATCGAGATCAACAATTTCTACACCCTGACCGTGTACGAGAAGGGCGCCGAGGTGGTGCGTATGCAGGCGCGCCTGCTGGGCCCGAAACGTTTCCGCGCGGCCATGGACCGGTATTTCGAGCGCTTCGATGGCCAGGCGGTGACCACCGACGATTTCGTTGCCTGCATGGAGGCGGCCTCCGGGCATGATCTGAGCCAGTTCAAGCACTGGTACGACTATGCGGGCACACCGGTGCTGCACGTGCAGGACAGCTACGATGCGCGCAAGCGACGCTACACCCTGAAGATCCGTCAGGAAGTGCCCGACACCCCGGGACAGCACCACAAGCCGCCTTTCCACATCCCGTTTGCCATCGGTCTGCTGGACGGCGAAGGGCGCGACATTCCCTTGCGCTACGGGGACAGCGACAGCGACGGGGGCAGCCTGCTGCTCGAACTGCGTGAGCGTGAGGAGGTCTTCGTCTTCGACGATATCGAGGAACGGCCCACCCCCTCCCTGCTGCGTGGCTTCAGTGCCCCGGTCAAGATCGACTACGACTGGAGCGAGGAGCAGTTGCTGCACCTGATGGCCCACGACAGCGACGGCTTCAACCGCTGGGATGCCGGCCAGACCCTGTTGCGCCAGGTCCTCCTGCGCATGGTCGCCCAGCGCCAGGAGGGCGCATCCATGAGCGTGCCCGAGGCGCTGGTCGGCGCCCTGCGCACCGCCCTGTTCGATGAACAGGCCGAACAGGCATTGATCGCCGAGGTGCTGGCCCTGCCGGCCATCGGCTACCTGGGCGACTTCATGGCGGTGGTGGATGTCGATGGCCTGCATGCCGCGCGTGAGCACCTCAAGCGCACCGTGGCCGGGGCCCTGCGCGAAGATCTGCTCATGCGCTACGAGCAATTGCGCGAAACCGGTGAGTACCGCATCGACGCGGCGGCCATCGGTCGTCGGCGGCTCAAGAACACCCTGCTGGGCTGGCTGGCCAGCCTCGAGGACGACGATGCCGTGTTCCAGTTGCTGCTCGACCAGTACGGTGCGCAGCACAACATGACCGACGTGATGGCGGCGCTCTCGCTGATCGCCGACAGCGAACGCCCCGAGCGTGAGGACATATTGGCCGACTTCGCCAGGCGCTGGGCGAACGAGCCGCTGGTGATGGACAAGTGGTTCTCGGTGCAGGCCATGGCGGTGCGCCCCGACACCCTGGCGCAGGTGCGTACGCTGATGGACCACCCGGCCTTCGCCCTGACCAATCCCAACCGGGTGCGCGCGCTCATCGGCGCCTTCGTCAATGGCAACCCGGTGGGCTTCCATGCCGCCGACGGCAGCGGTTATGCCTTTCTTGCCGAGCAGGTGCTGGCGCTCGACCCGCTCAATCCGCAGATTGCGGCGCGGCTGGCGCGTGCCCTGGCGCGCTGGCGGCGTTACGACGAGCAACGCCAGCTGCATGCGCAGGAAGCGCTGCGGCGCATGATCTCGGCCGGGGTGTCCAAGGATGTCTACGAGATCGCCAGCCGCAGCCTGCAAGAGGACGCTGAATGAAGGCCCTGCTGGTCGTGGCCCATGGCAGCCGACGGGTCTCGTCGAATGATGAGGTGCGCGATCTGGCGGCCCGCGTCGGCGAGCTGGCCGGCGGGCGCTTCGATCGAGTGCAGGCCGCCTTTCTCGAACTGGCCGAGCCATCCATTCCCGACGGTATCCAGGCCTGCATCGAGGCCGGTGCCGACGAGGTGGTGGTCATGCCCTACTTCCTGTCGGCCGGGCGGCACGTGAGTGAAGACATTCCCGCCGAAGTCGCGCGCAAGCAGCGTGAGCACCCGCAGGTTGTCATCCGCCTCGCCGATCACCTGGGGGCGCAACCCGGCATTGTCGAACTGGTCCTGGCTGGCGCCCAGGCAGGGGATGGCGAGGCCAAAGGGTAAACCTGGAACCGTTCGCGGCGGGGACGCCGCTCCCACAGGTAGGAGGCCCGTCCCCGGGCCGAATGTTCGCGGCGGGGACGCCGCTCCCACAGGTAGGAGGCCCGTCCCCGGGCCGAATG
>CAYMWJ010000009.1:4483-4598 GCA_964394235.1 uncultured Sedimenticola sp. | reverse complement strand
TTCGCGACGGGGATGCTGCTCCCACCGTAGGAGGCCCGTCCCCGGGCCGAACCGTAGTGTGCTAGAAGCCCAACCAGCGCGCGCCCTGGTAGAAGACGAAGCTCACCACCCAGGC
>CAYMWJ010000009.1:0-4383 GCA_964394235.1 uncultured Sedimenticola sp. | reverse complement strand
GCTAGAAGCCCAACCAGCGCGCGCCCTGGTAGAAGACGAAGCTCACCACCCAGGCCAGCAGCAGTGGCCAGCCGATGGCCAGCGCGGTGAAGCGCCAGCTCTTCGATTCCTGTTTCAGCACCGCCACGGTGGACAGGCAGGGCGTGTAGATCAGCACGAACAGCATGAAGCTGTAGGCCTGTACCCAGTCGATGCGGCTGGAGACGATCCCCGCCAGCTCGCTCTCGCCGACGCCGTAGATCACTGCCAGGGCGCCCAGCACCACCTCCTTGGCGACGAAGCCGAACAGCAGGGCGATGGTCATCAGGTGATCGATCCCCAGGGGTTGCATGAGGGGTTCGAACAGGGCGGCGAGCTGGCCGGCCAGGGTCTCGGGGCCGGCGACCGGCACGTCCTTGGGGAAATGGGTGAGGATCCACACCAGCACCACACCGAGCAGGATGAAGCCGCTGGCCTCGCGCACGAAGTGGGTCACCTCGCGCCAGCCGCGCAGCCACATCTGACGCAGGGTGGGGAAGCGGTAGGGCGGCAGTTCCAGCAGCAGCGGTTCGGTGTGCGCCAGGCGCCGGCGATAGATGACAGCGGTGAGGAAGGCGGCACTGAAGCTGAACAGGTACAGGCTGAACAGCACCAGGGGCGCGGCCCAGGATGCGAAGATGGCGGTGGTGAAGAACACGAATACCTGCAGGCGCGCCGAGCACAGCGAGAAGGGGATGATCAGCATGGTCAGCAGGCGCAGCCCCCGCGAGCGCATTACCCGGGTGCCCATCAGTGCCGGCACATTGCAGCCGAAGCCCATCAATTGCATCACGAAGGCGCGCCCGTCCAGCCCCAGGCGCGACATGAAGGCGTCCATCAGGAAGGCCGCGCGCGACATGTACCCGCTGTCCTCGATGATCGCCATGAACAGGAAGAACAGCACGATGATGGGCAGGAAGGACAGGATGGTGCCGATGCCGTCGAACAGGCCATCGAGCACGAAACTCTGCACCAGCGGCGGCCAGGCAGTGACCGCCGGGCCGACCGCCTCGGCCTTGATGCGCTCCAGCATCCAGGCCACGCCGTCCTGCAAGGGGGCACCCAGGGTGTAGACCGCCTCGAACATGCCCAGCATGGCCAGGAAGAACAGTGGCAAGCCCAGCCAGGGGTGCAGCAGCAGGCGGTCCAGGTGGTCGGTGAGCCGGTCGCTGGCGCTCACCGGTACATCGACCGTGGCGGAGAAGACCGCGTCCAGACGGGCTTGCAGGGCGTCGTCCTCGTGGTCAGTCCTTTCGAGGTCCGCGGCACGGGGGGGATGCGCCGTGTGCAGGGCCTGGGTGATCGCCTGGCGTGCCGGCTCCATGCCCATGCCATGCTTGGCGCTGATCGCCACCACGGGCATGCCCAGTTCCTGCGCCAGGCCTTCCTGGTCGATGTGGATGCCCAGCTTGCGCGCCTCGTCGATCATGTTCAGCAGCAGCACCATGGGCTGGCCCAGTGCCTGCAATTGCAGCACCAGGGCGAGCTGGCGGTCGAGTTGGGTGGCATTGGCGATCACCACCAGCAGGTCTACCGGCTGTTCCTCGAGGAAGGCGCGCGCGACGCGTTCGTCCTCGGCGAAACCATGCAGGTTGTAGATGCCGGGCAGGTCCACCACCTCGACCATCTCGGTGCCCAGCAGGATCCTGGCCGAGAGCAGATCGACGGTGATCCCTGGCCAGTTGCCCACCTTGGCAGAGGCGCCGGTCAGCCGGTTGAAGAAGGTGGATTTGCCCGTGTTGGGCATGCCAAGGAGGGCGATACGCTTCATTATTTGATGAAAATGGTGCGGGCCTGTTGCGGGCGGATCAGCAGGTCACTGGTACCGAGGCGGATCTGGATGGGGCCACCGAAGCGTGAACGCCGCACCACGGTCACGCGGCGGCCGGGGCGGAGTCCCAGTGACTGGAGGCGGGTGCGCAGTTCCGGCTCGCCGCTCAGGCCGGTGATGGTGGCGTGTCGGCCTGGTCGCAGGTCATCCAGGGTTGCCACCGAGGTGTCGTGTGCTTGCATGTCCATCAGCAGTTGGTCACGTGCTTATTTAGAAAATGATAATCATTGTCATTTGTGGATGCAAGGGGTGAGGTGCCCGGATCCTCGGCGGGGGAAGGGGCTTCCTGGCGCGTCGGATCCTTCCCATGCTGCCAGTGGGCACAGGCGAAGATTCCGATCCTGATTATGCCGGTCTCGGGGGGGCGTGCGGCCGGATGCTCAGGGCTGTTCCGGGTACTCGTAGTGCTTGCTGTGGCGGCGTCCGGTAGGGCTCTGGTGGCGCAGCAGGGTGCGCTGGGTGATGATGCCCTCGACCTTCCAGTCCAAGCCCTCGAGCGGGATCTCGGGGTAGAGGTCGTTGAGCGCCACCAGGCGTTCGCCCTGTTCGTCGTTGAGGTACTGGCGGAACCAGCGGGTGTCCTCGACCAGGCACATGATGTACATGCCGTGGCGGCAGGACCTGGCCGGTTCGATGATGACGATGCAGCCGTCGGGGAATTCCGGCTCCATGCTGTCGCCCAGCACCTGCAGGGCGAAGGGTTCGAGTTCGGAACAGGCGCTGCCGTCGTGGAAATCACCAGTGCTCATCGGGCTGCTCTCGTGCGGAATTTGCTATGCTCCCGGGCCTTCTCGCGTCCGGGACGGGCGCTCTGACAGAAGGAAACATCCTAACATGGTGCATGCTGGCGGGCCGCCGCCCCAAGTCCACAAGAATCGTCGGGATTGGTACAACCTGCGTTCCATGCTCCCCTTCCTGTGGGAGTTTCGCGGGCGCGCATTGTTCGCGCTGGCCTGCCTGGTGCTCTCCAAGACGGCGAATGTCGGGGTGCCGGTCGCGCTCAAGGCCATCATCGACTACTACGAACAGGCCTCCAGGGCCGAGCTGACCGCCGCCATGCCGCTGTTGCTGCTGCTGGCATACGGCCTGCTCAAGCTGAGCGCCAGCCTGTTCAACGAACTGCGCGATGTGGTCTTTGCCAAGGTGCGCTACCGCGCCATGCGCCGGCTCTCCACCCGGGTGCTCAATCACCTGCTGAAGCTGTCGCTGCGCTATCACCTCGAGCGCAAGACCGGGGCGATCAGCCGCGACCTCGAGCGCGGCACCCGTTCGGTGAGTCAGATCCTCAACTACATGGCCTTCTCCATCCTGCCCATCGTGGTGGAGTTCAGCCTGGTGGCCACCATCATGCTGCACAACTACGACCCGGTGTTCGCCGGCGCCATGTTCGGCTCGGTGGTGGTCTACATGGTGTTCACCTTCCTGGTGACCGAGTGGCGCATGGACTTCCGCCACCACATGAACGAACTGGATTCGCGCGGCAACTCCATCGCCTTCGACAGCCTGATCAACTACGAGACGGTCAAGTACTTCGGCAACGAGCGGCTGCAGCTCCAGCGCTACGACGACACCCTCGAGCAGTGGGAGTACTGGGCGGTAAAGAGCCAGAACTCGATGTCGCTGCTCAACTTCGGGCAGGGCGCCATCATCGCCCTGAGCGTGACCCTGATGATGGTGCTGGCGGCGCGTTCGGTGTCGGCCGGAGAGATGCGCATCGGTGACCTGGTGATGGTCAACGCCTTCCTGTTGCAGCTGTTCATTCCGCTGGGCTTCCTGGGCGTCGTCTATCGCCAGATCAAGTACGCCCTGGCGGACATGGACCTGGTGTTCAAGCTGCTCGATACCGAACCGGAGATCCGCGATGCCCCCGATGCCCGTCCCCTCGAGGTGAGCGAAGGGCGCATCACCTTCGAGCACGTGGATTTCAGCTACCAGCCCGAGCGTCAGATCCTGCACGACGTGAGCTTCGAGGTGCCGCCCGGACACAAGGTGGCGGTGGTGGGACACAGCGGTGCCGGCAAGTCCACCCTGTCGCGCTTGATCTTCCGCTTCTACGACGTGCAGGGCGGCTGCGTGTGCATCGACGGACAGGATGTGCGCGAGGTCAGCCAGGAGAGCCTGCGCGCGGCCATCGGCATCGTCCCGCAGGACACGGTGCTGTTCAACGACAGCATCTACTTCAACATCGCCTATGGCCGTCCCGAGGCCAGCCGCGAGGAAGTGGTCGAGGCGGCGCGCATGGCCTGCATCCTCGACTTCATCGAACGCCTGCCCGACGGCTGGGACACGGTGGTCGGCGAGCGTGGCCTGAAACTGTCCGGTGGCGAGAAGCAGCGTGTGGCCATCGCGCGCGCCATCCTCAAGCGGCCGCGCATCCTGATCTTCGACGAGGCGACCTCCTCGCTGGACAGCCATACCGAGAAGGCCATTCAGCAGACGCTCGAGGCGGTGGCCGCTGACCACACCACCCTGGTCATCGCCCATCGCCTGTCCACCGTGGTCGATGCCGACCAGATCCTGGTCATGGACCAGGG
>CAYMWJ010000008.1:0-50114 GCA_964394235.1 uncultured Sedimenticola sp. | reverse complement strand
CCTCGTTGTGCAGGTACTCGCCCGTGCCGGGGTACTCGGTGCCGTTCTCCTGGGTGACGCGATACTGCTCGGGGGTGAGCCGCGCGATCGCCTCGGGGGCCTTGTGCCATTTCCTCATCACCGTCTCCTCGTGATCCAGTCCAATGACGGGCACGGCGCGATGCGCCTTTGCCCATCCTACCCACCCTTCAACAAATCCGATACCGCAGGATGGACAAAGGTCCGGAGGGCCGCGCCCATCAAAGGCCCTGGCACCCGACCGGAGTGCCTCAGCCCTCGAACAGCGGCTTGAGGAAGCGCCCGGTATGCGAGTGTTCCATCTGCGCGACCTCGCGCGGGGTGCCGGTGGCGATGATCTCGCCGCCGCCGTCGCCACCCTCGGGACCAAGGTCCACAATCCAGTCGGCGGTCTTGATCACGTCCAGGTTGTGCTCGATGACCACCACGGTGTTGCCGTGATCGCGCAGGCGGTGCAGCACACCGAGCAATTGCCTGACGTCATGGAAGTGCAGGCCGGTGGTGGGCTCGTCGAGGATGTAGAGGGTGCTGCCGGTGTCGCGCTTGGACAGCTCGCGCGATAGCTTCACCCGCTGCGCCTCGCCACCGGAGAGGGTGGTGGCGTTCTGCCCCAGGGTGATGTAGCTCAGTCCCACGTCCATCAAGGTCTGCAGCTTGCGACGGATGACCGGCACCGCGTCGAAGAACTCCAGCGCCTGCTCTACGGTCATTTCCAGCACTTCGTTGATGTTCTTGCCCTTGTAGCGGATCTCGAGCGTCTCGCGGTTGTAGCGCTGCCCCTTGCACACGTCGCACTGCACGTAGATGTCGGGCAGGAAGTGCATCTCCACCTTGATCACTCCGTCACCGCGACAGGCCTCGCAGCGCCCACCCTTGACATTGAAGCTGAAACGCCCCGGGGTGTAGCCGCGCGAGCGTGCCTCGGGGACACCGGCGAACAGCTCACGGATGGGGGTGAACAAGCCGGTATAGGTGGCCGGATTGGAGCGCGGGGTGCGGCCGATGGGCGACTGGTCGATGTCCACCACCTTGTCGAGGTGCTTCAGCCCGCTGATCGAGCGATAGGGCGCGATGTCGTGGTTGGCGCCATTGAGGCGGTTGGCGGCGATGGGATAGAGGGTGTCGTTGATCAGGGTGGACTTGCCCGAGCCCGAGACCCCGGTGACGCAGGTGAACAGGCCGATGGGGATCTCCAGATCCACGTCCTTGAGGTTGTGCCCCGAGGCACCGCGCAGGCACAGCAGCCGCTTGGGATCGCGCGGGGTGGTGGTCTCGGGGATGGTGATGCGCTCGCGGCCGCTCAGGTAGGCCCCGGTGAGCGATTCCTCGCTGGCGGCGATTTCTTCCGGCGTGCCCTGGGCGACCACCTGGCCGCCGTGGCGACCGGCACCGGGGCCGATGTCCACCACGTGATCGGCGGTGCGGATGGCGTCCTCGTCGTGCTCGACCACGATCACGGTATTGCCCAGGTCGCGCAGATAGGTGAGCGTCTTGAGCAGGCGCTCGTTGTCCCGCTGGTGCAGGCCGATGGAGGGCTCGTCGAGCACGTACATCACGCCGACCAGGCCGGCACCGATCTGGCTGGCCAGGCGAATGCGCTGGGCCTCGCCGCCGGACAGCGTCTCGGCGCTGCGGTCCAGGGTCAGGTAGTTGAGCCCCACGTTCACCAGGAACTGCAGCCGCTCGGCGATCTCCTTGACGATCCTGGCCGCGATCTCGCCCTTGTGCCCCGGCAGTTGCAATTCGCGGAAGAAGGCCAGGCCCTGCTCGATGGGCAGTGCGACCAGGTCGGGCAGACGGCGGTCGACCACGAAGACGTTGCGCGCCGCCTCGTTGAGGCGGGTGCCAGCGCAGTCGGGGCAGGGCTGATGCGAGATATAACGCGCCAGCTCCTCGCGCACCGCATTGGACTCGGTCTCGTGGTAGCGGCGGCGCATGTTGTTGAGCACACCCTCGAAGGGGTGAGTCTTCTTCACCACCCGGCCACGCTCGTTGAAGTGGGTGAACTCGATGGCCTCGGTGCCACTGCCGTGCAGGATGATCTCGCGGATGCGCTTCGGCAGATCCTGCCAGGGGGTCTCGGGATCGAAACCATAGTACTCGGCCAGCGAGCGGATAATCTGGAAATACCAGGCGTTGCGCCGGTCCCAGCCGCGGATGGCGCCGCCGGCCAGCGACAGCGAGGGGTCGGTGATCACCTTGGCCGGGTCGAAGAACTGCTCGATACCCAGGCCGTCGCAGGTGGGACAGGCGCCGACCGGGTTGTTGAAGGAGAACAGGCGCGGTTCCAGTTCCTCGATGCTGTAGCCGCACACCGGGCAGGCGAAGTTGGCAGAGAACACCAGATCCTCGCGGTCTTCGTCCATCCAGGCCACCCGGGCCGTGCCCTCGGCCAGGCGCAACGCGGTCTCGAAGGACTCGGCCAGCCGCAGGCGCAGGTCCTCGCGCACCCGGAATCGGTCCACCACCACCTCGATGGTGTGCTTGCGGCGCAGGTCCAGCTCCGGCGGCTGGTCCAGCTCGAAGATCTCGCCGTCGATGCGCGCACGGATGTAGCCCTGGGCGTACAGCTCGCCGAGCAGCCTGTGGTACTCGCCCTTGCGGTCGCTGACCACCGGGGCGAGCAGCATCAGTTTGCTGCCTTCGGGCAGGGCCAGCACCTGGTCCACCATCTGCGAGACGGTCTGCGCCTCCAGCGGCTCACCGTGCTCGGGACAGCGCGGCGTGCCCACCCGCGCGAACAACAGGCGCAGGTAGTCGTAGATCTCGGTGATGGTGCCCACCGTCGAGCGTGGGTTGTGGCTGGTGGTCTTCTGCTCGATGGAGATCGCCGGCGACAGGCCCTCGATATGGTCCACGTCGGGCTTCTCCATCATCGACAGGAACTGCCGCGCATAGGCCGACAGTGACTCCACGTAGCGCCGCTGTCCCTCGGCGTACAGGGTGTCGAAGGCCAGCGAGGACTTGCCCGAGCCCGACAGGCCGGTGATCACGATCAGCCGGTCGCGCGGCAGGTCGAGGTCGATATTCTTGAGGTTGTGGGTGCGCGCACCCCGTATGCGGATGGTGTCCATCGAATTCCGTGCAGCAGGGACAAACCATTCGATTCTACGGAATCCAGGTGGGAGCGGCGAGCGGAGCAGAAGTGCCCCAGCCGCCCCCTCTGCTGGCCTCGGTGCCGAGGTGCCCGAGGTGTAAAATGCCGTTTTTCATGCAGTCTTCATATCAGGAGGTCGGAATGACGAAGGAGAGGGATCACGCCCTGAGCCCGGCGGAGCGCCGTGCTGCGCTGGGCCTGGCAGGGGTCTATGGCACGCGCATGCTGGGCCTGTTCCTGATCCTGCCGGTGTTCGCACTGTATGCAGAGACGCTGCCGGGGGCTACGCCGCTGCTCACCGGCCTGGCGATCGGCATCTACGGGCTGACCCAGGCACTGTTGCAGATCCCCTTCGGCCTGCTGTCCGACCGTCTCGGGCGCAAGCCGGTGATCCTGGGTGGCCTGGCGCTGTTCGCACTGGGCAGCGTGGTAGCGGCGACGGCGGAGGACATGCTCTGGATCGTCGCCGGCCGTGCCCTGCAGGGCAGCGGCGCGGTGGCAGCGGCGATCATGGCCCTGGCGGCCGATCTCACGCGCGAGGAACAGCGCACCAAGATCATGGCCACCATCGGCATGACCATCGGCCTGTCCTTCATGCTGGCGATGATCGCCGGGCCCGCCCTGGATGCCTGGGTCGGCGTGCCGGGCATCTTCTGGATCACGGCTGGGCTGGCACTGGCCGGCATGGCACTGATCGCCTGGGTGGTACCGACGCCGCTGCGCAGTTCGGTGCATCGCGACGCCGAGCCGGTGCCGGCTCTGTTCCGGCGGGTGCTCACGCAAGCCGACCTGCTGCGTCTCGATCTCGGCATCTTCTCGCTGCACCTGATCCTCACCGCCCTGTTCCTGGCCGTCCCGCTGCTCCTGCGCGATGCCGGCGTGGCGCCGGCGGACCACGCACTGGTGTACCTCCCGATCATGCTCATCGCCATCGTCGGCATGGTGCCCCTGGTGATCCTGTCCGAGAAGGGCGGACACATGAAAGGTGTGTTCCTCGGCGCCATCGGCACCCTCGGCCTGGCACAGTTGCTGATCTGGCGCTTTGGTCACCAGTTCTGGCCGCTGGTACTGGCGGTGGCGCTGTTCTTCGTGGCCTTCAACCTGCTCGAGGCCATCCTGCCCTCGCTGGTATCCAAGACCGCACCGCCGGACGCCAAGGGCACGGCGATGGGCGTGTATTCCACCTCGCAGTTCACGGGGTCCTTCGTCGGCGGCGTACTGGGCGGCTGGCTGCACCAGCACTACGGCGTCATGGCCCCCTTCCTGTTCGGCGCCGGCATGAGCCTCGTCTGGCTGCTCGCCGCCAGCGGCATGCGCCAGCCACAGCGGGTGACCAGCGAGCTGCTGCATCTCCCCGAGATAGCCCTGGCCGACCCGGCAGGAACCGCCGGAAAATTGCAGGCCTTGCCGGGGGTGGTCGAGGTGGTGGTGGTACCCGAGGAGGGCGTCGCCTATCTGAAGGTCGATCGCGAGCGCTTCGAGCGCGCGCAGGCAGATGCAATCATCGGTGCGCCGGCGTAACATCCCCCAATCACTGAAGACGAACCGACGGCACGCCCCAGGGAGGGGGCGTCAGCACTATCTTTGAGAGGAGGCAAAATGGCCAGCAGAGGCGTCAACAAGGTAATCCTGATCGGCAATCTGGGGCAGGACCCCGAGGTGCGCTACATGCCCAACGGTGGCGCGGTGACCAACATCACCGTGGCGACTTCCGAGACCTGGAAGGACAAGAACACCGGCGAACAGCAGGAACGCACCGAATGGCACCGGGTGGTGATGTTCCGGCGCCTGGCCGAGATCGCCGGCGAATACCTGCGCAAGGGCTCCAAGGTGTACATCGAGGGTCGCCTGCAGACCCGCAAGTGGCAGGACCAGCAGGGCAGCGACCGCTACACCACCGAGATCATCGCCGACGAGATGCAGATGCTCGACTCGCGCGGTGGCGGCAGTGCGGAATTCGCACCACGCCAGCCGCAGGGCGCCCCCCGGCAGAGCAACCAGCCCCAGGGGACTCAGGGGACGCCTGCCGCACCGCCGGTGGACAACAGCTACGACGACGATATCCCTTTTTAGCAGCGGGGAAAACTGGAAAAGGTCTTTCATGACCTTTTTCAACGACGGAAGCCGGAAATACACTTTCCGGCATCCTCCCCATCAACGAATTGCCACCGCATGAAGAAGGAACTCTCCCAAGGACGGCCGCACCATGGCCTACACGAAACCGTGGAGAAGCCATGAGGAACAACTCGACCTGCTGATCTCCCGTGGTCTGACAGTAACCGATCGACCCAAGTCCCTGGAATACCTGCAGCGCATCGGCTACTGCGCCCACCACGGTCGCCTGTGGAACAGGAATATCGTCGATCAACCCAAACTGCCACCAGTGGTGGAGGTGCCGTGGGTCGCGCCATTCGAGAACGACAACCATCTTCGGGCGCGCTGTTTCCTGCTGCTGCGCATCACCCGCCATCTGCTGCAGGTGGTGAATCCGAATTCGAGCTGGCCGGAACGTATGAAGACGCACCTGAAGGCATTCCCCGATCTGGATCATCTCGACCTGAACCTGACAGGGATGGGGGCGCCCAGAGACTGGGAAGAGAATTGGTGATTTCTCGTACACCAGAAAAAACCCCTTAGCGATCTCCCCGCCGAAGCGGTTCGACCGAAAGGGGCCGTGTTACTGGTAACGGTAAGCCCGCCAGCCCCGGAAATCAAGTTCGGTGTGCCGCGTTCAGAGGCAGGATCCTCCTCCGGGAGGCTCATTGCCTGCCCCCCATGTACCCCCCGCCAGTATTTGGCGTCAAAACCGCCCAATTTCTACCGAGGCTCTTCCTGGCGGAGGCATCACGCCCCCACACATTCGAATATTAGTATTCGATAAGATGTAAATACTTGTTGTAAAAGGCGTTTTTCGGGGCTAGATTGACCAGGCAATCGGGTTTTCCCGGCCTGGGAGGTCTTGCCGAAGGTGCCGATCAACACGCAGACCCTGTCCACCGTCTTCCTGTATGGCCTGCTGTGCATTCTGGCGGCCTACTCTGTTGCCGGGGCCTCCGCCTCGGAATCGTCCTACTGGCAGGACAAGTTCTACATCGAGCGCAGCTTCCGCGACATCGCCCTCAACGCCGAGTACACCGAAGAAGGGGTGCCGCCGGTGATCAAGCGCTGGACACAGCCCTTGCGCGTGTGGATGCACAGCGGGGAGGGCGACGCCCGCACCCAGCGCGCCCTGCTGCGCCGCCACCTCGAGACCCTGGGCAGTATCGCCCGCCTCTCGGTGCGCCTGGTCGAGCGCCCCGAGGCGGCCAATGTGCGGATCTACTTTGCCGCGGACGAGGAACTCGACGCCCTGGTGGCGCGCGAGATGCCGGCGATCGCGGAAAACGAATTCGCGCACAGCTGGTGCATGGGCAGCATCCGCTTCAACCGACGCGCCGAGATCGTGCGCGGTACCGTGGTGATCCCGGTCGCCCGGGTGACGGCGGCCGGCAAGCTCGAGTCCTGCATCGTCGAGGAGGTGACACAGATGCTCGGACTGATCAACGACTCGCGCTTCGCGCGCCACACCGTGTTCAGTGACCGTACCGACGACGAGCGCCTGACCGGACTGGACTACCTGCTGATCCGCCTGCTCTACTCGCCCGCCCTGCGTACCGGCATGACCTGGGACCAGGCCCGGCCCGCGGTGCGCCGCCAGCTCGACGCCTGGGAGAAGATTGGCCTGATCCGTCGTGCCGAGCAGCTGGTAGCGCGCCGTGCGGCCTATCCGTTCGCCGGCGGCTGAACAGGGTCGCCGGCCAGAGCATTGGCCAGGCGCTTGAAGTCGTCCACGCCCAGGGTCTCGGCACGCGCACCGGGGTCGAGACCCTGGGCGGCGATACGTTCCGCCGAGACCCACCCCTTCAGGTTGTTGCGCAGCGTCTTGCGGCGCTGGGCGAAGGCCAGGCGCACCAGCTCCGCGAACAGCGCCGGATCGTCGATACCGACCGCCGATTCCGGCAACGGGATGAGGCGTACCAGACTGGAATCCACCTTCGGCGCCGGACGGAAGGCACCGGGACCGATGTCGAACAGGTGCTCGACCCGACACCAGGCCTGCAGCATCACCGACAGGCGGCCATAGGTCTTGCTCCCCGGCGAGGCGGCCATGCGCTCGACCACCTCCTTCTGCAACATGAAGTGCATGTCGCGGACCCGTCGCCGGTAGTCCAGCAGGTGGAACAGCAGTGGCGTGGAGATGTTGTAGGGCAGGTTGCCGACCACCCGCAACGGGCGGCCGTCGCCGGCCAGGGCAGCAAAATCGAACTTCAGGGCATCGGCCTGGTGCAGACGCAACCGACCGTGCGCCGCGCAGCGCTCGGCCACCAGCGGCACCAGGTCGCGGTCGATCTCGATGGCGTCCAGTTCGCCCGCGGCCTCGAGCAGCGGGCGGGTGAGTGCCCCCTGCCCGGGGCCGATCTCGACCAGGTGCTCACCCGGGCGCGGGTCGATGGCCCGCACGATCTTGCGGATGATGTTGGGATCGTGCAGAAAGTTCTGCCCGAACCGTTTGCGCGCCCGATGGCCCACCGGGATCAGGGCAGCAGCATGCCGCGGATGGTAAAGTACAGCAGCGCCGCCAGCAGACCCGAGGCCGGTACCGTGATCAGCCAGGCGGCGATGATCTTCATCAGCGCCGAGCGCTTGACCAACTGCTTGCGCACCATCTTCTTCAGGCGCTTGCGCTCACCCTTCTCCAGTGGCAGGGCCTTTTTCTTGTCCTTGAGCTCGCGCAACATCATGCGCTTTTCTTCCAGCGAGGCGACGCGGAAACGCTCCAGGAAGGCCTCGACCACCTCGCGATCCTCGCCCTGGTGGTGTTCCTCGATCTCGTCGATCATGCGCGCATAGGTCGCCTTGAGGTGCTCGCGCAGGAAGCCCACGCCGAACACCGCGCCGACCGCGATATGGGTCGAGGACACCGGCAGGCCGAGCTGGCTGGCGATGATCACGGTGATGGCGGCGGCCATGGCGATACAGAAGGCGCGGCTCTGATCGAGGTCGGTGATCTCGCTGCCCACGGTGCGAATCAGCTTGGGGCCATACAGGGCCAGGCCCAGGGCGATGCCGAGGGCACCGATCGTCATCACCCACAGCGGGATGGGCGCCTTCCGGGCGATGTCACCGTGTGCCAGGGCCTCGTTGATGGCGGCCAGCGGCCCCACCGCATTGGCCACGTCGTTGGCCCCGTGAGCAAAACTGAGCAGGGCCGCGGCGAAGATCAGCGGGATGGTGAACAGGCGGTTGATTGCCGCCTTGTCGTTGTCCATGTCGCGGGTCGAGCGCCGGATCAGCGGACGCACCAGCAGGTAGATGCCGACGGCGATGGCCAGGCCGATCAGCAGGGCGGTGCCGAAATCGGTCTTCCAGATCTTCTTCAGCCCCTTGAGCACCAGGTAGGTGGAGAAGGCCCAGGCCATGACCGCCACCAGCAGGGGCACCACACGGCGCGCGGCAGCCAGCTTGTCGCGGCGGTACATGATGCTGCGCTTGATGAGATACAGGAAGATCGCGGCGATGATGCCGCCGAGCACCGGCGAGATCACCCAGGAGGCGGCGATGGCCCCCATCTTGCTCCAGTTGGCGATACCGAAGCCGCCCGCGGCAATGCCGGCACCGAGCACCCCGCCGACGATGGAATGCGTGGTCGAGACCGGCGCGCCCAGCGCGGTGGCGGCGTTCAGCCACACCGCCCCGGCCAGCAGGGCGGCCATCATCAGCCACACGAAGGTGTCGGTGTCGCCAATCATCTGCGGATCGATGATGCCCTTCTTGATGGTACCCACCACGTCGCCCCCGGCGATCAGGGAGCCGCCTGCCTCGAAGATGGCGGCGATGACGATGGCCCCACCCAGGGTCAGGGCACGCGAACCGACCGCCGGCCCCACGTTGTTGGCCACGTCGTTGGCACCGATGTTGAGCGCCATGTAGCCACCCATCATGGCAGCGATCACCAGGGTGTCGCTGGCGTTCAGGCCCACACTGACATAGAAAATGATGCCAGCGAGAAAGAAGATGGCCATGCTCAGACGGGCCATTTCACTGCGCGCCGGGGCGGTGGCGCGTTCGATGTCCTGCAGGTTTTCCAGTTTCATGATGATCGGAACGAATGGTGAGGTGGCGGTATTGTACCTGTCTCGCAGCGAACCTGTAGGAGGCCCGTCCCCGGGCCGAAGCAACCATCGACCGGGGCACCAGGTGAGGGATGTCCCGCATGGCGCGCCGGCCCCAGCTGGTCTATCCATGGGGGGCGGCGTCCCGCCGCGTACCGCGAGGAGGAGAGCGCCATGTCCGACTATTGCAGCGATATCGTCATCCATATCGACGAGGACCTGAGCGACGAGCAGATCCACGCCCTGGAGCGTGACCTGGCGTGGGTGGACGGAGTCTATTGCGCCTGCGTGAACGAACGCGCCCGTCACCTCATGCTGGTGGACTTCGACCCCGCGGACGTGCGTCCCGAGCGGATGTTGCGCGAGGTCCAGGCCCACGGCATGCACGCGGAGCTGATCGGCCTGTGAACACCGCCATCGGCACGAAAAGGTCGGGAGCGGATGCAAATGGCTGTTTGTCGAGGTAAAATGGCCGGTCCCCTGAGCGGAACCGGTGAACGGATGGCAGGCAGCGTCTATATCAAGACCTTCGGGTGCCAGATGAACGAGTACGACTCGCAGAAGATGCGGGACGTGCTGCGGGAGTCGCTCGGCCTGGAGGAAACCGACCGCCCCGAGCAGGCCGATGTGCTGTTGCTCAATACCTGCTCGATCCGCGAGAAGGCGCAGGAGAAGGTCTTCTCCCAACTCGGCCAGTGGCGCCCCTGGAAGGAAGCCAGGCCCTCGCTGGTGATCGGCGTGGGCGGCTGCGTGGCCAGCCAGGAGGGCGAGGCCATCCGCGAGCGCGCGCCCTTCGTCGACCTGGTGTTCGGCCCGCAGACCCTGCACCGCCTGCCGGAAATGATCGAACAGGCCCGCCGCGGCGCGCCGGTGGTCGATGTCAGCTTCCCCGAGATCGAGAAGTTCGACCGCCTGCCCGAGCCGCGCGCCGAGGGTCCCACGGCCTATGTCTCGATCATGGAGGGCTGCTCGAAGTACTGTACCTTCTGCGTGGTGCCCTATACCCGCGGCACCGAGATCAGCCGGCCGTTCGACGACGTCATCGCCGAGGTGGCCCAGCTCGCCGCCCAGGGCGTACGCGAGATCAACCTGCTGGGGCAGAACGTCAACGCCTACCGCGGACAGATGCACGACGGCGAGATCGCCGACCTGGCGCTGCTGATCCGCTACGTCGCCGCCATCGATGGCATCGAGCGCATCCGCTACACCACCTCGCACCCGGTGGAGTTCTCCGACAGCCTGATCGAGGTCTATGCCGAGGTGCCCGAGCTGGTCAGCCACCTGCACCTGCCGGTGCAGTCCGGCTCGGACCGCATCCTGCTGGCCATGAAACGCGGGCACAGCGCCTGGGACTACAAGCAGAAGATTCATCGCCTGCGCGAGGTGCGCCCCGACATCAGCATCTCCTCGGATTTCATCGTCGGCTTCCCCGGCGAGACCGAGCAGGACTTCGAACACACCCTGCGCCTGATCAAGGAGATCGGCTTCGACCATTCCTTCAGCTTCATCTACAGCCGGCGTCCCGGAACCCCGGCTGCCGAGCTGCCCGACGACGTGCCGCTGGAGGTCAAGCAACAGCGCCTGGCGCGCCTGCAACAGCTGATCAACAGCCAGGCCCAGCGCATCAGCCGGCAGATGGTGGGCACGGTGCAGCGCGTGCTGGTCGACCGACCCTCGCGCAAGAACCCGAACGAACTGGCCGGGCGCACCGAGAACAACCGGGTGGTCAACTTCGCCGCCCCCGCCTCGCTGATCGGCCATTTCGTCGACCTGCGCATCACCGAGGCCTTCCCCAACTCGCTGCGCGGCGAGCTGGTCACGCCCGTCGAAGAGGCCGTCAACGCCTGATGAAGGAACATCCCGACTCGCTGGACCTGCTGCTCGAGCCCGAGGACAACGAGCGCCTGCGCAACGTCTGTGGCCAGCTCGACGAACACCTGCGCCAGCTCGAGCGCCGGCTGGGCATTGAGATAAGCAACCGCGGCAACTTCTTCCGCCTGTTCGGCGGCCCCGAGGCGGTGCGCGCGGGCCGCGAGGTGCTGCAGGGCCTGTATGACGCCTCGGCGCACGAGGTGCTCACGCCCGCGCGGGTACACCTGTTCCTGCAGGAATCGGGCATCGAGGCCCTGCTCGAGCCGCGCGAGGCGGATACTCCCGAGGTCACCATCCGCACACGCCGCGGCCTGATCCGCCCGCGCGGCCCCAACCAGGCAGAATATCTGCAACGGGTGATGACCCACGACATCAACTTCGGTATTGGCCCGGCAGGCACCGGCAAGACCTATCTCGCCGTGGCCTGCGCAGTGGACGCACTGGAGCGCGAACAGGTACGGCGCATCCTGCTGGTGCGCCCGGCGGTGGAGGCCGGCGAGCGCCTGGGCTTCCTGCCAGGCGATCTCAGCCAGAAGATCGATCCCTACCTGAGACCGCTGTACGACGCCCTCTACGAGATGCTGGGCTTCGAGCGCGTGAGCAAGCTGATCGAGCGCAACGTCATCGAGGTGGCCCCCCTGGCCTACATGCGTGGGCGCACACTCAACGAAGCCTTCATCATCCTCGACGAGGCGCAGAACACCACCCCGGAGCAGATGAAGATGTTCCTCACCCGCCTGGGCTTCGGCTCGACGGCGGTGATCACCGGCGATGTCACCCAGGTGGATCTGCCACGCGGCCAGCAGTCGGGCCTGCGCCAGGCCATCGAGGTGCTCGGCGGGGTCGAAGGCCTGAGCTTCACCTTCTTCAACGCCCGTGACGTGGTGCGTCACACCCTGGTGCAGAAGGTGGTGCAGGCCTACGACCGCCACGACTGCGGGAGCGACGCATGAGTCCCGAGATCGAGGTGCAGTACGCGGTGCGCGACGAGCGCACGCCGCCCGAATCGGCCTTTCGACACTGGGCGGACGCAGCCCTGAGCGACCGCGAGGGACCGGTGGCCGTCACCATCCGCGTGGTGGACGAGGACGAGAGCCGCACCCTCAACCGCGAATACCGCGATCGCGACCGGCCGACCAATGTGCTGTCCTTTCCCTTCGAGGCCCCGCCCGGGGTGCCGGCCGAGGAGACCGGACACCTGCTCGGCGACCTGGTGATCTGCGCGGCAGTGGTCGAGCGCGAGGCGGCCGAACAAGGCAAGAGCCCGGCAGCACACTGGGCGCACATGGTGGTGCATGGCGTACTGCACCTGTGCGGCCACGATCACCAGACGGAGACCGAGGCGGAGGTCATGGAGGCGCGCGAGCGCGCCATCCTCGAACGCCTGGGCTTCGGCGATCCCTACGACGAATGATCCCTTTCCCTCATCCCCCGACGAGACGACATGAACAGCAAGGACCGAAGTCGCAGCGGTTCGTTCGCGAGCCGCCTGCTGGAGCGACTGCTCCCGGAGACCCGCAACGAACCGGAAACCAAGGAACAGCTCGTCGAGCTGTTGCGCCAGGCACGCCGCAAGGCGCTGTTCGACGGTGACGCCCTGTCCATGATGGAGGGCGTGCTGCAGGTCTCGGACCTGCAGGTGCGCGACATCATGATCCCGCGCGCACAGATGGTGGTAGTGCGCCGCGACGACTCGCTCGAGCAGATCCTGCCCGTGGTGGTCGAATCGGCGCACTCGCGCTTCCCGGTGATCGGCGAGGATCGCGCCGAGGTGGTCGGGATCCTGCTCGCCAAGGACCTGCTGCAATACTGCGGGCGCGATGCCGAGCGCTTCCGTCTGCGTGACATCCTCCGCTCGGCAGTATTCGTTCCCGAGAGCAAGCGGCTCGACGTGCTGCTGCGCGAATTCCGCGCCAGTCGCAGCCACATGGCCATCGTGGTGGACGAGTACGGCGCGGCGGCCGGGCTGGTCACCATCGAGGACGTGCTCGAGCAGATCGTCGGCGAGATCGAGGACGAGTACGACTTCGACGAAGGCGCCTTCATCATGCGCCGCGACCAGACCCACTACACCGCCAAGGCACACACCAGCATCGAGGACTTCAACGCCTATTTCGACGTCGACCTACCCGACAAGGACTACGACACCATCGGCGGGCTGGTGCTCAAGGCCTTCGGGCGCATGCCCAAGCGCGGCGAATCGGTGGAGGTCGGCGGCTTCCGCTTCGAGGTCCTGGGCGCCGACGGTCGGCGTATCCGCCTGCTGAACATCGAGCGCCTGACGCCCGCCACCGGGGGCGCGAGCGACGGCGAGGCCTGAGTGCCACTGCGGGTCGCCCCCTCCCTGCTGCGCGGGGCTGCCGCCTTCGGGCTGGGCGCCCTGCTGGTGCTGGCCTTCGCTCCCTTCGGCCAGGGCTGGCTGGCACTGCCGCTGATCGCCGCCCTGCTGCAGCTCTGGCGTGGCACGCACAGCGTGCGCGAGGCAGCCGCCATCGGCTATGCCTTCGGCCTCGGCCTGGTGGGTTTCGGCGTCTTCTGGCTGCGCATCAGCATCGACCAGTTCGGCGGCGTGGTGCCGCCGCTGGGACTGCTGTTCACCCTGCTGTTCATCGCCGTCGTGGCCGCTTACTTCGCCCTCACCGGGGCCAGCCTGCGCTGGCTGGCCGGCGAGCGGAACGGCCCCCTGCTGTTGTGGCTGGCCGCCCCACTGGCCTGGCTGGGAGTGGAGCTGCTGCGCGCCTGGCTCTTCACCGGCTTCCCCTGGCTGTCCCTGGGCTACAGTCAGGTCGACCTGCCACTGGCGGGTTTCGCCCCCCTGCTCGGCGTATTCGGCGTCGGCGCCCTGCTGGTGCTCTCGGCCGGGCTGTTGCTTACCTGGCGGCGGGGCTGGCCCCTGCTCGCCCTGATCCTGCTGTGGGGCACGGGGGCGCTGCTCGGGCGCATCGACTGGACCGAGCCCGCGGGCACGCCGGTGCCGGTGGCACTGGTGCAGGGTAATGTACCGCAGCGCGAGAAATGGCGACCCGAGTACTTCCAGGCGAGTATCGAACGCTACCTGGAACTGAGCGAGCGGGCGCCGGAGGCTCGCCTGGTCGTCTGGCCGGAGACGGCCATCGCGGCGTTCGACGACGAGGTCGAGGATACCCTGCTGCGACCGCTCGACCGGCGCATGCGCGACGAAGGGCGGGACCTGCTCACCGGCATCGTGGTGCGCCGCCCCGACGGACGCTATTACAACGCCATGATCGGGCTCGGCGCCTCCGGCCGGCAGCAGTATTTCAAACGCCACCTGGTGCCCTTCGGCGAATACCTGCCGCTGCCCCCCCTGCTGCGTCCGCTACTGGACTTTCTGCATATCCCCATGTCGGACTTCAGCGCCGACCCCTCGGTCGGCCCGGTGCTGTATCTCACCGGTCACGCGGTCGGCGTGGATATCTGTTACGAGGACGCCTTCGGCCACGAAGTCGCAGAGGCCCTGCCGCAGGCGGCGTTCCTGATCAACGCCAGCAACGATGCCTGGTTTGGCGACTCGCTGGCGCCGCATCAACACCTGGAGATCGCGCGCATGCGTGCACGGGAAACCGGCCGCTGGCTGCTGCGCGCGACCAATACCGGCATTTCGGCAGTGATCGACGAGCGCGGCCGGGTGCGCGCACGCTCGCCCCAGTTCGCCCCCGCGCTGCTGCAGGCCGAGGTGGTACCGCGCCGGGGTGCCACCCCCTACGTGCGCTGGCACGATGCCCCCTTGTGGGTGCTGGCGATCCTCGGCGGCCTATGGCTTCGGTGGCGGCGGGACCGCGCCGTCTAGCCCCAGGCGGTGCAGCCGCTCGCGTTCCAGCCGCTGCTGCTCGACACTATAGCGCAGCGCCTCGGCGTGCTGAAATGTCGCCTCGGCCGCATCGGACCAAGGCTCGGCCGGCAGCCGCGGTGGCTCCGGCGGGTCGCTGCAGGCAGAAAGCAGCAGCACACCCGCCAGCACCAGGGGGCTGGGCAGCCGGGGACCCTTTGTATAGAGTGCATGCATTGCCATCTCACCCTTGCAGGAGACGAGTCCAGATGAGCAGAGAAATCATTGCCACCGACCAGGCCCCACAGGCCATCGGCACGTATTCCCAGGCGGTCAAGGTAGGCAGCACCGTATACCTGTCGGGCCAGATCCCGCTGGTGCCGGAGACCATGGAAATGGTCGAGGGCGACATCGAGGCGCAGATCCGACGCGTATTCGACAATCTCGCCGCCGTGGCCCGGGCCGCCGGCGGCAGCCTGAACGACGTGGTCAAGCTGAACATCTTCCTCACCGACCTGGGTCACTTCGCCAAAGTCAACGAGGTGATGGCCGAGTACTTCCAGCAACCCTATCCGGCACGCGCTGCCATCGGCGTGGCGGCGCTGCCGCGGGACGCCGGTGTCGAAATGGACGCTATCATGGAACTCGGCGGCTGATCGACTGTCGGTTGACTGAAGCCAGGCGGGGTTTTCCCGCCGGATGCCCCGATCCACAGACAAACGGAACTTCAACGATGCACAAACTGATCCTGGCGATACTCCTCCTGGCCATCCTCCAACCCGCACTGGCAGAGGACAAGAAATCGGTACCCACCTTCGGCGACTGGGGCAAGGCCTGCGAAGAGGGCCTGGCCGATGCCAAGGACAAGCAGGGACCGGAGGTCTGCTACATCTTCCAGAACGTGAGCAACAAGGACAACGGCAAGCTGGTGATGCAGATGCGCATCGGCATGGCACCACAGAACGGCAAACCAGTGCTGATCGTGACCCTGCCGCTGGGCGTGCTGTTGCCGCCGGGCGCGGCCTTCCTGGTCGAAGGCCACGAAAAGGAACCGCTCAAGCTGCCCTTCCTGGCCTGCGCCCCCGAGGGCTGCACCACCGTGGGCCAGGTCATCGACGACAAGCTGCTCAAGGTGATGAAGAAGGCCGAGAAGGCCGCGGTGCGCGTGGCCCTGCTCAATCGCCAGGTGCTCACCCTGCCGGTCTCCCTCAAGGGCTTCACCCGCGCCTATATCGCGCTCAACAAGAAATGACGCCCGCCTGAATCAGCCGTTCACGGTCACCAGCACCCGCCGCCGGTGACCGTGATGGCGGTGCTCATAGAGAAAGATCCCCTGCCAGGTCCCCAGCGCACAGCCCCCCTCGCGCACCGGCAGGGTCAGGTCCATGTGGGTGAGTATCGAGCGGATGTGTGCCGGCATGTCGTCCGGCCCCTCCAGGCTGTGCCGGTAGCGGGGATCACCGTCCGGGACATTGCGCTGAAACCAGCCCTCCAGGTCGTGCCGCACATCGGGGTCCGCGTTCTCGCACAGGATCAGCGAGGCGCTGGTGTGTTGCACGAACACATGGCACAGCCCGGTTTCCACCCCACTGCGTGCCACCGCAGCCTGCACCTCGCGGGTGATGTCCAGAGTGCTGCGCCCACGGGTGTCGAATTCGAGAATCTCCTGAAACATGGCGTCGGTCCTGCGATGAAGACGATGGTGCAGGGCCCTTGCCACCCTGCGCGCCGCCATTGTCCCGGTTCCGCTGCCAGGATGGAACCGTAGAGGCCTCTCGACCAAACGGCAAGCACGGAAATCACCACAAAGGACACAAAGAACACGAAGGCTATTGATGTGACGGCCTTGTGCTCATCGGCCAGCATCACATAGGAAATCTTCGTGTCCTTCGTGCCCTTTGTGGTTCCCCCTTCAGAAACCTTCGCACCCTTGGCGTCCTTGGCGGTTCCCCACCCACCCCCATGTTCTTGTTACGTTCTCCTTCCTCCAGTATCCTCGCCCCATGAACGCCCAAGCGGACAGTCTGGCGATGATGCCGGTGAGCGCGCTGCGCGGGGTGGGGCCAAGGCGCGTACAACAACTGGCGCGGCTGGGCATCGCCACGGTGCAGGACCTGCTGTTCCACCTGCCGCTGCGCTATCAGGACCGCACCCGGGTAGTACCGGTGGGTAGCCTGCGCGCCGGCGACCAGGCGGTGATCGAGGTCACCGTCGATCACGCCGAGGTGCGCTTCGGCCGGCGGCGCTCCCTGCTGGTACGGGTGTCCGACGGCAGCGGCGCCCTGATGCTGCGCTTCTTTCACTTCACTGCCGCGCAGAAACAGGCCTTCGCGCGCGGCGTGCGTCTGCGTTGCTTCGGTGAGGCACGCAATGGCCCGGCGATGCTCGAACTGGTGCATCCCGAGTACCACCTGCTGCGCGACGATACACCTGCCCCCGTCGAAGAGGCGCTCACACCGATCTATCCCACCACGGAGGGCCTGCACCAACGGAGTTGGCGTGATCTCACCGAACAGGCCCTGGCGTTGCTGCACGAAGGGCGCGCCCTGCAGGAACTGCTGCCGGAGGCAGTACTGCGCGAACACCGGCTACCTTCCCTGCCCGAATCGATAGCGCTGCTGCACAGGCCGCCGCCGGATGTCTCCACCCAACTGCTCTCGGAAAAGGGTCACCCCGCACAGCAGCGGCTGGCCTTCGAGGAGCTGCTGGCACACCAGCTCAGCCTGCGCCTGCTGCGCCGCCACGCACGCGCACAGACCGCACCGCGCATCACCGTCAACGGCGAACTGGAACGTCGCCTGCTGGATACGCTGCCGTTCGAACCGACCGGCGCGCAACGGCGTGTGGCCGGCGAGATCGCCGACGACCTCGCCTCGGGGCGCCCCATGCTGCGCCTGGTGCAGGGCGACGTGGGCAGTGGCAAGACCCTGGTCGCGGCGCTGGCCGCCGCACGTGCACTGGAGGCCGGCTGGCAGGTGGCACTGATGGCGCCGACCGAGCTGCTGGCCGAGCAGCACCGGCAGAACCTGGCGCAATGGTTCGCACCGCTGGGCATCGAGGTGGGCTGGCTCACCGGCCGTCACAAGGGGCGCCGACGCGAAGCGGTGCTCGAGCGCCTGACCGCCGGCGAGCTGGCACTGGTGATCGGCACCCATGCCCTGTTCCAGGACGATGTGCACTTCGCCCGCCTGGGCCTGGCCATCGTGGACGAGCAGCACCGCTTCGGCGTGCACCAGCGGCTGGCGCTGCGCAACAAGGGCGAGGGGCTGGTGCCGCACCAGCTGATCATGACCGCCACCCCCATCCCGCGCACCCTGGCGATGACCGCCTATGCCGATCTCGATCTCTCGGTGATCGACGAACTGCCGCCCGGCCGCCGGCCGGTGAAGACAGTGGTGATCAGCGACGAACGTCGCGGCGAAGTGGTGGCACGGGTGGGCGAGAACTGCCGCCAGGGGCGTCAGGCCTACTGGGTCTGCACCCTGATAGAGGAGTCCGAGGCCTTGCAGTGCCAGGCCGCCGAGGACAGCGCACGCGCACTGGGCGAGGCCCTGCCGGACCTGCGGATCGGTCTGGTGCACGGGCGCCTGAAGGCCGCCGACAAGGAAGCGGTGATGCAGGCCTTCAAGGCCGGCGAGCTGGACCTGCTGGTGGCCACCACCGTGATCGAGGTCGGCGTGGACGTGCCCAACGCCAGCCTGATGATCATCGAAAATGCCGAACGCCTGGGCCTGGCGCAGCTGCACCAGTTGCGCGGCCGGGTCGGCCGGGGCGCGACCGAGAGCCACTGCGTGTTGCTGTATCACCCTCCCCTGGGGCCGCTGGCGCGCGAGCGCCTCGGCATGCTGCGCGAGAGCAGCGACGGCTTTGCCATCGCGCGCAAGGATCTGGCGCTGCGAGGTCCCGGCGAGGTGCTGGGCACCCGGCAGACCGGGGAGGTACAGTTCCGCATCGCCGATCTGGTGCGCGACGAGGCGCTGATCCCGCAGGTGCAGGCGCTGGCCGATCGCCTGTTGCGTGAACACCCCGAGCTGGCCGCGCCCTTGATCCGTCGCTGGCTGGGCGAAAAGGTGCACTATGCCGCGGTCTGAGAGATGCCGGGGACAGTCCTCCCGGGGGCAGCACGCTCACACCGGGTCGCCGACGCGCAGCCCGAGCCGCTCCGCGGCACTGCCCTGATTGACCGCGATCTCGACCAGGCCCAGGGCGTTGCGGTGCCAGAAGGCCGTGCCGGGCGACACCTCGGCAAAGGTGCGGGCGTGCGGCAACTCGTGCCCGGCGAGGCGCCACGGACCACCCTCGGGAGCCGATGATGCCGGGATACCGGTGATCAGGTTACCGAAGCGATCGATGTAGATGATCTCCTCAAGGCGCTCAGGCCAGTCATGGCCGACGCAGTCCGCAGAGCGCAGCTCGGTGGTCTCCAGGCCCTCAGCCGAGAGCAGGCGCAGCGCAGCGGGTACGAACCAGTCGCGGCCGTGGAAAGTAGCGGGAATGTGTTCGGGCATCCAGTCGATGCGCCGAATGCGGCGCGCCCCCGCGAAAAAAGGCGCGAACAGGCCATTGTCGGGACCGATCAGGCGCAGGTCGCCACACTCGACGAGGAGCCCGCCGCGCGCGGTGCCCACACCGGGATCGACCACTGCCACCACGGTGGCATCCCGCGGCAACCAGCGGCACTGGGCGGCGAGCAGGATGCCGGCGCCACGCGGACGAAAGGGCGGCAGGTCATGTTGCAAGTCGATGATCTGGGCCTCTGGCCGGGCCTGGCGTATCACCGCGTGCAGCAGGCCGACCCAGGGACCCTCGAGCCCGTAGTCGGTAAACAGGACGAGCGGGTCACTCATAGCAGGTCGGCTCCCCGAAACGCAAAAGGCCGGGCAATGCCCGGCCTGTCGCTCGCGCGGCGCGCGATCATTCGCTCTCGACAGCCGCTTCCATGTCCTCGCCCTGCTCGGCCTCGACGATCGGGCGATCGACCAGCTCGACATAGGCCATGGGCGCCTTGTCCCCAGGGCGATAGCCGCACTTGAGGATACGCAGATAGCCGCCCGGACGTTCCTTGTAGCGCGGTCCCAGCTCGTTGAACAGCTTGGCCACGGTGGCCTGGTTGCGCAGGCGGGCGAAGGCCAGGCGGCGCTTGGCCACGCTATCCTCCTTGGCCAGGGTGATCAACGGCTCGGCCACGCGGCGCAGTTCCTTGGCCTTGGGCAGAGTGGTCTTGATCAGTTCGTGCTCGAACAGCGAGTTGGCCATGTTGCGGAACATGGCCTTGCGATGTGCGCTGTTGCGGTTCAGCTGCCGTCCGGATTTGCGATGACGCATGGGTCGACTTCCTATGCAAAGAGGTTACTACGGGGAACGCTTCTCAGCGTGCCATCAGTTCTTCGAGATTCTCCGGCGGCCAGTTCTCCAGGCGCATGCCCAGCGACAGGCCACGGGTGGCAAGCACGTCCTTGATCTCGGTCAGGGACTTCTTGCCCAGGTTCGGGGTCTTCAGCAACTCCACCTCGGTACGCTGAATCAGATCGCCGATGAGGAAGATGTTCTCGGCCTTCAGGCAATTGGCCGAACGCACCGTGAGTTCCAGGTCGTCCACCGGGCGCAGCAGGATGGGGTCGATGACCGGCCCCTTGCCTTCCTCCTCCTCGGCACCGGCGGCCGTGGTGGTCTGGTCGAGGTTGACGAAGGCACTGAGCTGGTCCTGCAGGATGGTCGCCGAGTGACGCACGGCGTCTTCCGGATCGATGGTGCCGTCGGTCTCGATGTCGAGTACCAGGCGGTCGAGGTCGGTACGCTGCTCCACGCGCGCGGACTCGACGCTGTAGGCCACGCGACGGATCGGGCTGTAGGAGGCATCCAGCTGCAGACGACCGATGGGGCGATCCTCACCGGCTGCACCCTCGCGGTTGACCGCCGGCTCGTAGCCACGACCACGCTCGACCTTGACGTTCATGTTCAGCTCGCCCTTGTCGGTGAGGTGAGCGATCACGAAGTCGGGGTTGGCGATCTCCACGCCATGCGGGAGTTGCAGGTCACCGGCGGTCACGGTACCCGGCCCCTTGGCATTCAGCACGAGCATGGCCTCGTCGCGGTCCTCCATGACGATGGCCAGCTCCTTGAGATTGAGCAGGATCTCGAGCACGTCTTCCTGCACGCCCTCGACGGCGCTGTATTCGTGCAGCACACCTTCGATCTCGACCTCGGTGACCGCGCAGCCGGGCATCGAAGAGAGCAGGATGCGCCGCAGCGCATTGCCCAGGGTGTGACCGAAGCCCCGCTCCAGCGGCTCCAGGGACACCTTTGCGTGACGCTCGCTGATCGTCTCCACATTGACGATGCGTGGCTTGAGGAACTCGTTGACCGAACCCGCCATGGATTACCCTCTTCTGTTCTCTGTCCGGAAGATACCGATCACTTCGAATACAGTTCGACGATCAGCTGCTCGTTGATCTCGGCCGGCAGTTCGGCACGGTCCGGATAACGCTTGAACACACCCTTCATGGCCTTGGTGTCCACTTCCACCCACTCGGGGAAGCCGTATTGCTCGGCCAGCGCCAGGGAGGCCTTGATACGCTCCTGCTTCTTGGCCTTCTCACGCACGCTGATCACGTCTTCGGGCTTGACGCGGTAGGAGGCGATGTTGACCACCTTGCCGTTGACCTCGATGGCCTTGTGGCTGACCAGCTGGCGCGCCTCGTTGCGGGTGCAGCCGAAGCCCATGCGATAGACCACATTGTCCAGGCGCGACTCCAGCAGACGCAGCAGGTTCTCGCCGGTGGGGCCTTTCACCCGGTCGGCTTCCTTGTAGTAATTGCGGAACTGGCGCTCGAGCACACCGTACAGACGGCGCACCTTCTGCTTTTCACGCAGCTGGACACCGTAGTCGGACAGCCGACGACGACGGTCACCGGACTGGCCCGGCACCTTTTCCATGTTGCACTTGGTGTCGATGGAGCGGACGCGGCTCTTGAGGAACAGATCGGTGCCCTCACGGCGCATCAGTTTGCATTTCGGTCCGAGATAACGTGCCATGATCTAACTCCGGTTACACGCGGCGCTTCTTGGGTGGGCGACAGCCATTGTGGGGAATCGGGGTGACGTCCGAGATACTGGTGATCTTGAAGCCGGCGTTGTTCAGCGCGCGCACGGCCGACTCGCGCCCCGGACCCGGCCCCTTGACGTTCACGTCCAGGTTCTTGACACCGAACTCCTTGGCCATTTCGCCACAGCGATCCGCGGCCACTTGCGCGGCGAAGGGTGTGCTCTTGCGCGAACCCCGGAAGCCGGAACCGCCGGCGGTCGCCCAGCACAGGGTATTGCCCTGGCGATCGGTAATGGTGATGATCGTGTTGTTGAACGAGGCATGCACATGGGCAATGCCGTCGGTAACGACCTTCTTGACCTTTTTACGGGTGGTGTTCTTGGCCATCTGCCTGATTCCTGAAAACTTCGCGATTGCTTAACGTTTGATCGGCTTGCGCGGACCCTTGCGGGTACGGGCATTGGTCTTGGTGCGCTGACCGCGCACCGGCAGGCCGCGACGGTGACGGATACCGCGGTTGCAGCCCAGGTCCATCAGCCGCTTGATGTTCATCGACACCTCGCGCCGCAGGTCACCCTCGACCGTGTACTTGCCCACCTCGGCACGCAGCTTCTCGAGTTCTTCGTCGCTCAGCTCCATCACCTTGCGGCTGGGCTCGACACCGGCGGCATCACAGATGCTTGCTGCGCGCGTCGGGCCAATGCCGTAGATCGAACGCAGCGCGATCACCACGTGCTTCCGATCGGGAATGTTGACACCAGCAATACGGGCCATGCTCAAATTCTCCTGAAAACTCTCTCGGCAAATGACGCGCGAAAGCGCGGCACTATATCAAAATCCAGGCGCCTGTTCAAGGCCGCGAACGGCGACCGATCAACCCTGACGCTGCTTGTGGCGCGGGTCGCTGCAGATCACGCGCACCACGCCGTGACGCTTGATGATCTTGCAGTTGCGGCACATCTTCTTGACCGATGCTCTGACTTTCATAGCTCCAACTCCGAATGCAACCGTCTCTCAGCGCAGCGAACCCGCGCCCCCGACGTTCTTGAAATTCGCCTTCTTCATCAGCCCCTCGTACTGGTGCGACATGATGTGCGCCTGCACCTGGGCCATGAAATCCATCACCACCACGACCACGATCAGCAGCGAGGTGCCGCCGAAGTAGAAGGGCACGTTCCAGCCCGCGCGTAGAAACTCCGGCAGCAGGCACACCGCAGTGATGTACAGCGCGCCGGCCAGGGTCAGCCGCGACATCACCTTGTCGATATAGGCCGCGGTCTGCTCACCCGGACGGATACCGGGGATGAAGGCGCCGGAACGCTTCAGGTTCTCTGCCGTCTCCTTCGCGTTGAACACCAGCGCGGTGTAGAAGAAGCAGAAGAAGATGATGCCTGCCGCATAGGCCACCATGTACAGGGGCTCACCCGGCGACACCAGCGCGATGATGTCCTGCAACCAGCGCATGTTCTCGGTATTGCCCGCCCACTGTGCGAGCGTGGTCGGGAACAGGATGATGCTCGACGCGAAGATCGGCGGAATCACCCCGGCCATGTTCAGCTTCAGCGGCAGATGACTGCTCTGCGCGGCAAACATCTTGCGCCCCTGCTGACGCTTGGCATAGTTGACCGTGATGCGCCGCTGCCCACGCTCGACGAAGACCACGAAGCCGGTCACCCCGATCGCCAGGATGAACAGGAACAGCGCGAACAGCGCATTCATCTCGCCATTGCTGACCAGCTCCACCACCGAACCAAAGGCCGCAGGCATGCCGGCCACGATACCGGCAAAGATGATCAGCGAGATCCCGTTGCCCAGACCCCGTTCGGTGATCTGTTCGCCCAGCCACATCAGGAACATGGTGCCGGTCACCAGCGACACGGTCGCGGTGAACACGAAGCCCGGCCCCTTGGCCACTACCAGCCCTTCACCGAACTGGCCCTGCAACGCCACTGCGATGCCGATGGCCTGGAAGGTCGCGAGCACCAGAGTCCCGTAACGGGTGTACTGGGTGATCTTGCGCCGACCGGCCTCGCCTTCCTTCTTCAACTGCTCCAGCCTGGGGATCACCGCCGACATCAGCTGCACGATGATCGAGGCCGAGATGTAGGGCATGATCCCCAGGGCGAACAGACTGGCGCGCTTGAGCGCTCCCCCCGAGAACATGTTGAACATGTCCAGGATGGTGCCCTGCTGTTGCTCGAACAGCGCCGCCAGTGCCGCCGGATCGACCCCGGGCACCGGGATGAAGGTGCCGATGCGATACACGATGATCGCACCCAGCACGAACAGCAGGCGGCGCTTCAGCTCGCTGAGCTGCCCCAGGGAGATGCCGGCGGCGGGATTCTGGGCCATGGGTCGTTCAGTCCTCGACCTTGCCGCCCGCCGCCTCGATGGCAGCGCGGGCACCCCTGGTCACGCGCAGACCCTTGACCGTCACGGCGCGCTGAATCTCGCCGGACAGGATGATCTTGGCCCGCGTCTTGTTGCGCGGCAGGATGTCGGCCGCGTGCAGCGCCGCCAGATCGACCACGTCACCCTCGACCTTGGCGATCTCGTCCAGCCGCACCTCGGCGGTGAGCCTGGCCTTGCGCGAACGGAAGCCCACCTTGGGCAGACGCCGCTGCAAGGGCATCTGACCGCCCTCGAAGCCGATCGGCACCTTGCCGCCGGAACGGGCCTTCTGACCCTTGTGGCCGCGACCGGCGGTCTTGCCGAAGCCGCTGCCGATGCCCCGGCCGACACGCTTGCGCGCGCGCTTGCTGCCTTCGGCGGGTTTAAGCGTATTCAGACGCATCTCAGGCTTCCTCCACGACTTGAACCATGTAACACACCTTGTTCACCATGCCGCGGGTGGCAGGCGTGTCCTCGACCTCGACGACCTGATGCATGCGCCGCAACCCCAGCCCCAGGACGCACTCCTTGTGGCCCTTCTTGCGGCCGTGCATGCTGCGCACCAGCTTCACTTTCATCATCTTCTTGTCAGCCATGGCGATTACCCCAGAATCTCTTCGACGGTCTTGCCACGCTTGGCCGCGACATACTCGGCGTCGCTCATGTTGGCCAGGCCGTTGAGGGTGGCGCGAACCACGTTGATGGGATTGTTCGAGCCGATGCACTTGGCCAGCACGTTGTGCACGCCCACCACCTCGAAGATGGCGCGCATGGCACCGCCCGCGATGATACCGGTACCTTCCGAGGCGGGCTGCATGTAGACCTTGGCGGCGCCATGACGGCCGACCAGCGGGTACTGCAGGGTACCGTCCTTCAGCTTGACCTCGATCATGTTGCGGCGCGCGGCCTCCATGGCCTTCTGGATGGCCACCGGGACCTCCTTGGACTTGCCGGTGCCGAAGCCGACACGGCCATTGCCGTCACCGACCACCACCAGGGCGGCAAAGCCGAACACCCGGCCACCCTTCACCACCTTGGCGACACGGTTGACGCCGATCAGCTTCTCGATCAGGTCGTCGCCGGCAGGCTTGGTTTCATAATTTGCCATGATGCAGACTCCTCAGAACTCAAGGCCGGCTTCACGCGCGGCATCGGCCAGGGCCTTCACGCGGCCGTGATAACGGAACCCGGAACGGTCGAAGGCCACGCGCTCGATGCCCTTGGCCTTCGCGCGCTCGGCAATCGCACGACCCACCACGGCAGCCGCGGCGACATTGCCGGTGCTGCCCTCGATGCCGGCCTTGATCTCCTTGTCGACGGTCGAGGCCGCGGCGACGACCTCGGCGCCGTTGGGCGCGATCACCTGGGCATAGATGTGGCGCGGGGTGCGATGAACCGTCAGGCGATGCACGCCCAACTCGCGGATCTTGGCGCGCGCCCGCTTGGCGCGACGCAGACGAGATGCTTTCTTATCCATCGTGCTAACCCCTTACTTCTTCTTCGCTTCTTTGCGGATGATGTGCTCATCCGCGTAGCGAACACCCTTGCCCTTGTACGGCTCCGGCGGCCGGAAGCTGCGAATCTCGGCGGCCACCTGGCCCACCTTCTGCTTGTCGCTGCCGGAAACCACCACCTCGGTCTGCGAGGGCGTCTCGATAGTGATGCCTTCGGGCACCTCGTAATTGACCGGGTGCGAGAAACCGAGGGTCAGGTTGAGCACCTTGCCCTTGGCCTGGGCGCGATAACCCACACCGACCAGCTCCAGCTTCTTCTGGAAGCCCTGACTGACACCGACCACCATGTTGTTGACCAGCGCGCGCATGGTACCGGCCATGGCCCAGCCCTTCTTGACACCGTCGGCCGGACGCACCGAGATGACGCCATCGTCGATGCTCACCACGGCATCCGGATGTACGTCCATTTCCAGCGCACCCTTGGGCCCCTTGACGCTCACGTGCTGGCCGTCGATCTTGACCTCGACGCCGGACGGGACGGTGATGGGCGCTTTCGCTATGCGTGACATGCCAGACCCTCCCTTATGCGACGTAGGCGATGACTTCGCCACCATGACCCAGCTTGCGGGCCTCGCGGTCGGTCATCACGCCTTTGGAAGTGGAAACGATGGCGATGCCCAGGCCGCCGCGCACGCGCGGCAACTCGTCGCGGCCCTTGTAGATCCGCAGACCGGGTCGGCTCACACGCTTGATGTATTCGATGACCGGGCGGCCCTGGAAATACTTGAGCTGGATCTCCAGCACGGGCTTGCCATCGACCTCGATCTGCTGATAATCGATGATATAGCCCTCGTCCTTCAGGACCTTGGCGACAGCCAGCTTCTTCTTGGAAGCAGGCATTTGCACAGACGACTTGTTGGCCGCCTGGCCGTTGCGGATGCGCGTCAGCATATCCGCAATCGGATCCGACATGCTCATGATCGAGTCTCCTCTGGGTCAGCCATCGTCTTGCGATGCGATACCCGAATGTGTAACGAAACACGGCCCCGAGTTTCAGGGAGCCGTGCACTGTATACAAATCCGAACCAGAAATCCAGCCCGGAGAGTCAGACAGTTACCAGCTGGCCTTCTTCAGACCAGGCACGTCGCCGCGCATGGCCGCTTCACGCAGCTTGTTGCGGCACAGGCCGAACTTGCGATACACCGCATGCGGCCGACCGGACACCCGGCAGCGACGCTGCTGGCGCACCGGACTGGCATCGCGCGGCAGCTTCTGCAGGGCGGCCACGGCCGCGTCGATCTCCTCGAAGGAGCGGTTGCGGTCGTTGATGATGGCCTTCAGTTCGGCGCGCTTGGCGGCGTACTTCTGAACCATCTTCTGGCGCTTGGCCTCGCGGGCCCACATGCTCTTCTTTGCCATGTTCTCTAGTCCGATTACTTGAACGGGAAATTGAAGCCGTCGAGCAGGGCACGGCCTTCCTCGTCGGTACGCGCAGTGGTGGTGATGGTGATGTCCATGCCACGCAGGGTATCGACCTTGTCGTACTCGACCTCGGGGAAGATGATCTGCTCCTTCACACCCAGGCTGTAGTTGCCCCGGCCGTCGAAGGACTTGGGGCTCAGACCACGGAAGTCACGCACCCGCGGCAGGGCGATGTTGACCAGGCGATCGAGGAACTCGTACATGCGCTCACGACGCAGGGTCACCTTGCAGCCGATGGGCCAGCCCTCGCGGATCTTGAAGCCGGCAACCGACTTGCGCGCGCGGGTGACGATCGGCTTCTGACCGGCGATGCGCGCCATGTCGGCGACCGCGAACTCCATGTTCTTCTTGTCGCCCACCGCCTCGCCGACACCCATGTTGAGGGTGATCTTCTCGATCCGCGGCACCTCCATGATGCTCTTGTAGCCGAACTTCTCCATCAGCTGCGGAACGACCTTCTCTTTGTAGTGATCGTGCAAACGTGCCATCGATATCTGCCTCAGACGTCCACGACTTCGCCGTTGGACTTGAATACGCGCACCTTGCGACCGTCCTCGAGGATCTTGAATCCGACACGGTCACCCTTGTTGGTCGCGGGGTTGAACAAAGCCACATTGGAGATGTGCAGGGGCATCTCCTTGTCCACGATGCCGCCGGGCTCTCCCTTGTTGGGGTTCGGCTTCATGTGCTTCTTGGCCAGGTTGATGTTCTCGACGATCACGCGATCCTCGAGCACCGCCAGGACGGTGCCCCGCTTGCCCTTGTCCTTGCCGGCAAGGACGATCACGTCATCGCCTTTACGAATGCGTCGTGCCATGGCGAATTCCTCAGAGTACTTCCGGAGCGAGCGACACGATCTTCATGAAACGCTCACTGCGCAGTTCGCGCGTTACCGGGCCAAAGATACGGGTGCCGATCGGCGCCAGGGCGTTGTTCAACAGCACCGCGGCGTTACCGTCGAAGCGGATCACCGAGCCGTCGGGACGACGCACGCCCTTGCGGGTACGTACGACGACAGCGTTGTAGACGTCGCCCTTCTTCACCTTGCCGCGCGGAATAGCGTCTTTAACCGACACCTTGATGATGTCACCTATTCCGGCGTACCGGCGGTGCGAACCGCCCAGCACCTTGATGCACTGGACGCGTTTGGCCCCGCTGTTGTCTGCGACGTCCAGCATGGTTTGCATCTGGATCATGACACTACCCCAATCAGTTTGAGTTCAGTTCGATTCAGTTCGGACGCTCGACCAGCTTGACGAAGCGCCAGCTCTTGGTCTTGGACAGCGGCCGGCACTGCTCGACCACCACCACGTCGCCCACGCGACACTCGTTGTTCTCGTCGTGCGCATGCACCTTGGTGGAACGGCGCACGAACTTGCCGTACAGCGGGTGCTTGACCCGGCGCTCGATGAGCACCGTGATGGTCTTGTCCATCTTGTCGCTGACCACGCGCCCCTGGAGAGTCCGGTTACCTGCCTGCTCGCTCATGCTTCACCTGCCCGACGCTTTTCGTTCATGATCGTCTTCACGCGCGCGATATTGCGGCGCACTGCCTTCATCAGATGGGGACGGGACAACTGGCCCGTGCCCTGTTGCATGCGCAGGTTGAATTGCTCCTTGAGCAGCTCGTGCAGCGTCTCGCGCAATTCGGCCTGGGACTTTTCACGAAGTTCGTTCGCTTTCATCAGAGGACCGTCCGTTTAACAAAAGTGGTGCTCACCGGGAGCTTGGCCGAGGCCAGCTCGAAGGCGCGGCGCGCCAGTTCCTCGGAGACACCTTCGATCTCGTAGAGCATGCGACCGGGCTGGATCTGCGCCACCCAGTACTCCACGTTGCCCTTGCCCTTGCCCATCCGCACTTCGAGCGGCTTCTTGGTGATCGGCTTGTCCGGGAACACGCGGATCCACAGCTTGCCGCCCCGCTTCACGGTGCGCGTGATGGTACGACGGGCCGCCTCGATCTGACGCGCGGTGAGGCGCCCACGGCCGGTGGCCTTGAGGCCGTACTCGCCGAAGCTGACCTTGTTGCCGCTGTGCGCCAGGCCACGGTTGCGGCCCTTGTGTTGCTTGCGGAATTTGGTGCGTTTTGGTTGCAGCATGACTTACCCCCGAGCGCCTGCGCTCTTGCCCTTCTTGCCGGACTCGCCCTTGCCGGCATCCTTCTCCTCGTCACCGAAGACCTCGCCCTTGAAGATCCAGGTCTTGATGCCGATGATGCCGTAGGTGGTCAGCGCCTCGGCGAAACCGTAATCGATGTCGGCCCGCAGGGTGTGCAGCGGCACCCGACCCTCGCGGTACCATTCGCTGCGCGCGATCTCGGCGCCGTTCAGACGACCAGCCACATTCACCTTCACGCCCAGGGCGCCCAGGCGCATGGCATTCTGCACGGCGCGCTTCATGGCGCGGCGGAACATGATACGGCGCTCCAGTTGCTGGGCGATGCTCTCGGCCACCAGTTGTGCGTCGAGTTCAGGCTTGCGGATCTCCTCGATACTGATGTGCACCGGGATCCCCATACGCTCGGCAACCTCGCGGCGCAACTCGTCGATGTCCTTGCCCTTCTGACCGATCACCAGGCCCGGACGCGCGGTGTGAATGGTGATGTGCGCGTTCTTCGCCGGGCGGTCGATCTGGATACGGCTCACCGAGGCCTGCTTGAGGCGCTCCTTGAGAAACTCGCGCACCGCCAGATCGGTATTGAGAAGATCGGCGTAGTTCTTGCTGTCGGCATACCACTTGGAGGTCCAATCGGTGACGATGCCGAGACGGATGCCTGTTGGATGTACTTTCTGGCCCATAGTTATGCCCGCTTATTCGTCCGCCACGATGACGGTAATGTGACTGGTGCGCTTCAGGATGCGAGTGCCGCGTCCCTTGGCACGTGCACGGAGCCGCTTCATGGTCGGGCCTTCGTCCACATACACCGTCTTGACCTTCAGCTCGTCGACATCGGCGCCTTCATTGTTTTCCGCGTTGGCGATGGCCGAATCGAGCACCTTCTTCATGAGCACAGCGCCCTTCTTCTTGCTGAAGGCAAGAATATTGAGCGCCTGCTCCACAGGCAGGCCGCGGATCTGGTCAGCCACCAGACGACCCTTCTGTGCCGAGAGGCGCGCAAAGCGCAGTTTGGCTACAGCTTGCATCGCTTCTCTCCTTACCGTTTCTTGGTCTTCTTGTCCGCATCGTGACCGCGATAGGTGCGGGTCAGTGCGAACTCACCGAGCTTGTGGCCGACCATGTTCTCGGTGATCAGCACCGGAACGTGTTGCCTGCCGTTGTGGACCGCGATGGTCAGGCCAACCATGTCGGGGCTGATCATCGAGCGGCGCGACCAGGTCTTGATCGGCTTGCGATCATTGTTGGCGCGCGCGGCTTCCACCTTCTTCTGCAGGTGGAGGTCGATAAAAGGTCCTTTGCGAATGGAACGTGGCATGCCTTTCTACTCCACCGGTTACTTGCGACGACGGTCGCGAACAATGAACTTGTCGGTGCGCTTGTTCGAGCGCGTCTTGTGACCCTTGGTGGGCACGCCCCAGGGGCTGACCGGGTGACGACCACCGGAGGTGCGACCCTCTCCGCCGCCGTGCGGGTGATCGACCGGGTTCATGGCGACACCGCGGACCGTCGGACGGATGCCACGCCAGCGCGCGGCGCCAGCCTTGCCCAGCTTGCGCAGATTGTGCTCGGAGTTGCTGACCTCGCCCAGGGTAGCGCGGCAATCGGCGTGCACCTTGCGCATCTCGCCAGAGCGCAGGCGCAGCGTGGCGTAGTCACCCTCGCGCGCCACCAGCTGTGCCGAGGTGCCGGCACTGCGCGCCAGTTGCGCCCCCTTGCCGATCTTCAGCTCCACGCAGTGCACCACCGAACCGATGGGCATGTTGCGCAGGCTCATGCAGTTGCCGACCGAGATCGGGGCATCTTCGCCCGACTGGATCTGGTCACCGGCCTTCAGGCCTGCCGGCGCGATGATATAGCGGTATTCACCGTCCTCGTACTTGATCAGCGCGATATTCGCGGTACGGTTCGGGTCGTACTCGAGACGCTCGACAGTGCCGACCACACCGTCCTTGTCGCGCTTGAAGTCGATGATGCGGTAACGCTGCTTGTGGCCGCCGCCCTTGTGCCGGGTGGTGATACGGCCCTTGTTGTTGCGTCCGCCGGTCTTGCTCTTCTTGTCCACGAGCGCGCGCAGCGGGCCACCCTTGTGCAGCCCTTCGCGCTTGACCTGGACGACGTGGCGTCGACCGGGAGATGTGGGTTTTGCTTTAGCTATCGCCATGATCTTGTCCGCTTGACTAGGGCTGGAGCGCTCAGGCGCCCTCGCCGAAATTGATGTCCTGGCCTTCCTTCAGGCGCACATAGGCCTTCTTCCAGTCCGCCCGCTTGCCCGGACGCTGGCCGAAGCGCTTGCGCTTGCCCTTGACGTTGAGGACCTGCACCTTCTCGACGTCCACCTCGAACAGCAGTTCGACGGCGGCCTTGATCTCGGGCTTGGTGGCGTCACGCGCGACCTGGAACACAAACTGGTTGCCGCTCTCGGCCGCGGTGACGCTCTTCTCGGACACCACCGGGGCGAGCAGAACCTGCATCAGGCGCTCTTTGCTGAACTTGCTCATGCCAGTTTCTCCTCGAGCTGCTTGAGGGCACCGGCGGTGATGATCACCTTGTCGAAGCCGATCAGGCTGACCGGATCGAGCTCGTGCACACCACGGGCATCCACGTGATACAGATTGCGGGCCGCGAGCATCAGGTTCTCCTCCAGCTCCTCGACCACGATCAGGGCCTCATCGATACCCAGCTCCTTGAGCTTGCCGACCAGCTGTTTGGTCTTGGGCGCGTCGACCGAGAAGCTCTCGACCACCACCAGGCGCTCCTGGCGCACCAGCTCGGAGAGGATGGAGCGCAGGGCCCCGCGGTACATCTTCTTGTTGACCTTCTGCGCGTAATTACGCGGCGAGGCAGCGAAGGTCACGCCACCGTGGCGGAACAGCGGGCTGCGGATGGTACCGGCACGGGCACGACCGGTGCCCTTCTGGCGCCAGGGCTTGACGCCGCCGCCACTGACCGCGGAGCGGTTCTTCTGCGCCTTGGTGCCGGCACGTGCGCCAGCCATGTAGGCGGTGACCACCTGGTGGATCAGCGCCTCCTTGTAGTCGGCCCCGAACACGGCGTCGGACACCTGGATGCTCGAGCCACCCTGTACGTTCAGATCCATGTCTTACCCCTTGTTCTTCAGCTTGATGGCCGGGGTGACGATCACATCACCGCCACGCGCGCCGGGGACGGCGCCCTTGACCAGCAGCAGGTTGCGTTCGGCATCCACGCGCACCACCTCGAGGTTCTGCACGCAGACCTTTTCGGCACCCATGTGACCGGCCATTTTCTTGCCCTTGAACACCCGGCCCGGGGTCTGGCACTGGCCGATGGAGCCCGGCGCGCGGTGCGACAGGGAGTTGCCGTGGGTGGCATCCTGGGTACGGAAGTTGTGCCGCTTGACCCCACCCTGGAAGCCCTTGCCCTTGGAGACGCCACGCACGTCCACCTTCTGGCCGGCCTCGAAGATGCTCACATCCACGGTACCGCCCACTTCGGGGGCCTCGCCCTCGTGGTCGTCCAGGCGGAACTCCCACAGGCCGCGTCCAGCCTCGACGCCGGCCTTGGCGAAATGCCCTGCCATCGGCTTGTTGACACGCGAGGCCTTGCGCGTACCGGTAGTCACCTGGATGGCGGCATAGCCGTCGTTCTCGACGGTGCGCACCTGGGTGACGCGGTTCGGATCGACCTCGATGACGGTGACGGGCACCGACTGGCCTTCATCGGTAAAGATGCGGGTCATGCCGGCCTTGCGCCCTACAATTCCAATCGCCATTGCTCTCACCTCAGTTCAGCTTGATCTGGACGTCCACACCGGCGGCCAGATCCAGCCTCATCAGCGCATCGACGGTCTTGTCGGTCGGGTCGACGATCTCCATCAGGCGCTTGTGGGTGCGGATCTCGTACTGGTCGCGCGCGTCCTTGTTGACGTGCGGCGAGATCAGCACGGTGTAGCGCTCTTTCTTGGTCGGCAGGGGAATCGGACCGACCACATGGGCGCCGCTGCGCTTGGCGGTCTCGACGATCTCCTTGGCCGACTGGTCGATCAGTCGATGATCGAACGACTTGAGACGAATTCGAATACGTTGATTGGTCATTGCTAAATCACTCGAAATACGGAATCACCGAATCACTCGATGATCTTGGAAACCACGCCGGCGCCGACGGTGCGGCCACCCTCGCGGATCGCGAAGCGCAGGCCTTCTTCCATCGCGATCGGCGCGATCAGCTTCACCGTCATCTTCACGTTGTCGCCCGGCATCACCATCTCCACGCCCTCCGGCAGCTCGCAGGCGCCGGTCACGTCGGTGGTACGGAAGTAGAACTGCGGACGATAACCATTGAAGAACGGCGTGTGACGACCGCCCTCGTCCTTGCTCAGCACGTACACCTCGGCCTCGAAGTGCGTGTGCGGCTTGATCGAGCCCGGCTTCGCCAGCACCTGGCCGCGCTCCACCTCGTCACGCTTGGTGCCACGCAGCAGCACGCCCACGTTGTCGCCGGCAACGCCTTCGTCCAGCAGCTTGCGGAACATCTCCACGCCCGTGCAGGTCGTGCTCTGGGTCTCGCGCAGACCCACGATCTCGACTTCGTCGCCAACGTGGATCTTGCCGCGCTCCACGCGACCGGTCACCACGGTGCCGCGGCCCGAGATCGAGAACACGTCTTCGATCGGCATGATGAAGTCGCCGTCGATCGCACGCTCCGGATCCGGAATGTAGGTGTCCAGCGCCTCGACCAGCTTGTCGATGGACTGGGTGCCGATCTCCGAGTCGTCGCCTTCCAGCGCCTTCAGCGCCGAACCGATGATCACGGGGGTGTCGTCACCCGGGAAGTCGTAGGAGTCGAGCAGCTCGCGGATCTCCATTTCCACCAGCTCCAGCAGCTCCTCGTCGTCGACCATGTCGGCCTTGTTCATGTACACGATGATGTACGGCACGCCGACCTGGCGCGACAGCAGGATGTGCTCGCGGGTCTGCGGCATGGGGCCGTCGGCCGCCGACACCACCAGGATGGCGCCGTCCATCTGCGCCGCACCGGTGATCATGTTCTTCACGTAGTCTGCGTGACCCGGGCAGTCGACGTGCGCGTAGTGGCGCTTGTCCGACTCGTATTCCACGTGGGCCGTCGCAATCGTGATGCCGCGCTCGCGCTCTTCCGGGGCGTTGTCGATCTGGTCGTACGCCCGTGCCTCACCGCCGAACTTCTTCGCCTGGTGGGTGGTGATCGCCGCGGTCAGCGTCGTCTTGCCATGGTCAACGTGACCGATGGTGCCGACGTTGACGTGCGGCTTTGTACGTTCGAATTTTTCCTTGGACATCTTCTCTGGCCCCTTAACTGATTTGCCTGACAAATCTTTGCGGAGTGATTACCGAATTGTTGTTCGCCGCCTAGTACCGATTGATGATCTTCTCGGCAATGGCCTCGGGCACCACCTGGTACTTGGCAAATTCCATGCTGTAGCTCGCGCGCCCCTGGGTCGCGCTGCGCAGCGCCGTGGCATAACCGAACATCTCGGCCAACGGCACCTCGGCACGGATAATCTTTCCGGCTGGCGCATCTTCCATGCCGGAGATCGTGCCCCGGCGCGAACTCAGGTCGCCCATCACATCGCCCATGTACTCCTCGGGCGTGCTGACCTCGACCTTCATGATCGGCTCCAGCAGCACCGGATCGGCATCGCGCGCACCATTGCGCAGCGCCATCGAACCGGCCACCCGGAAGGCCTGCTCGCTGGAATCCACTTCGTGATAGGAGCCATCGAACAGGGTGACCTTGATGCCGACCAGCGGGTAGCCGGCGAGCACCCCCCCTTCCATGGCGTCCTTCACGCCCTTCTCCACCGCCGGAATGTAGTCCCTGGGGACCACACCGCCGACGATGGCGTTCTCGAACTCGAACGTCGCCTCGGCCTCTTCGCCAAGGGGTTCGATCTTCAGCCAGACGTGGCCGTACTGCCCGCGCCCACCGGACTGGCGGACGAACTTGCCCTCGACTTCGACTGCCTTGCGAATGGTCTCGCGATAGGCCACCTGGGGCGCCCCCACATTGGCCGCGACACCGAACTCCCGCTGCAGGCGGTCGACGATGATCTCCAGGTGCAGCTCGCCCATCCCTGAGATGATGGTCTGCCCCGACTCCTCGTCGGTACGCACCCGGAAGGACGGGTCTTCCTGGGCCAGCTTGCCCAGGGCAATACCCATCTTTTCCTGATCCACCTTCGTCTTGGGCTCCACCGCCACCGAGATGACCGGCTCGGGGAACTCCATGCGTTCCAGCGTGATCACATGTTTCGGGTCACACAGGGTGTCTCCTGTGGTGACATCCTTGAGACCGACCGCGGCAGCGATGTCGCCAGCCAGCACCTCGTCAATCTCCTCACGGTGGTTGGCGTGCATCTGCAGCAGCCGACCAATCCGCTCCTTCTTGCCCTTGACCGGATTGAACACCGTGTCCCCGGACTTCAGCACCCCCGAGTAGCACCGCAGAAAGGTCAGCGTGCCCACATAGGGGTCGGTGGCGATCTTGAACGCCAGTGCAGCAAAGGGCTCGTCGTCTACCGGATGCCGCTCTTCCTCGCGCCCATCCTCGAGCTCGCCCCTGATCGCCGGCACATCCCCTGGCGAGGGCAGCAGCTCGATCACCTTGTCGAGCAGTGCCTGTACCCCCTTGTTCTTGAAGGCAGAGCCCGCGCAGACCGGCACCACCTCCAGAGTCAGGGTGCGCTTGCGTAGCCCTTCGAGGATCTGCCCCTCGGACAGATCGCCGTCTTCCAGATAGGCGTCCATCAGGGTCTCGTCGGCCTCTGCCGCCGCCTCGAGCAAGCGCTCGCGCCATTCCTCGCAGACATCCTTCAGCTCGCCAGGGATCTCCTGGTAGCTAAACTCGACGCCCATGTTTTCTTCCGACCAGATGATCGCCTTCATCTTGATGAGGTCGACCACCCCGGCAAATTCGTCTTCCGCGCCGATCGGCACCTGCACCGGCACCGGGTTGGCGCCCAGGCGATCACGCAACTGCCCGACCACCCGGAAGAAATCGGCCCCGACCCGGTCCATCTTGTTGACGAACGCCAGCCGCGGCACCTCATACTTGTTGGCCTGCCGCCACACCGTCTCGGACTGGGGCTCGACCCCGCCGACGGCACACAGGACGAACACCGCCCCGTCCAGCACCCTCAGCGAACGCTCCACCTCGATGGTGAAGTCCACATGGCCCGGCGTATCGATGATGTTGATACGGTGCTGCGGGTACTGTTTGGCCATACCGGACCAGAAGCAGGTAGTGGCAGCAGAGGTGATGGTGATCCCTCGCTCCTGCTCCTGCTCCATCCAGTCCATGGTCGCGGCGCCATCATGCACCTCACCGATCTTGTGAGATACCCCGGTGTAGTACAGCACCCGTTCGGTGGTCGTCGTCTTGCCGGCATCGATATGCGCCATGATGCCGATGTTGCGATACCGTTCGATGGGCGTGCTGCGCGCCACGGTCTACACCCTTGTCGTGTTGTCAAAACGCCCCGAGGGCGCCCGGAATCACCAGCGGTAGTGGGAGAAGGCCTTGTTGGCCTCCGCCATGCGGTGCGTGTCTTCCTTCTTCTTGACGGCCGCACCCTTCTGGTCGGCGGCATCCATGAGCTCGCCGGCCAGGCGCGCCGCCATGGACTTCTCGCTGCGCTTGCGCGCCGCCTCGATCAACCAGCGCATGGCCAGCGCATTGCGGCGCACGGGCCGCACCTCGACGGGCACCTGATAGGTGGCGCCGCCGACACGACGGGACTTCACCTCGACCATGGGGCGCACATTGTCCAGCACCTGCTCCAGCAGCTCCATGGGATCGCCGCCACGCTTCTCGGCCACCATGTCCAGCGCGCCATACATGATGCGCTCGGCCACCGACTTCTTGCCGTCGACCATTACCATGTTGATGAACTTGGCCAGCACCTGGCTGCCGAACTTGGGATCCGGCAGGACCTCGCGCTTCGCTACTACCCGTCTTCTTGGCATTGTTCTCTTCTCTCGTTACTCGGCATGTCGCCGGAGATACTCTGATATCGAAATCAGTGCGATCAGCTCTGATATCGAAATCAGTGCGATCAGGACTTGGGCCGCTTGGCGCCGTACTTGGAACGCCCCTGGCGACGCTTCTCGACACCCGAGGTATCCAGCGCGCCACGCACCACGTGGTAACGCACACCCGGCAGGTCCTTGACCCGGCCGCCGCGAATCAGCACCACGCTGTGCTCCTGCAGATTGTGACCCTCGCCGCCGATGTAGCTGGTCACCTCGTAACCATTGGTCAGACGCACACGCGCGACCTTCCGCAGCGCCGAGTTCGGCTTCTTCGGCGTGGTGGTATACACGCGAGTGCAGACACCACGCTTCTGCGGACAGGCCTCCAGCGCCGGCACATTGTTCTTCTCGGGCTTGCGCCTGCGCGGCTTGCGTACAAGTTGGTTGATCGTTGCCATTTGGTTCTTCCACCTAGGGGCGCCACCTCGACGCCCGCCACCACAATAAATTGGGGGTAGCCGCCCCTGCCGGCTGCCCTGGGCAATCCCAGGCCGACCGGTTCGACTACCCGAATCCAAAGCTGTCTTCGAACGACTTTCTTGCCGCAGAAAAGCAGGCAAACCCGAAGGCTCGCCCGTTTGGAAGACCGCGAATTCTAGGCAACTGCGCGACCCCTGTCAACAGGGTCACGCAGTTTTTTGCCCATTACTCGTCTTCGGAGGTATTGAGCGCCTCCTTGATGGCCTGTTCGACCTCGTCGGCAGCCATCTCCACCCGGCCACCGGCACGCTCCATGGCGCGACGCGCCCTGCGCTCCTTGTGGTGCGCCAGGCCGGTACCGGCCGGAATCAGCCGACCCACGATGACGTTTTCCTTCAGGCCGTTGAGCGGGTCGCGCATGCCGCGCACCGCTGCCTCGGTGAGTACCCGGGTGGTCTCCTGGAAGGAGGCCGCCGAGATGAAGGACTCGGTCGCCAGCGAGGCCTTGGTGATACCGAGCAGCAGGGGCTCCCACTTCGCGGGATGCCGATTCTCGGCCTCGGCCTGCTCGTTGGCCTCGAGCACGCGGGCCTTCTCGGCCTGCTCGCCGCGCAGCAGGCGGGTCTCGCCCGGATCGGTGACCTCGACCTTGCGCAGCATCTGGTGAATGATCACCTCGATGTGCTTGTCGTTGATGCCCACGCCCTGCAGGCGGTAGACGTCCTGGATCTCCTTGACCAGGTACTCGGCCAGGTCGGCGACTCCGCGCAGACGCAGGATGTCGTGCGGGTTGAGTTCACCGTCGGCGATCACCTCGCCCTTCTCCACGTGCTCGCCCTCGAAGACGTTGACATGGCGCCACTTCGGGATCAGCAGCTCGTGGGTCTCGCCCTCGGCATCGGTGATGATCAGGCGCTGCTTGCCCTTGGTCTCCTTGCCGAAGGACACCGTGCCGGTGGCCTCGGCGAGGATCGCCGGCTCCTTGGGCTTGCGCGCCTCGAACAGATCGGCCACCCGCGGCAGACCACCGGTGATGTCGCGGGTCTTGGAGGACTCCTGCGGGATCCGTGCGATGACGTCACCGACCTTCACCTCGGTACCGTCCGCCACGTTGACGATGGCGCCACCCGGCAGGAAGTAGTGTGCGGGCAGGCTGGTACCGGCCAGGTTGATGTCGTTGCCCTTCTCGTCGACCAGCTTGACCATCGGCCGCAGGTCCTTGCCGGCGGTCGGGCGTTGCTTGGGATCGATGACCACGACAGAGGAGAGACCGGTGATCTCGTCGGTCTGCTTCTGCACCGTGACCCCGTCGATGAAGTCGACGAAGCGCAGGACGCCCGCCATCTCGGTGATGATGGGGTGCGTGTGCGGATCCCAGACTGCCACGGTCTGACCGCCCTCGACCTTTTCGCCCTCGCGCACCTGCAGTTCGGCACCGTAGGGGAGCTTGTAGCGCTCACGCTCGCGGCCGATGTCGTCGAGGACGACCACCTCGCCGGAGCGCGATACCGCCACCAGCTTACCAGCCGCGTTCTCGATGGTCTTGATGTTGTGCAGCTTGATCGTGCCCGCGTTCTTGGGCTCGATGCTGTTGACTGCTGCAGCCCGCGAGGCCGCGCCACCGATGTGGAAGGTCCGCATGGTGAGCTGGGTGCCCGGCTCGCCGATGGACTGGGCTGCGATGACGCCCACGGCCTCGCCGATGTTCACCTGGTTGCCGCGCGCCAGATCACGCCCGTAGCACTTGGCGCAGACCCCTTGACGGGTCTCGCAGGTGATCGCCGAGCGCACCCAGACCTGGTCGACGCCGGCCTGCTCGATCTCGTCGACGATCTTCTCGTCGAGCAGGGTGCCGGCCTCCACCAGCACCTCGTCGCTGCCCGGGCGCGGGATGTCCACCGCGGCCACCCGGCCGAGGATGCGCTCGCGCAGCGGTTCCACCACGTCACCGCCCTCGATGATGGGCATCATACGCAGGCCCTGGGTGGTACCGCAGTCGTCCTCGGTGATGACCAGATCCTGCGCCACGTCCACCAGGCGACGCGTGAGATAACCCGAGTTGGCGGTCTTGAGCGCGGTATCGGCCAGACCCTTGCGCGCACCGTGGGTGGAAATGAAGTACTGGAGTACGTTCAGGCCCTCGTGGAAGTTCGCGGTGATCGGCGTCTCGATGATGGAGCCGTCGGGCTTGGCCATCAGGCCGCGCATGCCGGCGAGCTGGCGGATCTGCGCCGCGGACCCCCGCGCACCGGAGTCGGCCATCATGAAGATGGAGTTGAACGAGTCCTGCTCGACCTCGTTGCCCTCACGGTCCACGACCTTTTCCTTGCCGAGCTTGGTCATCATGGCACGCGCGATCTGATCGTTGGTGTGCGACCAGATGTCCACCACCTTGTTGTAACGCTCGCCATTGGTCACCAGGCCCGAGGCATACTGATCCTGGATCTCCTTCACCTCGGCCTCGGCCTGGGCGAGGATCTCGGCCTTCTCGTCGGGGATGACCATGTCGTCCAGACCGATGGAAGCACCCGCCTTGGCCGCCTGGGCAAAGCCGAGGTACACGAGCTGGTCGGCGAATACCACGGTGGTCTTGAGGCCGAGCTGGCGATAACAGGCGTTGATCAGACGCGAGATGGCCTTCTTCTTCATCGGCTGGTCGACCAGCTCGAAGGACAGGCCGCGCGGCACGATGTCCCAGAGGATGGCACGGCCCACGGTGGTCTCGCGCACCTTGGTGATCTCGGTCTCGTTGCCTTCCTCGTCGATCTGCACCTCGGTCAGGCGCACCTTGACCCGCGCATGCAGCGAGGCCGCACCGGTCTCGTAGGCGCGCTTGGCCTCGTCCACACCGGACAGCACCATGCCTTCGCCCCTGGCGTTGATGCGTTCCCGGGTCATGTAATAGAGGCCCAGCACCACGTCCTGGGTCGGCACGATCACCGGCTCGCCGTTGGCCGGCGAGAGCACGTTGTTCGACGACATCATCAGGGTGCGCGCTTCCAGCTGCGCTTCGATCGACAACGGCACGTGCACCGCCATCTGGTCGCCGTCGAAGTCGGCGTTGAAGGCGGTACACACCAACGGATGCAGCTGGATGGCCTTGCCTTCGATCAGCACCGGCTCGAAGGCCTGGATTCCCAGACGGTGCAGGGTCGGAGCGCGGTTGAGCAGCACCGGGTGCTCGCGGATCACTTCCTCGAGAATGTCCCAGACCTCGGGCGCACCGCGATCGACCAGCTTCTTGGCCGCCTTGATGGTGGTGGCCAGGCCACGGAACTGCAGCTTGGAGAAGATGAAGGGCTTGAACAGCTCCAGCGCCATCTTCTTGGGCAGGCCGCACTGGTGGAGCTTGAGGGTCGGGCCCACCACGATGACCGAACGGCCCGAGTAGTCCACCCGCTTGCCCAGCAGGTTCTGACGGAAACGGCCCTGCTTGCCCTTGATCATGTCGGCCAGCGACTTGAGCGGACGCTTGTTGGTACCGGTGATGGCACGACCGCGCCGACCGTTGTCGAGCAGCGCGTCCACCGCCTCCTGCAGCATGCGCTTCTCGTTGCGCACGATGATGTCGGGCGCGGCCAGGTCGAGCAGGCGCTTGAGGCGGTTGTTGCGGTTGATCACCCGACGATACAGGTCATTGAGGTCCGAGGTGGCGAAGCGGCCGCCGTCGAGCGGCACCAGCGGGCGCAGCTCGGGCGGCAGCACCGGCAGCACGGTGAGGATCATCCACTCGGGGCGGTTGCCCGACTGCTCCAGCGATTCGAGCAGCTTGAGACGCTTGGAGATCTTCTTGATCTTGGTCTCGGACTTGGTCTGCTCCATCTCCTCGCGGAGCTTGGCGATCTCGCGCGGGATGTCGAGAGTACGCAGCAGCTCGTACACCGCCTCGGCCCCCATGCGCGCGTCGAACTCGTCACCGTTCTCCTCGACCGCCTCGAGGTATTGATCGTCGGTGAGCAGCTGGAAGCGCTCGAGCGTGGTCATGCCCGGATCGACCACCACGTAGCTCTCGAAGTAGAGCACGCGCTCGATGTCGCGCAGGGTCATGTCCAGCAGCAGGCCGATACGCGAGGGCAGCGACTTGAGGAACCAGATGTGCACCACTGGGCTGGCCAGGTCGATGTGCCCCATGCGCTCGCGGCGCACCTTGGCCAGGGTGACTTCGACACCGCACTTCTCGCACACCACGCCGCGGTGCTTGAGCCGCTTGTACTTGCCGCACAGGCACTCGTAGTCGCTCACCGGGCCGAAGATCTTGGCGCAGAACAGGCCCTCGCGCTCCGGCTTGAAGGTGCGGTAGTTGATGGTCTCCGGCTTCTTGACCTCGCCGTAGGACCAGGAGCGGATCATCTCGGGGGAGGCCAGGCCGATGCGAATGGCATCGAACTCCTCGTTCTGACCCTGTTGCTTGAGAATCTTCAGCAGATCTTTCATGAATCCTGCTCCAGTTCGATATTGATACCCAGGGACCGGATCTCCTTGACCAGCACGTTGAAGGACTCGGGCATGCCCGGCTCCATGCGGTGGTCACCGTCCACGATGTTCTTGTACATGCGGGTACGGCCATTCACGTCGTCGGACTTGACCGTCAGCATCTCCTGCAGGGTGTAGGCGGCGCCATAGGCCTCGAGTGCCCACACCTCCATCTCGCCGAAGCGCTGGCCACCGAACTGCGCCTTGCCGCCCAGCGGTTGCTGGGTGACCAGACTGTACGGTCCCGTGGAGCGCGCGTGCATCTTGTCGTCGACCAGGTGGTTGAGCTTGATCATGTACATGTAGCCGACGGTGACCGGGCGCTCGAAGGCCTCGCCGGTGCGGCCGTCGTAGAGCTGGACCTGGCCGCTGGTGGGCAGCCCGGCCAGCTCGAGCATGCTGCGGATCTCGTCCTCGTGCGCGCCGTCGAACACCTGCGTGGCCATGGGCACACCGCCACGCAGGTTCTCGGCCATCTCAACCAGCTCCTCGTCGTTGAGGCTGTCCAGATCTTCCTTCTTGCCGCTGCTGTTGTAGATCTTCTCGAGGAACTCACGCAGCTCGGAGACCTTGGCCTGGCGGTCGAGCATCTCGCCGATGCGCTCGCCCAACCCCTTGGCGGCAAAGCCCAGGTGGGTCTCGAGGATCTGCCCGATGTTCATACGTGAAGGCACGCCCAGCGGGTTGAGCACGATGTCCACCGGACGACCGTCCTCGTCGAAGGGCATGTCCTCGACCGGGACGATGCGCGAGATCACGCCCTTGTTGCCGTGACGGCCGGCCATCTTGTCGCCAGGCTGGATGCGGCGCTTGACCGCCACATAGACCTTGACCATCTTGAGCACGCCCGGCGCCAGATCGTCGCCCTGGGTGAGCTTCTTCTTCTTTTCCTCGAAGCGCTTGCGGAAGGCCTCGCGCATGGACTCGACCTGCTTGGCGATGGCCTCGAGCTGGGCCGCGGCCTCCTCGTTGCGCAGACGGATCTGCAGCCACTGATCCCGATCCAGATCGGCCAGATAGGCCTTGGTGATCTTGGCACCGGCCTTGAGCTTGTTGGGGCCGCCTTCGGCGACCTTGCCCAGCAGCATCTTCTCGACCCGCGCGAAGGTGTCCTCTTCCATGATGCGCAGCTGGTCGTCGAGGTCCTTGCGCACGCGCTTGAGTTCTTCCTCCTCGATCTGCAGGGCACGCGCGTCCTTCTCCACGCCATCACGTGTGAATACGCGCACGTCGATCACGGTGCCGGCGGTGCTGGAGGACACCCGGGTGGAGGTGTCGCGCACGTCGGAGGCCTTTTCACCGAAGATGGCACGCAGCAGCTTCTCTTCCGGGGTGAGCTGGGTCTCGCCCTTGGGCGTGACCTTGCCGACCAGGATGTCGCCTTCCTTGACCTCGGCGCCCACATACACGATGCCCGACTCGTCGAGCTTGGCCAGTGCGGCTTCACCCACGTTCGGGATATCCGCGGTGATCTCCTCGGGGCCCAGCTTGGTATCGCGAGCCATGCAGGTGATCTCCTCGATGTGGATGGTGGTGAAGCGATCTTCCTTCACCACCTGCTCGGAGATCAGGATGGAGTCCTCGAAGTTGTAGCCGTTCCAGGGCATGAAGGCCACGCGCAGGTTCTGTCCCAGCGCCAGCTCGCCCATGTCGGTGGAGGGGCCGTCGGCCATCACGTCACCGCGCTCGACCTTGTCGCCCACCATCACCAGCGGACGCTGGTTGATGCAGGTGTTCTGGTTGGAACGGGTGTACTTGGTGAGGTTGTAGATGTCCACGCCCGGCTCGCCCGGCACGGTCTCGTCGTCGTTGACGCGCACCACGATGCGTGCGGCATCCACCGACTCGATGACACCGCCACGGCGCGCCACCACGGTCACGCCCGAATCCACCGCCACGGTGCGTTCCATGCCGGTGCCGACCAGCGGCTTCTCGGCACGCAGGGTCGGCACGGCCTGGCGCTGCATGTTGGCACCCATCAGTGCGCGGTTGGCGTCGTCGTGCTCCAGGAAGGGGATGATCGACGCCGCCACCGAGACGATCTGCTTGGGCGAGACGTCCATGTAGTCGATATCTTCAGGCCGCGCCAGGGTGAACTCGTTCTGGTGACGGCAGGACACCAGCTCGTCGGTGAGCTTGCCGTCTTCGTCCAGGTTGGCGTTGGCCTGGGCGATCACATAGCGCCCTTCCTCGATGGCCGACAGGTAGTCCACCTGGTCGGTCACGCGGCCGTTCCCGACCTTGCGATAGGGGGTCTCGAGGAAGCCGTAACGGTTGGTGCGCGCGTACACGGCCAGCGAGTTGATCAAGCCGATGTTGGGACCTTCCGGGGTCTCGATGGGGCACACCCGACCATAGTGGGTGGGGTGTACGTCACGCACCTCGAAACCGGCGCGCTCGCGTGCCAGGCCGCCGGGGCCCAGTGCCGAGACACGACGCTTGTGGGTCACCTCGGACAGCGGGTTGTTCTGGTCCATGAACTGCGAGAGCTGGCTGGAGCCGAAGAACTCCTTGATCGCCGCCGAGACCGGCTTGGCATTGATCATCTCCTGCGGCATCAGGCCCTCGGACTCGGCCAGGCTGAGGCGCTCCTTGACCGCGCGCTCGACGCGTACCAGGCCGATGCGGAACTGGTTCTCGGCCATTTCGCCGACGCAGCGCACGCGGCGGTTGCCCAAGTGGTCGATATCGTCCACGCTGCCGTTGCCGTTGCGGATGTCCACCAGGGTCTTGAGGACGTCGAGGATGTCGGACATCTCGCCGCACTGCTCGACCAGCGCCTGCGATTCCTCGTCCTCACGCGCACCGAAATACTTGGCGTCGTACAGCACGCCGGGGCCTTCGGGGTTCTCGCGCCCCAAGCGGCGGTTGAACTTCATGCGACCCACCGCCGAGAGATCGTAGCGCTCGGAGGTGAAGAACAGGTTGTGGAACAGATTCTGCGCAGCCTCCTTGGTCGGCGGCTCGCCCGGGCGCATCATGCGATAGATCTCGACCATGGCCTCCAAGGCATTGCTGGTGGGGTCGACGCGCAGGGTGTCCGAGATGAAGGGACCGTGGTCCAGGTCGTTGGTGAACAGGGTGTTGATCTCCTTCACCCCCTTCTCGAACAGGGTCTCGATCAACTCTTCGGTGATCTCGTCGTTGGCCGCGGCGATCAGCTCGCCGGTCCCGGTATCGACCACGTTGTGCGCCAGGGTCTTGCCCACCAGGTACTCGCGCGGCACTTCGAGCTTCTTGATGCCGGCCTTCTCGAGCTGCTTGATGTGACGCGCGGTAATGCGCTTGCCGGTCTCGACCACGACTTCCTTCTTGGCCTTGATGTCGAAGGTGGCCAGTTCGCCGCGCAGACGCGCGGGCACCAGGTCGAGCTGGATCTTCTTGGTACTCAGGGTGAAGCGATCGGTCTCGAAGAAGGCGGCCAGGATCTCCTCGGTGTCATAACCGAGCGCGCGCAGCAGGATGGTCGCCGGGAGCTTGCGGCGACGGTCGATGCGCACATAGACCAGATCCTTGGGGTCGAACTCGAAATCGAGCCAGGAACCACGGTAGGGGATCACCCGCGCCGAGAACAGCAGCTTGCCCGAGGAGTGGGTCTTGCCCTTGTCGTGATCGAAAAAGACGCCAGGCGAACGGTGCAGCTGGGAGACGATGACCCGCTCGGTACCGTTGATGATGAAGGTGCCGTTCTCGGTCATGAGCGGCAGTTCGCCCATGTAGATTTCCTGCTCCCTGATGTCCTTGACCTGCCGGGCGCCGGCCGGGGCGTCCTTGTCGTAGATCACAAGGCGCACGAGCACTCGCAGCGGCGCCGCGTAGGTGGCACCGCGCAGCTGACACTCGCGCACGTCGAACACGGGCTCACCCAAGCGGTAGTGCACGTACTCGAGCGCGGCGTTGCCGGAATAACTCACGATCGGGAAGACAGACTTGAACGCCGCATGCAGCCCCTGATCCGCGCGCTCATCGGGCGCGACATCGGCCTGCAGGAAGTGGCGGTAGGACTCGATCTGGGTCGCCAGGAGGAATGGCACCTCCAGGATACTCGGCCGCTTGCCGAAGTCTTTGCGAATACGCTTCTTCTCAGTGAACGAATAGGCCATGCTTGCCTTCCCTCAATCTCTAACGCTGTAACGTGCCCGGCCCCACGGCATCGCGGTTCGGGGACGATGAGCGGGTCTTCAGGCGCCCGCTCGACAACAACGCACAAGCGGGAAAAGGCCGGCGGCCCCGAAGCCGCCAGCCTGATCCCGCTTGACGTCTGCTACGACCAAGTCTTACTTGACTTCGACAGTAGCACCCGCCTCTTCCAGGGCCTTCTTGGCCTCTTCGGCCTCTTCCTTGGAAACGCCTTCCTTCAGCGTGGACGGTGCACCTTCCACCGCCTCCTTGGCCTCCTTCAGACCCAGGCCGGTGAGGGCACGAACGGCCTTGATGACGGCGACCTTGTTGTCGCCGAAGCCGGTCAGCACCACGTCGAACTCGGTCTTCTCTTCGGCGGCGCCACCGGCGTCACCACCGGCGCCCGGAGCGGCCACGGCAACGGCGGCAGCGGCGGTCACGCCGAACTTCTCTTCCATTGCCTCGATCAGCTCGACCACTTCCATCACGGACATGTTGGCAATGGCTTCCAGGATTTCCTCTTTGGACATCTTACTCTCCAGTTAACAGTCTGTACTCGAATCGCGTTGGCGAATGCACGCCCGCTCAGGCGGCATCCTTGGCGTCGCGAATTGCTGCGATAGTGCGAACCAGCTTGCCTGGCACCTCGTTCAGGGTCTGCGCCAGCTTGGTGACCGGTGCCTGCATCACCGACATCAGCATGGAGATCGCCTGATCGTAGGTCGGCATCTTCGCCAGCACGTCGATCTGCGAGGCGTCCAGGCGCTGACCGCCAATGGCCAGCATGGTCACCTTGAGATTCTCGTGTTCCTTGGCGAAGTCCTTGATCACACGTCCGGCGGCACCAGGGTCTTCCTGGGAGAATGCCAGCACCAGCGGGCCGGTGAGCCCGTCGATCAGACATTCGAATTCAGTACCTTCCAGGGCGCGGCGGGCCAGCGTGTTCTTGATGACGCGAAGATAGACCCCGTTGTTGCGCGCCTCTTTGCGCAACTGGGTCATCTCCTCGACCGTCAGACCACGGTACTCGGCCGCCACGGCGGAAAAGGCACTGCCTGCCACCTCAGCAACTTCGGCGACGATGGCTTTCTTCTGCTCGAGATTGAGTGCCAAGGTCGTCACCTCCCGACTACTTGGGACTTGCGTCCCGTTGAACTCACGGGACCGGCCCTTCCGGCCCCGCATGGGGTGGTGCGCCGTCACCGGAAGCCATGTCCGATTACGGAGCGCCATCTGCGCAGGGAATTAAGTCCTTGCGGACACCTGCGGTCTTTGACAGCTGCCGGCCAGAGCCGGCGCTCCAAAGTCAGTATGCGGGAAACCCCGCCAAATTCATTCGCTCATCCATGATGGGCACGCTTCGCCCTGCCCATCCCACGGCCATGCCGCCAGCCGACGCAGGATGGGCAAAGGCCGCAGGTCGTACCCATCGAAAGACCCGTTTTCCCTCACCTGCAAGCGGAGGGACGAGCGGCCTGATCCATCAGTTGATCTTCAGCGAACCCTGATCGATGGCCAGCCCCGGACCCATGGTCGAGGACACGGTGATCTTCTTCAGGTACACGCCCTTGGACGAGGCCGGCTTGAGCTTCTTGAGCTCATTGACCAGAGCCTCGAGGTTCTCGATCAGCGCCGAGGGCTCGAAGCCCACCTTGCCGATCGAAGCATGCACGATACCTGCCTTGTCGGTGCGGAAACGCACCTGACCGGCCTTGGCATTCTTCACCGCGGTAGCCACATCGGGGGTCACGGTACCCACCTTGGGGTTGGGCATCAGACCGCGCGGACCCAGGATCTGACCCAACTGGCCGACCACGCGCATGGCGTCGGGCGCAGCGATGACCACATCGAAGTCCAGATTGCCTTTCTTGACCTCCTCGGCGAGATCGTCCATGCCCACGATGTCGGCGCCGGCCTCCTTCGCCGCCTCGGCGGCCGGGCCCTGGGCGAACACCGCCACGCGTACATCCTTGCCGGTGCCCGCAGGCAGTATGGCCGAGCCCCGCACCACCTGGTCGGACTTGCGTGGATCGACGCCCAGATTCACCGCCACGTCGATACTCTCGGGAAACTTCACCGAGGCCAGCTCGTTGAGCAGGGCAAAGGCCTCCGCGGCCGGGTATTGACGGTTGCGATCGACCTTTTCGGCGATCGCCTTCATGCGCTTGCTCATCCTGGCCATCACTCAACCCCCTCGACATTCAGACCCATGCTGCGCGCAGAACCGGCGATGGTACGCACGGCGGCGTCCATGTCGGCGGCGGTCAGGTCGGGCGCCTTGGTCTTGGCAATCTCCTCGAGCTGCTCGCGGGTCACCGTGCCGACCTTCTCGGTATTGGGGCGACCCGAGCCCTTGGCGATGCCGGCCGCCTTCTTCAGCAACACCGACGCCGGCGGCGTCTTCATGATGAAGGTGAAGGACTTGTCGTTGTAGACCGTGATCACCACCGGGATCGGCAGATCCTTCTCGATGTTCTGCGTCTGCGCATTGAACGCCTTGCAGAACTCCATGATGTTCACGCCATGCTGACCCAGCGCCGGACCGACCGGTGGACTGGGGTTGGCCGACTGTGCCGGCACCTGGAGCTTGATGTAAGCCTGGATCTTCTTTGCCATGAGGCACCTCTTCTTGATGAGTCCAAACGGCCGGGGCTCTCACCCGGCCTCCTCGTATCGACGCCCGCAGGCGCCGGCGCTCAGGTCTTCTCGACCTGACCGAATTCCAGATCGACCGGTGTGGAGCGACCGAAGATCAGCACCGAGACCTTCAGGCGACTCTTGTCGTAGTCCACTTCCTCGACCACGCCATTGAAGTCGTTGAAGGGGCCGTCGATAACGCGCACCACCTCACCCGGCTCGAACATAATCTTGGGACGCGGCTTCTCCACGCCCTCCTGCATGCGTTGCAGAATGGCCTCGGCCTCCTTGTCGGTGATCGGTGCGGGGCGGTCACCGGTGCCGCCGATGAAGCCCATCACCTTGGGCACGTCCTTGACCAGGTGCCAGGTATCGTCGGTCATCTCCATCTGCACCAGCACATAGCCCGGGAAGAACTTGCGCTCGCTGCGCCGCTGGGTACCGCCGCGCATCTCGACCACCTCTTCGGTGGGCACCAGGATCTCGCCGAACAGGTCTTCCATGCCCGCGCGCTTGATGCGCTCTTCCAGCGAACGCTTGACCTGCGACTCGAAACCCGAGTAGGCGTGTACCACATACCAGCGCTTGGCCATATCAACCCCGCTCCGTCGCGTAACGCACGATGGTGAACAGTATGGAATCGACCGCCCACAGGAAGAGCGCCATCACCAGCACGAAGATCACGATGATCAACAGGGTCTGCAGGGTCTCCTGGCGGGTAGGCCAGACGACCTTGCGCACCTCGGTGCGCGAATCGACGGCGAAACGCCAGATCTCACGCCCGATGCGCGTCTGCACCGTGACCAGCCCCGACACCCCGACAGCCGCCAGCAGCCCCAGCAGCCGCATCCAGGCAGGCTGATCCTGGAACTGGTAGAAGCCGACGACACCGGCCACCAGGATGGCGATGGCCAGGACGAGCTTCAGGGTATCGGCGACTGATCCGCCCTCGTTGTTTGCTTCTGCGCTCATGCTCTGCCGAATATGGCAGGCCAGGA
>CAYMWJ010000007.1:51281-53421 GCA_964394235.1 uncultured Sedimenticola sp. | reverse complement strand
AGGGCGAGCCCTTGCCCGAGGCGGCAGGCCTGTCGGTGAACGAGCGCAGGCAGCTCCTGACGGAACTCAAGTCGATCATGCAGGTGTACAGCTATCGCTGTCGCGTTGACTGAGGCACCGAGGGGGTATCCATGAGCGAGCACAAGCGTATCCGTAATGCCGAGTTGCGCGAGTGGGTGTATGCGGCCGAATCGACCATCCACGGTACCGGCTTGTTCGCTGCGCGCGCTATCCGCAAGGGCGAGTACATCGGAACCTACTGGGGGCCGCAGGCAAAGCGCAATGGCCCCTATGTGCTCTGGGTGTATGAAGAAGGTGACGAGGACCATGCCATCGGACGCAGCGGGCGCAACCTGTTGCGCTACCTCAACCACAGCCGTCCCGGCAACACCGCCTTCGACGGTTTCGATCTGTACGCCACCCGTGCCATCCGGCGTGGCGAGGAACTGACCTTCGACTATCTCGAGTCCGAGTTTGACTGAATCGCGCGATCGTCTCTTCGAGCGTCCCGGCCCGGTCGGGGATTTCGTCTTCGACGCCGCGGTCGCTCGTGTATTTCCCGACATGATCTCGCGCTCGGTACCGGGTTACGCCGCTATCATCAACATGATCGAGCTGCTCACCGCGCAGCATGCCCAGGCGGGCACCCGCCTGTACGATCTGGGCTGCTCGCTGGGCGAGGCCAGTCTGGCCATGGCGGCGGGGCTGGCGCACGATGACTGCGAGATCGTCGCGGTGGACAATGCCCCGGCCATGCTGGCGCGTGCGCGCGAGTACGTGGCGAACAGCCCGCGACCGATCCGGCTGGTCGAGGCCGACATCCGCGAGCAGCCGATAGAGGACGCCTCGGTGGTGGTGCTCAATTTCACCCTGCAGTTCCTGCCGCGCGACGAGCGAGCCGGGCTGTTGCGCCGCATCCGGGAGGGGCTGGTGCCCGGCGGTATCCTCATCCTGTCGGAGAAGATCGCTGGCGAGACCCCCGAGGCAGATGCGCTGCTGTGCGAGATGCACCATGCCTTCAAGCGCCGGCAGGGCTACAGTGACCTGGAGATCAGCCAGAAGCGCGCGGCACTGGAAAAGGTTCTGTTGCCGGAGCGGCTTTCCACCCACCTGGAGCGCCTGCACGCGACCGGATTCCGGCGTGCCGACCCATGGTTCCAGTGCTTCAATTTCGTCTCTGTCGTGGCGCGCACATGATCGATCTCGAAGCGGCATGTACGGCGCTGGCGGAAGCTGGCCTGTCCGCATGGGCCGAGGCCTTGCCGGCTGCCCTGGCAGCCCTGCGTCCTCATGGCGATTGGCCACAATGGCAGGCGGCGCTGGAGGCCATGCCGGTGCCGTCCACCGATGTGCTGTGTCTCGATGCCGGAACGATCCAGGTGGGCGAGGCACGGGACGGGGCCGTGCAGCAGATGCTGCGCGATGCCCTGATGAGGCTGCATCCCTGGCGCAAGGGTCCCTGGCGTCTGCACGGGGTCTTCATCGACACCGAGTGGCGTTCGGACTGGAAATGGGAGCGGCTGGCGCCGCACATCGCACCGCTGGCGGGTCGGCGGGTGCTGGACGTGGGCTGTGGTAACGGCTACCACTGCTGGCGCATGCTCGGTGCGGGGGCGGAGCTGGTCGTCGGGATCGATCCCACGCAGCTGTTCCTCGCCCAGTTCCAGGCGGTGAGCCGCCTGGTCGGTGCCGTTGACCCGCAATGGCTGCGCCACATCCACCTCCTGCCGCTGGGCATCGAGCAGGTGCCTCCCGGATTGCACGCCTTCGACACGGTGTTCTCCATGGGGGTGCTGTACCACCGGCGCTCGCCCGTCGATCACCTGTTGGCCTTGCGTGACTGTCTGCGGCCCGGTGGGGAGCTGGTGCTGGAGACCCTGGTGGTGGAGGGGGACGCACAGACCGTGCTGGTGCCAGACGGGCGTTATGCGCGCATGCGCAATGTCTGGTTCATTCCCAGCCCGGCGGCCTTGTCGGGTTGGCTGGCGCGTGCCGGCTTCCGCGATGTCCGGGTGGTGGACGTGACGGTGACCTCGGTCGAAGAACAGCGTTCCACGCCGTGGATGCGTTTCCAGTCCCTTGCCGATTTCCTCGACCCAGCCGACAGCACCCGTACGCTTGAAGGGTATCCCGCGCCACG
>CAYMWJ010000007.1:0-51181 GCA_964394235.1 uncultured Sedimenticola sp. | reverse complement strand
ATTTCCTCGACCCAGCCGACAGCACCCGTACGCTTGAAGGGTATCCCGCGCCACGTCGGGCCATCGTACTGGCGCATTCGAGTTGAGTGATCGAGACGCGGTCAGTGATAGCGTCGCATCTGGCCGACCAGCACGCCCTGGATCAGGACCCGCGAGGGGTGATAGCGCAGGGGGGGCATGCGGCTGTTGGCCGGGTGCAGGATGATCTCGTCCGGGCGCTTTTCCAGGCGCTTGAGCGTGGCCTCCTCGCCATCGATCAGAGCGACCACGATCTCGCCGTCGCGCGCGGTCTCGCGTTGCTCGATGATGACCCAGTCGCCGTCGAAGATGCCTTCCTCGATCATGGAGTCCCCTTTCACCTGCAATACGTAACAGGGGTTCCGGGTACGCAGCGCCGGCGGTATCGGGATGGTGTCGGGGTTGGCGAAGGCCTCGATCGGCTGGCCGGCCGCGATGTATCCGTACAGCGGCAGTTCGTCGCAGTCGTTCGCCGTGCTGCTCCGGGTTCGCTGCGAAGCCAGGCGTTGTCCACGGGATGTGAGGCGAATCCCCCGTCGCTGGTTGTGCATGGGTTCCACCAGGTCGGCGTCGATCAGTGCCTGGATCTGCTTGTGCAGCGAGCCGCGCGATTTCAGTCCCAGCATCTGACACAGCTCGCCCAGCGTGGGTGGGTGGGGCAGCTGCGGCAGTTGCTCGGCCAGGTAGTCGAAGATCTCTTGCTGGCGGCGGGTGAGGCTGGGGGACATGCGGGTGTTCCTCGTTCTACACTTGTTCTCGTGGATTATAGAACGGGGAGAGAACCCGTCAATCTGCTTCGGCTGCAGCGGGCAGGGTGATCACGTAGCCGGCGCCGTCGGCCACTGGCAGACAGCGCGCGATGCGACCGGCACGCCGCGCCTTCAGCAGGAAGCGTCCCAGCGGCTGGAACAGGGTCTCGCGCCCGTCACCGGCGGCCGGTGGAAAGCGCAGCAACAGGCACTGGCCGGGCGGCGCCTTGGCGATCAGGCGTTCCACCCGTGCCAGTGCCGCGGTCTCGTTCGAGCCGTCGAGATGGATGGTGCGGTCGATGGTGCCAGGGTCGAAGGCCAGATTGGCCAGCGGATTTTCGGAGAAGTGGGGCATTGAGGCATCCAATCCTGCTGTTGTGTGGGCGCTTCTATAGTAAGGTGCTAGTGCTTTGGTTCAACCATGGAGCAGTAATGGCGGCATCCTACGATGTGATCGTGATCGGTACTGGGCCGGGTGGCGAGGGCGCCAGCATGAAACTGTCCAAGCAGGGGTTGTCGGTGGCGGCCGTCGAGGCCCAGCCGCAGGTCGGTGGCAACTGCACCCACAAGGGTACCATCCCCAGCAAGGCCCTGCGGCATGCCATCCAGCTGTTGGCCGACTACCGGCATCATCCGCTGTTCGAGCATACCCTGGGGCACATGGATGTCAGCTGGCCGGGGTTGCTGCGTACCTCGGGCCAGGTGATCGAGCGGCAGGTGAGCATGCGCCATCGTTACTACACCCGTAACCGGGTGGCGCTGTATCACGGCATGGCACGCTTCGTCGATCCGCATTCCCTGCAGGTGGTGCGGGGTGACGGGGAACAGCAGCTGTTGCGGGCCGAGCATTTCGTGATTGCCACCGGCTCGCGGCCTTATCGTCCGCCGGAGATCGACTTCACACATCCCTGCGTGGTGGACAGCGACACCGTGCTCGAGCTGAAGCGCACGCCCCGGCGCGTCACCATCTACGGGGCCGGGGTGATCGGGTGCGAATATGCCTCCATCTTCGCCAACCTGGACGTCAAGGTGAACCTCGTCAACACGCGCGACCGCCTGCTGTCGTTTCTCGACGACGAGATCACCGACGCCCTGGGCTATCACCTGCGTGATCAGGGCGTGGTGATCCTGCACAACGAACAGATCGCACGGGTGGAGTATCTGGACGACGGTGTGGTGCTGCATTGTGTCTCGGGCAAGCAGATCCGCTCCGATCTGCTGTTCTGGGCCAACGGGCGGACCGGCAACACCGACCAGCTGAACCTGGAGGCCATCGGGTTGGAGGCCAATTCGCGTGGGCAGCTCGAGGTGGACGAGAACTTTCGTACCGCACAGTCACACATCTACGCGGTGGGCGATGTCGCGGGGCCGCCGGGGCTGGCCAGCGCCAGCTATGATCAGGGGCGCTTCGTCGGCCACCTGATCGCCCAGGGGGAGGTGGACTATCGCCTGATCAAGGAGGTGCCCGCCGGCATCTTCACCAGCCCCGAGATCAGCTCGGTCGGTCGCACCGAGCGCGAACTGACCGAGCAGAACGTGCCCTATGAGGTCGGGCGGGCCGAGTTCAAGAACCTGGCGCGGGCGCAGATCGCAGGCCGCGACGTGGGCATGCTCAAGCTGCTGTTCCACCGTGAGACCCTGCAGCTACTGGGCATCCACTGTTTTGGTGAACAGGCCACGGAGATCGTGCACATCGGCCAGGCCATCATGGCGCAGTCGGGGGAGGCGAACAGTATTCGTTATTTTGCCAACACCACCTTCAACTACCCGACCATGGCCGAGGCCTACCGGGTGGCGGCGCTGTACGGTCTGAACCGGGTCAGCGGATTGTGAACAGTGGGTGGAAGCCGAGGCCTTGTATTGAAAATTTTCGGCGCTTGCAAGGTGTCGCTATTGCCTCAAACGACCTAGACTGCTGAGGACCGAATCCAATCCATTTCTTCCGGTTCGATGGTAAAGAGATCATGAACGAGTACATCCTGCGCCTGCACGACGTGCAGATGAGCGACGTGGACAAGGTCGGCGGCAAGAATGCGTCGCTCGGCGAGATGCTGCGCAACCTTACCGCCGATGGCCTGGTCCGGGTGCCGGACGGTTTTGCCACCACGGCGCAGGCCTACCGTGAGTTTCTGGCCCACGATGGCCTGGCCGGGCGCATCGACGCACTGCTCGCGGAGTTGAACGTGGACGATGTGCGCCGCCTGGCCGAGGTCGGGGCGCAGATCCGGCAATGGATACTCGAGACGCCTTTTCCGCCGGCCTTCGAGCAGGCGCTGGACGCGGCCTACCGCGAGCTGGAGGCCGAGTACGGGACCGAGGCGAGCTGGGCGGTGCGCTCCTCGGCCACCGCGGAAGACCTGCCGGAGGCCTCCTTCGCCGGCCAGCAGGAGACCTTCCTCAACGTGCAGGGCCTGGACGACGTCAAGCATGCGGTGCATGAGGTGTTCGCCTCGCTGTTCAACGACCGCGCCATTGCCTATCGGGTGCACCAGGGCTTCGATCACGGCCAGGTGGCGCTGTCGGCCGCGGTACAGAAGATGGTGCGCTCCGACATCGGCGCCGCGGGGGTGATGTTCACCCTGGATACCGAGAGCGGCTTCCGTGACACCGTGTTCATCACCGGCAGCTATGGCCTGGGTGAAATGGTGGTGCAGGGTGCGGTCAATCCCGACGAGTTCCACGTCCACAAGCCCACCCTGGAGGCGGGGCGGCCGGCGGTGCTGCGGCGCACCCTGGGGGCCAAGGCGATCAAGATGGTGTACGCCGTCGGCGGTGACCGCCCGGTGCAGGTGGTGGACGTGCCCGAGGCCGAGCGCAACCGTTTCTGCATCGACGATGCCCAGGTCCAGGAGCTGGCACGCCAGGCCATGGCCATCGAACGGCATTACCAGCGCCCCATGGACATCGAGTGGGCGCTCGACGGTCTCGACGGGCAGCTCTACATCGTGCAGGCGCGGCCGGAGACCGTGCAGAGCCACAGCGGCCGGCTGCTGGAGCGTTACGCGCTGAAGGCGCGCGGCCCGGTGCTGGCCGAGGGACGCTCCATCGGCGCGCGCATCGGTCAGGGTACGGCGCGGGTCATCCTCAGCCTGGACGAGATGGACAAGGTGCGGGAAGGCGATGTGCTGGTTACCGACATGACCGATCCCGACTGGGAGCCGATCATGAAGCGCGCAGCGGCCATCGTGACCAACCGTGGTGGACGTACCTGTCATGCCGCCATCATCGCGCGCGAGCTGGGTGTGCCCGCGGTAGTCGGTTGCGGGGACGCCACCAGCGCCATCCCGGACGGTGCCGAGGTCACCGTGTCCTGTGCCGAGGGGGATACCGGCCTGGTCTACGAGGGGCAGCTGCCTTTCGAGGTGCATCGCGTCGAGCTCGATGCGATGCCCGAGGCGCCGGTGAAGATCATGATGAACGTGGGTAATCCCGAGCGTGCCTTCAGCTTTGCGCAGATCCCCAACCAGGGAGTCGGGCTGGCGCGCCTGGAGTTCATCGTCAACAACATGGTCGGCATCCACCCGCAGGCGCTGCTCGAGTTCGAACAGCTCGATGACACGCTGCGCGCGCAGCTCGCCGAGCGCATCGCCGCCTGGGGTGGGCCGCGCGAGTATTTCATCAAGCGCGTGGCCGAGGGGGTGTCCACCATCGCCGCCGCCTTTGCGCCGCAGCCGGTGATCCTGCGTCTGTCGGACTTCAAGTCCAACGAGTACGCCAACCTGCTCGGCGGCGAACGCTACGAGCCGCACGAGGAGAATCCCATGATTGGCTTCCGCGGGGCCTCGCGCTATCTCAGCGAGCGTTTCCGTCCCTGCTTCGAGATGGAGTGCGAAGCCATCCGTTACGTGCGCGACACCATGGGCCTGAAGAACCTGCAGATCATGGTGCCCTTCGTGCGTACGCTCGAGGAAGCCGAGGGTGTGATCGCCCTGCTCGCCGACAACGGCCTGCGGCGCGGCGAGGACGGGCTGAAGATCATCATGATGTGCGAGCTGCCGTCGAACGCGGTGCTGGCCGACGACTTCCTCGCCCACTTCGACGGTTTCTCCATCGGCTCCAACGACATGACCCAGCTCACTCTGGGGCTGGATCGTGACTCGGCGCTGGTCGCCGACGGTTTCGACGAGCGCAACCCGGCGGTGCTGAAGATGCTGGAGATGGCCATCGAGGCGGCGCGCCGGGCGGGCAAGTACATCGGCATCTGTGGCCAGGGGCCATCCGACCATCCCGACCTGGCCGAGTGGCTGGTGGCACAGGGCATCGAGTCGCTCTCGCTCAATCCCGACACCGTGGTCGATACCTGGCTGCGCCTGGCCGGGCGTGACGCCGGCTGAGGTATGCCTCTTGCTTGCTCAGCGGCCACCAAGCGGCACTGGGCAAGCTGGCCGCGATACTGGTCGGGACGGGTGTCTGCGGTTTCCTGCCGCCGCGCTGGCGTGCATCGATCTGGCCATCGACGACTGGGCTGGGGCGTGGTCCGGACGCGGCGGGCTGCGCTGGTTGGTGCCGCCCGCCTGGCCCGATCAGCCGGCCAGTACCAGCAGGATCACCGCGCCCAGCAGCAGCCGGTAGATCACGAAGGGCCACATGCCGATGCGCTCGATGAAGGCGAGGAAGTAATGGATGCAGGCCCAGGCGGTGAGCGCGGAGAGTCCCACGGCCGAGGCCAGTACCGTCAGATCCACTGTTTCGGGCGCGGCGAGCACGTCGCGCAGGATCAGGATGGACGAGCCGAGGATGGTCGGTATCGACAGCAGGAAGGAGAAGCGCGCGGCGGCCTCGCGGTTCAGACCCAGCATCAGGCCGGCGGTCATGGTGATGCCGGAGCGTGAGGTGCCGGGTACCAGTGCCAGTACCTGCGCCAGGCCGATCAGCAGCGCGTCGCGGAGGCCCAGTCGTGTGATGTCGCGCTCGCGCCGCGCTCGCCAGTCGGCCCAGCCCAGCAACAGGCCGAAGACGATGGTGGTGGCGGCGATGATCCATGCCTGGCGCAACTCCGACTCGACGAAGTCCTTGAGCAGCAGACCGACCACCACCACCGGCAGTACACCGATGATGATGGCCCAGCCCAGGCGTGCCTCGGGGTTGGCCGGGCGGCCCGGCGGCAGGGCCACCAGCCAGCCACGGGCGATCTGCCAGATATCACGCCTGAAATAGCCGACGACCGCGATCAGCGTGCCGAAGTGGACCGCCACGTCCAGCACCAGGCCCTGGTCGGCAAAGCCGAACAGGCGCGGGGCCAGGATCAGGTGGCCGGAACTCGAGATGGGCAGGAATTCGGTCAGGCCCTGCACCAATGCGAGCAGGAGGATCTGCATCGGGTCCATGATGTTTCGCCGGGTGGAGTAAAGGCAGCGATTATAACTCGCCGTTCCAGCGCCACAAGCGGACCCGTGGCCGGCGACTTGCTGGCCGCCAGGCCAGGCAGGCGGGCAGGCCCGCGACCTCGAATGTCCGGCAGGCCGGTGGCGTGCCGTCCGGGCGTTGCCCGAACAGGCCGCTGCCCAGGCATTTCTGGCGGGCCTCCAGGGCAGTCCACAGGCGAAAGAAAAGGGCCATATCCCGGCCGCCCGCCTCCCAGGCCCGGTGCTCGTCGGCATCGAACAGGCGGCGGGCGATGTGTTCGGTATGGCGCAGTGGGCGTGGTGATTCGCAATCGATGCCGAGCGGCAGATCGCGTGCGACCGCGATCAGCAGCTGGCCGCCGGCATGGCTGAGGTTGAAGTACAGCACGTTGGCTCGCAGGGCGGGCTTGCCGCCCGGCTCGAGCACGATGGGGACGGCCTGGGGCGTGCAGCCGAGATAGTGTCCGAGCAGGTGGCGCAGCAAGCTGCGGCTGGCGCAGAAACAGCTCGTTGGTGCGGCCGAAGCGAGGCGTGCGCGTTCGCCAGCATCCAGCCACTCGCGGCGGCAGGGCAGGTCGGCCAGGCGGGCATGCCAGACGTGGATCTCGTCGGTGGGCAGTGGAGGCGGTTCGGCGCGGGGGCGCCACGCGGTCGGCTTCGTCGGCATGTCGGCAATGGTACTATCTCCGCCCTATTTCAACCGCGTGAATCGCTGTGACCGCCTGTTCCCTGCCCGATGACATCGCTGTCCCCTGTATCGAACGCCGTCCGGTGTCGCTGGATGGCGTCGATCTGCCCGCCGATCTGCCCGAGGTGTTGCGGCGCATCTACGCCGCGCGCGGGCTACGCGAGGCGCGGCAACTGGAGCGCTCCCTCTCGGCCCTGATCCCACCGGGGCGCATGACCGGTGCAGACCGTGCAGCGGCGCGCATCGCCGATGTCATGGAGGCTGGCGGTCGCCTGCTGGTGGTAGGGGACTTCGATGCCGATGGTGCCACCAGTTGCGCCCTGAGCCTGCTGGCGGTGCGCGCCATGGGCCATGCCGACATCGACTACCTGGTGCCCAACCGCTTCGAGTACGGCTATGGCCTGACGCCCGAGATCGTGGCCCTGGCGCGCGAGTGCGCGCCCGACCTGCTGATCACCGTGGACAACGGCATCTCCAGTCTCGATGGCGTGGCCGCGGCGAATGCCGCTGGCATCCCTGTGATCGTCACCGACCATCACCTGCCGGGCGAGCGCCTGCCGGAGGCGGCGGTGATCGTGAACCCCAACGCGCCCGGCAACGACTTCCCCTCCGGAGCCATCGCCGGGGTGGGGGTGATCTTCTACGTGCTGCTGGCCCTGCGCGCCGAGCTGCATCGCCGGGACTGGTTTGCACGGCGCGGCATCGAGCCGCCGAACATGGCGCAGTTCCTCGACCTGGTGGCCCTGGGGACGGTGGCCGACGTGGTGCCTCTGGATCATAACAATCGCATTCTCGTGCACCAGGGCCTGGCGCGCATCCGCGCGGGCGATTGCCGGCCGGGCATCCTGGCCCTGCTGGAGGCCGCCGGGCGTGACCACCGGCGGGTGCGTGCCGCGGACATGGGCTTTGCAGTGGGGCCGCGGCTCAACGCCGCCGGCCGGCTGGATGACATGTCACGCGGCATCGCCTGCCTGCTGGCCGACTCGCTCGAGGCCGCCCGGCCGCTGGCGCAGGAGCTGGACCGTCTCAACCGCGAGCGCCGTCAGATCGAGCAGGGTATGCAGCGCCAGGCCGAGGCCATGCTGGCCGAGTGGCGGCCCGAGGGCGAACTCGACTGGGGCCTGTGCCTGTTCCGCGAGGACTGGCACCAGGGGGTGATCGGTATCCTCGCCTCGCGTATCAAGGAACGTTGTCACCGGCCGGTGATCGCCTTTGCGGCGGCCGACGGGGAGTGGCTCAAGGGCTCGGCGCGCTCCATCCCCGGTCTGCACATCCGCGACGCACTGGACGCGGTGGCGGCGCGGCACCCGGGGCTGTTGGAGAAGTTCGGCGGGCATGCCATGGCCGCGGGGCTGAGCCTGCGTCGTGAGCATTTCGCCGCCTTTGCGCGGGCTTTCGACGCGGTGGTGCGCGACAGGCTCGCGCCCGAGGATCTGCAGCCGCTGATCGCCTCGGACGGCGAGGTGGCGCCGGAGGCGCTGAATCTGGAGACGGCACGGCAGATCGCTGCCGGCGGTCCCTGGGGGCAGGCCTTTCCCGAGCCGCTGTTCGACGGCTGTTTCGAGATCCTCTCCTCGCGCATCGTCGGCGAGCAACACTGGAAGTTGGTGCTGCGTCCCGAGGGCGGCGATCAGGTGCTCGACGGTATCGCCTTCCGCGCCGTGGCGCGTCACCCCGAACTGCCGCCGCGCGTGCGTCTCGCCTATCGCCTGGACATCAACGAATGGCGCGGGCGCGAGAGCCTGCAACTGCTCATCGAACACCTGGAGCCGGTATGACCGAGGAAAATCCGCCACGTGAACGGGGGCAGCGCCCCAACAAGACCGCGCTCAAGCGCGAGATCGCCGCGCGCGCCGAGCTGCTCGAACGGGCCACTCGGCTGAACGACCACGAGTTGGCACGCCTGGGCCTGGACGAAGGCGCCATCGCCGAAATCGCCAAGGTCCGCGCCATTCGCCCCTCGGGCGCGCGCAAGCGCCAGCTCAAGTACTGCCTCAAGCAATTGGCCGAGGAGGACTTCGACAACCTGCGGATCTACCTGGAAGACCGGCAGTCGCAGCAGGTCGAGGTCAACCGGGCCTTTCACCGCCTGGAGCGCTGGCGCGACCGCCTGATCGCCGAGGGGGATGCGCTGATCGGTGAGGCAGCGGCCGAGTGGCCGGGGCTTGACCGTCAGCAGCTTCGGCAATTGATTCGCGATGCGCGCCGTGAGCGCGACACCGGCAAGCCCGCGGGGGCGGCACGCAAATTGTTTCGTCACCTGCGCGAGCTGAGTGGCCTGTAGTCGGTCGAATATTCGCGGCGGGGGCGCGGGTCCTGCCCTGTGGGAGGTCCGTCCTCGGGCCGAATGAACGCGCCTGGGGGGCAGGCAGTTTGCCGGTTCGCGGGGGAACACCCGATCAGGGCGAGTGTATCCGGCGAATGGTCGTCCCGGGTTCCATTGCGTCGCATCCGGTCTAGCATTGGATTGAAACAAATCATGCTTGCAGGCAGTCCCTGTCACCGCCCGCAGGTGCTAAGGTAGGTGGCGGATATCGCGTCACCCTCATCAACCATGCGGACCACGAACATGCCACTCAAGGATGCCGGGGAACGGCCCGTTCATCTGAACCTGTTGCGGATCCGTCTCCCCGTCGGCGGGGTGATGTCCATCGTGCACCGCATCACCGGGGTGCTGATGTTCCTGGCGGTGCCTTTCATGATCTATCTGCTCGATCGTTCCTTGCGCAGCGAGGCCGAGTACCGGCAGATCGCCGACTGGATGCACGGCCCACTGGGCATGGTGCTGTTGTTCGGCCTGTTGTGGTCGGTGTTGCATCATTTGCTGGCTGGCCTGCGTTACCTGCTGATCGATGTGGATCTTGGCGTGGACAAGCGCATGGCGCGGATCACCGCCTGGCTGGTGTTGCTGCTCGCGCCGCTGTTTGCGTTGTTGCTTGCATGGGGGCTGTTATGAGTCGTACCGCGTCGGGTCTGCGCGCCTGGGTGCTGCAACGCATCACGGCCATCTACCTCGGCCTGTTCACCCTGTACCTGCTGGTGCTGATGCTGGCGGGTGGTCATGACGACTGGCGGCAATGGCGCGACCTGTTTGCACAACCGCTGATGTCGGTGGCCACCTTGCTGTATGTGCTGGCCATGCTGCTGCATGCCTGGATAGGTGTGCGTGACGTGTTGATCGACTATGTGCGCCCGTTGGCCCTGCGTATCTCCCTGCTGGCGCTGGTCGGCCTCGGGCTGGTGGCCTGTGGGTTGTGGGCCGCGCAGGCGTTGCTACTCGCGAGGTTGCACTGAATGACTCTGGCACGCAGACGTTTCGATGCCCTGATCATCGGTGCCGGGGGCGCCGGTCTGAATGCCGCCCTGCAACTGGCGGATTCGGATTTTCGGGTCGCCGTGGTCTCCAAGGTGTTCCCCACCCGCTCGCATACCGTGGCCGCGCAGGGTGGGGTGAACGCGGCGCTGGCCAATGTGTTGCCCGACAACTGGCACTGGCACATGTTCGACACCGTGAAGGGTTCGGACTGGCTCGGCGACCAGGACGCCATCGAGTACATGTGTCGCGAGGCCATTCCCACGGTGTACGAGTTGGAACACGCCGGGGTGCCGTTCTCGCGCCTGGACAACGGCAAGATCTACCAGCGCGCCTTCGGCGGGCAGAGTCAGAACTTCGGTGGTCCCCAGGCGGCGCGTACCTGTGCCGCGGCCGACCGCACCGGGCATGCCATCCTGCACACCCTGTACCAGCAGAACCTGCGCGCGCGCACCCATTTCTTCGACGAATACTTTGCCATCGATCTGATCCGCGACGACGAGGGCGCCATCCTCGGCGCCCTGGTGCTGGAGATCGAGAACGGCGAGCCGCTGTTGATCGAGGCCAAGGCCACGGTGCTGGCCACCGGCGGTTGCGGGCAGGTGTTCCGTACCACCTCCAATGCCCACATCAATACCGGCGACGGTATGGCGATGGCGTTGCGCGCCGGCATTCCGCTGATGGACATGGAGTTCTTCCAGTTCCATCCCACCGGTATCGCCGGCAAGGGCATGCTCATCACCGAAGGGGTGCGCGGGGAGGGCGGTTACCTGATCAACAAGGACGGCGAACGCTTCATGGAGCGCTACGCCCCCAACGCCAAGGACCTGGCCAGCCGCGACGTGGTCTCGCGCGCCATCGTCACCGAGGTCAAGGAGGGGCGTGGCTGCGGTCCCAATGGTGATCACGTGTTGCTCAAGCTGGATCACCTGGGTGAGGAGATCATCAGCCAGCGCCTGCCCGGCATCCGCGAGACCGGGCGCATCTTCGCCGGGGTGGATGCGGCGAAGGAACCGCTGCCGGTATTCCCGACCGCGCACTATGCCATGGGCGGCATCCCCACCGACCGCTTCGGGCGGGTGCTGGTGCCGCACGGGACCGGAGAGGAGGTCGTTCCCGGTCTGTATGCCGCGGGCGAGTGCGCCTGTGTCTCGGTGCATGGCGCCAACCGCCTGGGCGGTAATTCCCTGCTCGACATCCTGGTGTTCGGGCGTGCCGCCGGCCTGGATCTGCGCGAGCAGCTGGGCCGTCATCACCGGCCGCTCGACGAGGCCAGCGTGGAGCAGGCCATGGCGCGCCTGAACCGCTGGGATCGCAAGGGCGACGGGCCCACGGTGCGTGAACTGCGCGATGCTTTCCGCAAGGCAATGGAGGATCATGCCGGAGTCTTCCGCACCGAGGAGATCATGAGCGAAGGACTGGAACAGCTGCGCGCACTGCGCGAGGAACTCGACGCCGTGTGTCTGCGTGATCATTCGCGAATCTTCAACACCGCGCGTATCGAGGCACTGGAGCTGGAGAACCTGGTCGACTGCGGCATGGCGATCGCGGTCTCGGCGCTGGCGCGGCGCGAGAGCCGTGGCGCGCACTCGCGGCCCGATTATCCCGAGCGTGACGATGTGAACTGGATGAAACATACCCTGTACTTCCGCGAGGGCGATCGTCTCGATTACAAGCCGGTACACACCCGGCCGCTGACCGTCGAGAGCTTCCCGCCGAAGGAAAGGGTGTACTGAAGAGGGTCTGTACCGTGCAATTTCTGGTCTCGCGCTACAACCCGGAGTCCGACGAGGCGCCGCATCTGCAGTCCTTCGAGGTGGAAACCTGGCGCGGCATGATGCTGCGTGACGCCTTGCTCGAGATCAAGCGTCAGGACGAGTCCTTTGCCTTTCGTCATTCCTGCGGCGAGGGGGTGTGCGGCTCGGATGCGGTAAACGTCAATGGCAGCAACCGCCTGGCTTGCATCACTGCGGTTGCCGACCTCAAGGCGCCGGTGACCGTCCGGCCGCTGCCGGGACGGCCTATCGTGCGCGACCTGGTGGTGGACATGAGCCAGTTCTATGCGCAGTACCGCGCGGTCACGCCCTGGTTGGTGCGCAAGGACCCCATGCCCGAGCAGGAGATTCGTCAAAGCCCGGCCGAGCGCGCACGTCTCGACGGTCTGTACGAATGTATCCTCTGCGGTTGCTGCTCCACGGCCTGCCCGTCCTTCTGGTGGAATCCCGACAAGTTCCACGGGCCACAGGCCCTGCTCACTGCCTGGCGTTTTCTCGCCGACAGCCGCGACCAGGCCACCGAGGAACGTCTCGACGCGCTTGAAGGTCCCTACCGGCTGTTCCGCTGCCACACCATCATGAACTGCGTCGAGGTCTGCCCCAAGGGCCTGAATCCCACCCGCGCCATCGGGCATATCAAGCAACTGATGCTCGGAAATGCCATCTGAGCCGGAACTGGCGCGCCTGCGCTGGCAATGCCGGCGCGGCATGCTCGAACTCGACGAGATCCTGCTGACCTACCTGGAACGTCACTATGCCACTGCGGCTGCCGCGGAGCAGGCGGCCTTCCGGCGCCTGCTCGGTGAAGAAGATCCCCAGCTCCAGCGCTGGCTGCTGCTCGATGAACGCCCTGCCGATGCGCGGCTCCATGCCCTGGTGGAGCGTCTGCGGTGCCTGACTCCCGCCGACTGATTGTCGACAATATTGAGCTTTCAAATCCAGATTTTGATTGTACAGGGCAACTCATGCGCTATATTGTCGACAATCGAGGCTCCGATCACCTTCCTTCACCCTTGTGAGGGGGCGGGAGGGCAAGGCTGGTAAAGCCCGGTACGGGGTGCCCGACCGCCCTCGATGGGTGGTGCTGGGGACCAGTGCTGGTTGAGAGAGTCCTCGGCCCAATAACGTCAATGCAGCCATGGCAAGGGGGAGACATGGACCGCTACCAGGAGATCTACGAACGTTCGTTGCATGACCCCGAGGGGTTCTGGGGCGAGGCGGCACAGGCGCTGGAATGGCACAAGCCGTGGGAGCAGGTGCTCGATCGCACGGCGCAGCCGGTGCCGCGCTGGTTCGTCGGCGGCGAGTTCAATACCTGCCACAACGCCCTGGATCGGCACGTGGCCGCCGGGCGTGGTGAGCAGGACGCGCTGATCTGGGATTCGCCGGTGACCGGGAGCCAGCGCCGCTATACCTATGCGCAACTGCGTGACGAAGTGGCGCGCTTCGCCGGGGTGCTGCGCGGGCTGGGGGTGGAGAAGGGCGACCGGGTACTGATCTACATGCCCATGGTACCCGAGGCGGCCATTGCCATGTTGGCCAGCGCGCGCCTGGGGGCCATTCACTCGGTGGTATTCGGCGGCTTCGCGGCACGCGAGCTGGCGACCCGTATCGAGGACGCCGAGCCGAAGGTGATCGTCAGCGCCTCCTGCGGCATCGAGCCGAACCGCATCGTCGAATACAAGCCCTTGCTCGACGAGGCGATCGCCAGCGTGTCGCACAAGCCCGAGCATTGCGTCATCCTGCAACGCCCGCAGCAGCAGGCCGGCATGATCGGCGGCCGCGATATCGATTGGGCGCAGGCGATGGCCACGGCCGAGCCGGCCGACTGCGTGCCGGTGGCGGCCACCGACCCACTCTATATCCTCTACACCTCGGGCACCACGGGTCAGCCCAAGGGCGTGGTGCGCGACAACGGTGGGCATGCGGTGGCCATGTTGTGGTCGATGCACAACATCTACGACGTGCGCGCCGGCGACGTGTTCTGGGCTGCCTCGGATGTGGGCTGGGTAGTCGGTCACAGCTACATCGTCTACGGTCCGCTGCTGGCCGGCTGTACCACCGTGATGTACGAAGGCAAGCCGGTGGGCACGCCCGACCCCGGCGCCTTCTGGCGGGTGATCTCGGAATACGGGGTGAAGGTGCTGTTCACCGCCCCCACCGCGTTTCGTGCGATCAAGAAGGAAGACCCCGAGGGCGAGTACCTGGCGCAATACGATCTCTCGTGCATGCGCGCCCTGTTCCTCGCGGGCGAACGCTGCGATCCCGACACCCTGGGTTGGGCACAGGAAAAGCTGGGCAAGCCGGTGATCGACCATTGGTGGCAGACCGAGACCGGCTGGGCCATCGCTGCCAACCCCTTGGGTATCGAGGTGCTGCCGGTCAAGCCCGGTTCGCCGAGTGTGCCCATGCCCGGCTACGACGTGCGCATCCTCGATGAGCAGGGCGAAGAGCTGCCGGCCGGAGAGATGGGCAACATCGTCATCCGCCTGCCGCTGCCGCCTTCCTGTCTGCCCACCCTGTGGCGCAACGATCAGCGTTTCATCGAGAGCTACCTGGCGCGCTATCCCGGCTGCTATCTCACCGGCGATGCGGGCTACCGTGATGAGGACGGCTATCTGTGGATCATGAGCCGCACCGACGATGTCATCAATGTCGCCGGGCATCGTTTGTCCACCGGCGCCATGGAGGAGGTGCTGGCCAGCCATCCTGACGTGGCCGAGTGCGCGGTGATCGGTGTGGCCGACGCGCTCAAGGGGCAGTTGCCGCTGGGCCTGGTGGTGCTCAAGGCCGGGGCGCAGAAGGCGGGCGAGGCACTGTGCGCCGAGCTGGTTGCACTGGTGCGCGAGCGCATCGGCCCGGTGGCCGCCTTCAAGCAGGTGGCCGTGGTCGCGCGCCTGCCCAAGACGCGCTCGGGCAAGATCCTGCGCGGCACCATGGCGAAGATCGCCGACGGCGTCGAGTGGCGCATGCCGGCGACCATCGACGACCCGGCCATCCTCGACGAGATCACCGAGGCGCTGCGCAGCCTGGGGTATGCGGGAAGCGGCGAATGAGTGTCTGCGCCGAGTCCGCGGTCACCCTGTCGCAGCGCATCTTCTGCGAGTTGCGTGAGGCCATCGTCGAGGGTGCCATCGCGCCGGGCAGCAAGATCAGCGAGGCCGAGCTGGCGGCGCGCTTCGGCATCAGTCGCGGGCCGTTGCGCGAGGCCATCGGTCAACTGGCCGCCATGGGGCTGATCGAACGCCGGCCCAACGTGGGGGCGCGGGTGGTCGAGCTGAGCCGCGCGCGCCTGATCGATATCTTCCATGTGCGCGAGGCGCTGGAGGGCACCGCCGCGCGCCAGGCCGCGGCACGCATGGACCGGCAGGCGGTGGCACAGCTGCGCGAGACACTCGACGCCCACGAGCAGCAGATCCGCGAGGACGCGGGACATGCCTATTTCCAGGCGCCGGGCGATGTGGATTTCCACTACCGGGTCATCCTGGGCAGCGGCAATGCCTACCTGATCAAGCTGCTGTGCAACGACCTTTACTACCAGGTGCGCATGTACCGCTGCCAGTACGGCATGCGCAGCCAGCGCGGACCGGCGGCACTGAACGAGCACCGGGGCATCGTCGATGCCATCGAGCGTGGCGATGGCGAAATGGCCGAGCTGCTGATGCGCGCCCACATCCGCGCCTCGCGCGAGAACGTGGAGCGCATGCTCGGGCAGGGACGATGCGCCGTGGCGGATCGACGCGATAGCGAATGAAAACAGGTGAAAAGACATCATGACATGTGATTCTCCCGGCCGGCGCTTCCGCCAGGCCATCGAACAGGAAAGGCCCCTGCAATGCGTGGGGGCGATCAATGCCTATCATGCCCGCCTGGCGGAAGCCTCTGGCTTTCGTGCGCTGTATCTCTCGGGTGGTGGTGTGGCTGCGGGCTCCTGCGGCATTCCGGATCTGGGCATCACCACGCTCGAGGACGTGCTCACCGACCTGCGGCGCATCACCGACGTGAGCGAACTGCCGGTGCTGGTGGACGCGGACACCGGCTGGGGCGGGGCCTTCAACATCGCGCGCACCGTGCGTTCGCTGATCAAGTGCGGTGCGGCGGCCATGCACATCGAGGACCAGGTGGCGCAGAAGCGCTGCGGTCACCGCCCGAACAAGGCCATCGTGCCCATGCAGGAGATGGTCGATCGCATCAAGGCAGCGGTCGATGCGCGCACCGACCCCGAGTTCGTGGTGATGGCGCGCACCGACGCGCTGGCAGTGGAGGGCATGGACTCGGCCATCGAGCGCGCGGTGGCCTGTGTCGAGGCCGGGGCCGACATGATCTTCCCCGAGGCCATGACCACGCTCGAACAGTACCGCGAGTTCGTCGAGGCGGTGGGCGTGCCGGTGCTGGCGAACATCACCGAGTTCGGTGCCACGCCGCTGTTCACCGTGGAGGAGCTGGCCTCGGCCGGCGTACATATCGCGCTCTACCCGCTATCGGCCTTCCGTGCCGCCAACGCCGCGGCGTTGCGCGTCTACCGGGTGCTGCGCGAGCAGGGCACCCAGCGCGCGGTGCTCGACAGCATGCAGACCCGTGAGGAGTTGTACGCCTTTCTCGGTTATCACGACTATGAGCGCAAGCTCGATGAGCTGTTCGCCGCCGAGGCGGCGCAACCGCAGGAGCCGACATCATGAATGCACAGACACTTCCCCGTGCCAAGAAATCCGTCGCCCTGTCCGGCACCGTGGCCGGCAATACTGCCATCTGTACGGTGGGGCGCAGTGGCAACGATCTGCACTATCGCGGCTACGACATCCGCGATCTGGCCGCCGCCTGCGAGTTCGAGGAGGTGGCCTATCTGCTGATCCACGGCGAGTTACCCGATGCCGCCACGCTGGCGGCCTACAAGGCGAAGCTGCGCGCCCTGCGCGGCCTGCCGCCGGCACTGCGCCAGGCGCTCGAGGCCCTGCCGCCGGCGGCGCATCCGATGGACGTGCTGCGCACCGGTTGCTCGGTGCTCGGCTCGCTGTTGCCCGAGGCGCCTGCCCAGCCCGCGGCGGAGGCACGTGATCTGATCGATCGCCTGATGGCGGCCTTTCCTTCCATGCTGCTGTACTGGTATCACTTCGCGCAGCACGGGCGGCGCATCGAGGTCGAGACCGACGACGAGAGCATCGGTGCGCACTTCCTGCACCTGCTGCACGGCGAGGCACCGCGTGCCTCCTGGGTGCGCGCCATGCATACCTCGCTGATCCTGTATGCCGAGCACGAGTTCAATGCCTCGACCTTCACCGCACGGGTCATCGCCGGCACCGGGTCCGATCTGTATTCGGCCATCACCGGGGCCATCGGCGCCCTGCGCGGGCCCAAGCACGGCGGGGCCAACGAGGAGGCGCATCGCATCCAGGCGCGCTACCGGGATGCCGACGAGGCCGAGGCCGATATCCGCGAGCGTGTGGCGCGGCGCGAGATCGTCATCGGCTTCGGTCACCCGGTCTACACCGTGGGTGACCCGCGCAACGACATCATCAAGGCGGTGGCACGCGAGCTGTCGGAAGAGAACAGCGATCTCACCCGTTACCTTATCGCCGAGCGTCTGGAGGCGGTGATGTGGGAACTCAAGCACATGTTCCCCAACCTCGACTGGTTCTCGGCGGTGTCCTACGGGCAGATGCGCGTCCCCACCGACCTGTTCACCCCGCTGTTCGTGATCGCGCGCGTCGCCGGTTGGGGCGCGCACGTCATCGAGCAGCGCGAGGACGGCAAGATCATCCGTCCCTCGGCACACTACACCGGGCCCGAGAACCGCACCTTCGTGCCCCTGGCCCAACGCTGATCATTTGACAGGAGTTGTTATGTCCAAGGCTGCCGTGCTGGACGCTGCGCGTCCCGAATTCGATGCCGTGATCCGCGACATCGCCGACTATGTGCTCGACTACGATGTCACCCGTTCCGAAGAGGCCATGCAGACCGCCCGCTACTGCTGGATGGATACCATCGGCTGTGGCCTGTATGCCCTGAACTACCCGGCCTGCACCAAGCTGCTCGGCCCGGTAGTGCCTGGCGCCCTGTTGCCCGGCGGTGCGCGCGTGCCCGGCACCTCCTACGAGCTGGACCCGGTGCGCGCCGCCTGGAACATCGGTGCCATGGTGCGCTGGCTGGACTACAACGACACCTGGCTGGCGGCCGAGTGGGGCCATCCCTCGGACAATCTCGGCGCCATCCTCGCGCTCGCCGACTGGCTCTCGCGCCGCCGCCTGGCACGCGGCGAACCCTCGCTCACCCTGCGCGAGGTGATCGAAGCCATGATCCAGGCGCACGAGATCCAGGGGGTGATCGCGCTGGAAAACAGCTTCAACCGTGTGGGTCTGGACCACGTGATGCTGGTGCGCATCGCCTCCACCGCAGTGGCCGCGCGCATGCTGGGCTGCTCGCGCGAGGAGATCCGCAACGCGGTCTCGCACGCCTGGATCGATGGCTCGGCGCTGCGTACCTATCGGCATGCGCCGAATACCGGTTCGCGCAAGTCCTGGGCGGCGGGCGACGCCTCGGCGCGCGGCCTGTTCCTGGCCCTGCTGGCCGAGCGTGGCGAGATGGGCTATCCCTCGGCGATCACTGCCCCGACCTGGGGCTTCCAGGATGTGCTGTTCGAGGGACAGGAACTGCGCTTCAGCCAGCCCTATGGCACCTACGTGATGGAGAACATCCTGTTCAAGATCAGCTTCCCGGCCGAGTTCCATGCACAGACCGCGGTAGAGGCGGCACTGGCGCTGCACCCGCAGGTGCGTGACCGGCTCGACCAGATCGAGCGCATCGTCATCGAGACCCAGGAGTCGGCCGACCGCATCATCAACAAGACCGGTCCGCTGGACAACCCGGCCGACCGCGACCATTGCCTGCAGTACATGGTGGCCGTGCCCCTGATCTTCGGCCGCCTCACTGCCGAGGACTATGAAGACGCGGTGGCCGCCGACCCGCGCATCGACGCCCTGCGCGAACGCATGGAGGTGGTGGAAGACCCGCGCTTCACCCGCGAATATCTGGAGCCCGACAAGCGTGCCATCGGCAATGCGGTGCAGGTGTTCTTCCGCGACGGCAGTGCCACCGACAAGGTAGTGGTGGACTACCCGGTCGGCCATCGCCGGCGCCGCGCCGAGGGCATCCCGCTGCTGGTGGAGAAGTTCGAACGCTATGTGCGCGGTCGGCTGTCGCCCAAGCATGCTGAGCGCCTGCTGGCGATCTGCGCCGACCAGGAGCGCTTCGAGCAGACCAGCGTGGACGAGGTGATGGCGTTGATGGTGGTCTGAGGGCCGGGCTCAGCGACGCCCGGCCTTGCGCGAGAGCAGCGCGTAGGTGGCGCCACTGCCACCGTCCCAGCGCGGTGCCGAGACGAAGGCCAGCACTGCCTCGCTCTGCAACAGCCACTGGTAGGTCTTCTGCTTGAGCACCGGCTGACTGTCGGGTGAATTGCGCCCTTTGCCGTGCACGATGCGCACGCAGCGCAGGCCTCGGCGCAGGCTGGCGCCGAGGAAGCGGCTGAAGGCTCTACGCGCCTCGCTGACACGCATGCCGTGCAGGTCCAGACTCTCCTCCGGCGGGATCAGACCGCGTTGCAGATCCTGGAACAGGCGGAGCTGGATGCCGGGACGGCGGAACTCGAAGAACTCCGGGGTTTCGATGGAGAGGTCGGCCAGCGCCTGCTCGCGCTGTTCGTCGGGGTGTTGCAGGGGGCGCGGTGCGCGACGCGGTCGGAAGGGCTCCACCCGGTCGGCGTGTTGCGGACGCACGCCGGCCATTGCCTCGCGGAACAGGGCGCGCTCTTCCTCGGGGATGTCGGGTTTCTTTGCCATCCCCCGATTGGACCGGGAAAGGGCGGCCGGATCAAGCGCAGATTTCCGTGGCCGGCACATGGGTGGAGCCGGTCTCCGGGCGGGGTGAGATGGGCTGGAGGATGCCGTATAGTTGTGCCTACTCCGCCGTGGTATGACGTAAGGCATGCGAATCCTGCTCAGCAATGATGACGGTTACCTGGCGCCGGGCCTGAAGGTGTTGGCCGAGGCGCTGGCGCCGCTTGCCGAGATCGATGTGGTGGCGCCCGAGCGTGACCGCAGCGGGGCGAGCAATTCGCTCACCCTGGAGCTGCCGATCCGTGCGCGTCGTGCCGAGAACGGCTTTGTGAGTGTCGCGGGAACACCGACCGATTGTGTGCACCTGGCGATCACCGGCCTGCTCGAGGTGGAGCCCGACATGGTGGTCTCGGGGATCAACTCGGGACCGAACATGGGTGACGACGTGATCTACTCCGGTACCGTGGCCGCGGCCACCGAGGGCCGTTTCCTGGGCTACCCGGCGATCGCCATCTCCATGGGCACGCACGAGCCGCGGCACTACGAGACCGCTGCCCGGGTGGCGGTGATGCTGGTCGAGAAGCTGCGCCGCGAGGGCTCGCCCGGCGACCAGCTGATCCTCAACGTCAATGTGCCCGACCTGCCCTGGGAGCAGTTGAAGGGCTTTCGCGCCACCCGGTTGGGTCACCGCCACAAGGCCGAGCCGGTGGTGCGTGCCCAGGACCCGCGTGGCCGCCCCATCTACTGGGTGGGAGCGGCCGGCCCCGAGGCGGACGCAGGCGAGGGTACCGATTTCCATGCCGTGCGCAACGGCTATGTCTCGGTCACGCCCTTGCAGGTGGATCTGACCCGGCATGCGGCAGTGCCGGTACTGGGGGAGTGGCTGGGGACATGACAGCGCTGCAGGGTATCGGCATGACCTCGCGCCGCACCCGTGAGCGCCTGGTCGAGCAGATTCGTGCCCAGGGGGTACGGGACGAGCGCGTGCTGCAACGCATCCTGGAGACGCCGCGGCACCTGTTCGTGGACGAGGCATTGGCTTCGCGTGCCTACGAGAACACCGCGCTGCCCATCGGGCACAACCAGACCATCTCGCAGCCCTACATCGTGGCGCGCATGACCGAGGCCCTGCTCGGGTGTGGCAAGCTCGAGAACGTGCTGGAGGTTGGTACGGGCTCCGGCTACCAGACGGCGGTACTGGCGCCGCTGGTGCGCCGGGTCTACACGGTGGAGCGTATCGAGGGCCTGCTGAAGACGGCGCGCCAGCGCTTTCACCGCCTCAACCTGCTGAACGTGCGCACCAAGTATGCCGATGGCAGCATGGGCTGGCCACACTATGCGCCTTTCGACGGTATCATCGTGACCGCCGCGCCACCCGGTATTCCGCTGGCCCTGGTCGAGCAGCTGCGCCCCGGTGGCTGCATGGTGCTGCCGATCGGCAGCGGGCGCGAGCAGGTGCTGGTACGGGTGCGGCGGACCGCCAGCGGGCACGACAAGAAGATTCTCGAGCGGGTGAGTTTCGTACCCCTGCTGGGAGGGACGAGCTGAACCCATGAAACTGTTCACCATACTCTACGACAAGGTCATGTGCTGGGCGCGCCATCCGCGTGCCGGCTGGTACTTGGCGGGCCTCAGCTTCGCCGAGTCATCCTTCTTCCCGGTGCCGCCCGATGTGATGCTCGCCCCCATGAGCATGGCGCGCCCGCAACGCGCCTGGCGTCTGGCACTGCTCACCACCCTGGCCTCGGTGGCCGGTGGCGCACTGGGTTACCTGATCGGCCGGCTGGCCTTCGATGCCATCGCGCCCTTCTTGCACGACTGGGGTTACTGGGGTGCCTATCAGCAGGCCCGTTCCTGGTTCGACGCATGGGGCTTCTGGGCCATCTTCGTGGCCGGCTTCTCGCCCATCCCCTACAAGGTGTTCACCATCACCGCCGGGGTCGTGAGCATGCCCTTTCTGCCTTTCGTGCTTGCTTCCTTCATCGGGCGGGGGGCGCGCTTCCTGCTGGTTGCCCAGCTCATGGCCTGGGGCGGTGAGGCCATGGAGCAGCGTCTGCGCCGCTGGGTGGACTGGATCGGTTGGTTGACGCTATTGGCGGTGGTCATCATAGTGGTGGTAGCGAGATATTGAGCGCACAAGCGGGCAGAGATTCCAGATGCCGAAGCGGACCACAGCAGCAATGCAATGGATATTGCTCCTGGCGGTCTCGGCCCTGTTGTTGAATGGCTGTTCCTCACGCTGGCGGGCGCCGATGGAATCACGGGGGGTCACGCCGCCTCCCCCCCGTGCACATCCTCCCGTGCCCGCCCCCTCCACGGCTGCGCCCCGCAAGCCCCGCAAGCTCGGCAAGGCCAGTCAGTATCGGGTTCGCCATGGCGATACCCTTTATTCCATCGCCTGGCGTGCCAACCAGGATTATCGTGCGCTCGCACGCTGGAACGGCATCCGGCCACCCTATGTGATCTACCCGGGACAGTTGATCCGGTTGCGCCCCCGGGTCAAGCCGCATGGCAAGGCCTCGCCGCAGGTTGCTCGCGCCAGGCGCACGGCACCTGCCATGTCGCGGTCGAGGACGACGGCAAGGTCTTCCCGCTCCACCACGCCCCACGCGGGTACGACGGCCAGGTCTGCACGCCAGACTTCTGCGAGCTTGCATTGGCGCTGGCCGGCCAAGGGGCGGCTGGTGGCCACCTGGAAGGCCGGCGACCCCCTGCGCAAGGGCATCAAGATCGCGGGCCGCGAGGGACAACCGGTGCTTGCTACCGAAGGAGGCAAGGTGGTTTACAGCGGCAGTGGACTGATCGGTTACGGTCGGCTTATCATCATCAAGCATAACGACAACTACCTGAGTGCCTACGGGCACAACAGAAAGCTGCTGGTCAGACAGGGCCAGCGCGTAACCAAAGGACAGAAGATCGCGGAAATGGGCAGGGCGAACGATGGGCGTCCCCTGCTGCATTTTGAAATCAGGAGAGATGGCAAGCCGGTCGACCCGCTGAAGCTCCTGCCGCATCGATGAACCACCGACTGGAGGTGTACGAGGATGCCACGGAAGAAAGCCGCCAAGCCCCCCAAGGCCGATGAATCTCTCGTGGACGATCCGGTCCTCGCCGCCGAGGTGGCAACCGAGGAGGTCGCCGGTCCGATCGTGCCCCCTCCCGTGGTGCTCGACGAGGAGGCCAGCAAGGCCTTCGAAGCCGGAGTGGTGCCCGACAGCCAGCTCGACGCCACGCGGCTCTATCTCAACGAGATCGGTGCATCCAAGCTGCTGACCGCCGAAGAAGAGGTCTATTACTCGCGGCTGGCGCAAAAGGGCGACGAGGCGGCACGGCGCAAGATGATCGAATGCAATCTGCGCCTGGTGGTCAAGATTGCCCGGCGCTACATGAATCGCGGCCTGGCCCTGCTGGATCTGATCGAGGAGGGCAATCTCGGCCTGATTCGCGCGGTCGAGAAGTTCGATCCCGAGCGTGGCTTCCGCTTCTCCACCTACGCCACCTGGTGGATACGCCAGACCATCGAGCGTGCCATCATGAACCAGACGCGCACCATCCGCCTGCCCATCCATGTGGTCAAGGAGATCAATGCCTACATGCGCGCGGCGCGGCAACTGGCGCAGAGCCTGGATCACGAACCCACCGCCGAGGAGATCGCGGACCTGCTCGACAAGCCGATCGAGGACGTGAAGCGCCTGCTCGGGCTGAACGAGCGCACGACCTCGGTGGACACCCCTTACGGCAAGGATGCAGACAAGCCGCTGCTCGATACCATCGCCGACGAGAAGGCCTCCGATCCCACCGCCTGGCTCCAGGCCGACGATATCAATACCCACCTCGACGAATGGCTGGCCAGGCTCAATGACAAGCAGCGCGAGGTGGTCGAGCGCCGCTTCGGCCTGCATGGCTACGAGAATGCCACGCTCGAACAGGTGGCGAAGGAACTGGGCGTGACCCGTGAGCGGGTGCGACAGATCCAGATGGATGCGCTCAAGCGCCTGCGCCGCATCCTCGAGCACGAGGGCTACAACGTGGAGAACGTATTCAGCGACTAAAAACGGCTTTGTTCTCCGCCCCACGACGGGAGATCGAGAGGTTTCTTGGTGCCGCACCTGCCGGCCACCCGGTGGTGGGCGTGGTCAATGAGCGGCCGTTTCCTCTATGCTAGCGGCATCGAATCTCCGGAGATTACGGCATGAACGACGACAATCGCAAAGAACGCGAGATCATGATGGTGATGCGCAAGGTCCTGGCGCAGATCATCAAGGACACCACGCCGCCGAGCAAGGCGATGAAGCATCCCCTGTCCGATCAGACCATCCAGGACATCCGTGCCTGCCTGGGCCTGATCTCGGCGCGCGAGCGCGAACTGGCCGATGCCGCCGGCATCCCGGTGGAAAAGCCCTACTATGCCGACGAGAAACCGGCTGCCGAAGTGGTGCCCATCAACAACATTACCCGTCTGCGGCGCGACGAAGAGGAATAAGCAAACACCCCCTTTCCTGGCAGGCGGGGAAGGATGGCGGACACTGAACGCCTACCAGGAGATGTAGGCGTAGCCCTGTTCCTGCAGCAGCATCAGGTCCTCGGCGCCGATGGGCACCGTGGTGGCAAAGGGCAGCAGGTCGTCTTCCGTCCATCCCAGCCCCTTCAGGGTGTTGCCGCAGGCATGAAAGGCGACGCCGTACATGGCCAGGGAGCTGGCGTGTTCCTGGAGTTCGGGACGGATGGCACGGCGTGGTTGCTTGGCCAGCAGGTGGATGCCGGGGCCGAAGACCGAGACCACGACCTCTGCGTCGTCGCCATATTTGCGCACCAGCTCACCCACCGAGAACAGGATGGCGGCCAGATAGTCGTTGTCCGCCTTGTTGCACTGATACACGACCTTGTGTGAGGACTCGCCGAAATGGGTGGGCGAGTGATCTGCGCTCGCACGCGAGCCGACCACTGCCGCGCCGGCGGCGGTCAGCCACTTGAGCAGATTGCGTCGGCTTTGCTGGGGCATGGAGAACTCCGGTGGATAGATACTTCTTCCCGTGAAGACGTCCGCACCGTGCGATTGTTCCCTGATCGCCTCGGGCGGGGTCCGAGCCATGGCCAGGGTCCTGGAGGGGCGGCCCCGCCGGCAGCGGGACCGGTGATCCTTCAGGGTTTCCTGGTCGTGCTGCTTTCGCCCTCCTGTCGAGAGCCCAGTACCTCGATGTGCATCTTGTCGCGCAGGTTGTGGAGGTACTCGGTCAGCTTGCGGGCACGAATCTGCTTGACCAGTTCGTCCTTCACGTCGGCCAGCTTGGGCTGGGGCAGGGTGCGGGATTTCTCGCGCAGGATGACGTGCCAGCCGAAGCGGGTCTGGACCGGTGTCTTGCTGTACTCGCCATCCTTGAGCTGGGCAACGGCCTCGGCAAAGGGCTTGACCATGCTGTCGGGCGAGAACCAGCCCAGGTCCCCACCCATGCGCCCGGAGGGGCCGGTGGACTTCTCGCGCGCCAGCTGGGCGAAATCGGCACCCTTGTCCAGTTCGGCGATAACCGCCTTGGCCTCGTCCTCGGTCTTGAGCAGGATGTGCCGTGCCTTGTATTCGCGGCGTTCGCCCTGGCCGTACTGCTTCTCGTAGGCGGCCTGGATCTCGGCATCGCTGACCGGGGTGGTCTCCATCATGTCGCCGATCACGGCGCGGGCGATGACCCGAGCCCGGGTCACCTCCAGTGCAGCCTTGAGTTCGTCGGTGGCAGCCAGTTCCTGCCCGCGGGGTGAGCGGGCGACCATGAAGGTGTTGACCAGTTCGTTGAGCAGGCGGATCTGCTGGTTGCGGTCCTGCGACAAGGGTTTGCCCAGTTGGGCGGCGAACACCGAGTAGTGCAGGTTGGTGACGGTGAAATCGTCGATCTTCACCAGTGGCTGGATGCCGGTCGGTGGGGGGGACTGAGGCTTCCCTTCGGCCAGGGCGAGGGCGGGAATCAGGGCCAGCAGCGGCAGGAGTCGTTGGATTTTCATGTTTTTCTTTCTCAGGGCAGGACTTTCTTGAAGGGTTTGACGACGACGTCGGCATAGACACCGGCCTCGACGTAAGGGTCGGCCTCGGCCCAGGCGCGGGCGGCGTCCAGATTGTCGAACTCGGCCACGATCAGGCTGCCGCTGAAGCCGGCCTTACCGGGATCTTCGGCATCGATAGCCGGGTGTGGGCCGGCCAGTACCAGTCGGCCCTGTTCGAGCAGTGCCTCGAGGCGTTCCAGGTGTGCCGGCCGTGCCTGCAGGCGTTGCGGCAGGCTGTCTTCGACATCGGTGGCAATAATGGCATACAGCATTTTCATCCATCCTCTCGGGAGACAGGAACTTCGGATTCACGGGACATGTGGTGGGCCAGATACAGGCTCTGGCCGAGGATGAACAGCAGGCTCAGGCCGGTCAAGCCGAACAGCTTGAAGTTCACCCAGGTCGATTCCGGGTAGTTGTAGGCCACGTACAGGTTGAGCAGGCCTTCGCCGACGAGAAAGATCACCCAGGCGTAGTTGAGGTTTCTGAGCACCGGCGGGGGGAAGTCGCCCAGTTTCTCGAACAGGCGCCGCAGCAGCCCCCTGGCCATGAACCACTCGGAAAACAGCAGGGCGGCGGCAAACAGCCAGTTGACGATGGTTGGCTTCCACATGATGAAGCGCGGGTCGCGCAGCTCCAGGGTGAGTGCGCCAAAGCCCAGTACCAGCGCCAGGGTGATCCAGTGCATCGGTTCGATGCGGCGGCCGGCCAGCTTCATCACCAGCAGTTGCAGCGTCATGGCGCCCATCAGGACCTGGGTGGCGACGTAGATGTCGTAGTGCTGGTAGGCGACAAAGAACAGCAGCAGGGGAAACAGATCGGACAGCAGTTTCATGTAATCAATGCAGGGTGTGCTTTTCGCTGAATAGGGCATGGAAGCGGCGCATCACCTCGCGCACCGGCTTGGGATAGCCGACGCGGTCCATCTGTTGCATGCCCTCGGCGAAGAAGCGCGGGGCATCCTCGGGCAGTTGTTCGACGACGGCGGTGAAGGCCGGTTCCATCAGGCTGGGCTGGTGGGTGCGGGTGGCCACGATGGCACGGTTGATCAGCAGCAGGCGCCAGGGGTGCAGATCGCGGGTGCCGACTTCGCTGAGGTGCGGGTTGACCGCCTCGACGATCTCGGTGGCCAGGCCATAGAGTACCTGCATGTCCTCGGGTGAGCGTGTCTGATTGGCATGCCAGGCCAGCGCGTTGACCACCGGCGCCAGTTGCTGGATTTCCACCCCGTGGCGGGCAATCCATACCCCCAGCGGCAGGCAGAGGTTTTCCAGCTCACGCGCGCAGTCGGCCAGTTCGGCCTCGGCGGCCAGTGCGCTCAGGTCATTGAGCAGTTGCAGGCCGAAATTGCCCAGCGCCTCGAGTTCCTCGGACGAGCAGGCCGTTTCGGTGGATTCGCCGGCCTGGCAGGCCTCGGCCTCGCGCAGGAGCTTGCACAGATCACTCATAGCACCGATCAGGCGTTGCGGATCGTCCTGTTCCGGCGATCCAGCCGGTTGCGCCTGGAGGTGCTCGAGCAGGCGCTCTGCCTGCTCCAGAAACACCTCGTAGAGGTAGGCGATGTCCACGGGAAGGTTTTTCATGTCACTGAGTGTAGCATCGGGATCACTCCGCGGCATCTGCCGGGGCAGAGCGGCAGTACCGCTCTCATGCGCTGGCTCAGGGGAGCGGCACCGGATCGCGCAGGTGTTCACCTTGTCCCGATGGTGGGAATTGCACGCCGCGGGGGGCCGACACTGGTATGATGGGCAGATGTCCACGATACCCGATCTGCACACCCATTCCACCGCCTCGGACGGTACCCTGTCGCCGAGCGAGCTGGTGGCGCGCGCGCAGGCCGCCGGAGTGCATGCGCTGGCGCTCACCGACCACGACACCCTCGAAGGGCTGGAAGAGGCGGCTGCCGAGGCGGTGCGGCGGGGAATGCGTTTTGTGCCGGGGGTGGAGATCTCGGTCACCTGGGGCGGGCGCACGGTGCACATCGTCGGCTTGCAGGTGGACGCCGGCAATGCCGAGTTGCAACAGGGGCTGGCCGGGTTGCGCCGCTTTCGCGACTGGCGTGCTGAGGAGATCGGTCGCCGGCTCGAGCGGGCCGGTTACCCGGAGCTGTTCGAGCGGGCCCGCGCGCATTCCAACGGGCACCTGATCAGCCGCACCCATTTCGCACGCGCCCTGGTCGAGGCAGGGCACGCGGAGACCACCCGCGAGGTGTTCAAGCGTTTCCTGGTCAACGGCAAGCCGGGGCATGTTCCGGGCGAATGGGCGGATCTTGCCCAGGCGGTCGGCTGGATCCGCGCCGCCGGCGGGCGCGCGGTGATCGCCCACCCGGCGCGTTACGGATTCACCCGCAGCAAGCTGCGACGGCTGATCGGCGAGTTCCGCGAGGCCGGCGGCGCGGCCATGGAGGTGATCTCCGGCAGCCACAGCCGCGACGAGATGTTCACCATGGCCGCGCACGCACGTGACGGCGGTCTGCTCGCCTCGGTCGGGTCGGACTACCACGGCCCCGAGAACCCCTGGATCGAGCTGGGGCGTCTGCCCGAGTTGCCCGCCGGGCTGCGTCCGGTGTGGCACGACTGGTCCTTGAATACGGTACCGACCGCCCCATCTGTCGCCGTGTGACAGCCCTTTCCCGTTACGGATTTCGCGATGTCGCAGTTCTTCCAGATTCACCCGGACAATCCGCAAGCCCGCTTGGTGCGCCAGGCGGTGGAGATCATGCGTGGCGGCGGGGTGATCGTCTATCCCACCGATTCCAGCTATGCGCTGGGGGCGCGCCTGGGTGACAAGCGGGCCATGGAGCGTATCCGCGAGATCCGCCGGCTCGACGCGCGACACAATTTCACCCTGGTCGGGCGCAGCCTCTCGGAGCTGTCGATCTACACCAAGATGGGCAACCAGGCGCACCGCTGGATCAAGCACCTCACGCCCGGTCCCTATACCTTCATCCTGCCGGCCACCAAGCAGGTACCCAAGCGCCTGATGCATGCCAAGCGCAAGACCATTGGCATCCGCATTCCGGACAATCGCATCGCCCTGGCCCTGTGCGAGGAGCTGGGCGAGCCGCTGCTCTCGAGCACCCTGATCCTGCCCGGCGAGGAGCTGCCCATGATGGACCCCTACGAGATGCGCGAGGTCATCGGTCACGCAGTGGATCTGATCATCGACGGCGGTTACTGCGGTTACGAGCCGACCAGCGTGATCGCCTTCGAGGACGATCAGCCGCAGGTGGTGCGCGTGGGCCGGGGCGATGTCTCCCTGTTCGAGTCGGTATAATCGCCCGATGCAGGAACTGAGCCTGATACAGCAACTGTCGGTGATGCTGCTGCCGTTGATCTTTGCGGTCACGGTGCACGAGGCGGCGCACGGTTGGGTGGCCGACAAGCTGGGTGACCCGACCGCGCGCGAACTCGGGCGGATCACCTTCAATCCCATTCCGCACATCGACCTGATAGGCACCATCCTGCTGCCACTGGGACTCTATACCCTGTCTACCCTGGTGGGCGGCATGGGGTTTCTCTTCGGTTACGCCAAGCCGGTGCCGGTGAACGCCGCGCGCCTGCATCACCCCCGGCGCGATATGGCGCTGGTGGCCGTCGCCGGCCCGGGTGCCAACCTGGTGATGGCCCTGCTGTGGGCCGGGGTAGTGGCCCTGGCGCCTTACCTTGGCAGCCAGCTCCCCGGGCCCGCTGTGTTCCTGATGCAGGCCGGAGCCTTCGGGGTGCTCATCAACCTGTTCCTGATGGTGCTCAATCTGCTGCCCATCCCGCCGCTGGACGGCAGTCGGGTGGTGACCTCACTGTTGCCGCTGTCGCTGGCGCAGCGCTATGCCCGGCTCGAACCCTGGGGGCTGGTGATCCTGTTGGCGCTGTTGCTTAGTGGCTGGCTGGGGGCGGCACTGGTGCCGATGGTCTTCAGTCTGTACAAACTGTTGCTGGGCGTGGCCCTGCTCTGAATCTTGATCGAGGAGATGTCTTGAACGCCGTAGCCGCACAACACGCACGGGTCCTCTCGGGCATGCGCCCGACCGGACGCCTTCACCTGGGACACTATCACGGGGTGTTGAAGAACTGGGTCGAACTGCAACACGAGTACCAGTGCTTCTTCTTCGTTGCCGACTGGCACGCCCTGACCACCCATTACGACGATCCTTCCGCCATCCCGCAGTCCACCTGGGACATGGTCATCGACTGGCTGGCCGCCGGGGTCAACCCCAAGGAGGCGACCCTGTTCATCCAGTCGCGGGTGCCCGAGCATGCCGAGCTGCATCTGCTGTTGTCGATGATCACGCCGCTGAGCTGGCTGGAGCGGGTGCCGACCTACAAGGATCAGCAGGAGAAGCTCAAGGAAAAGGACCTGTCCACCTATGGCTTTCTCGGCTATCCCTTGCTGCAGTCGGCCGACATCCTGGTGTACCGCGCTGGCCTGGTGCCGGTGGGCGAGGACCAGGTGGCGCATGTCGAGCTGACCCGCGAGGTGGCGCGGCGTTTCAACCACATCTACGGACGCGAGCCGGACTTCGAGCAGAAGGCCGAGCAGGCCATCAAGAAGATGGGCAAGAAGGCGGCGAAGCTGTTCAACAACTACCGCCGGGCCTGGCAGGAGCAGGGCGACGACGAGGCCCTGGCCGCGGCGCGTGCCCTGCTCGAGGCGCAGCAGAATATCGGCATGGCCGACCGTGACCGCCTGTTCGGTTACCTCGAGGGCGGCGGCAAGGTGATACTGCCCGAACCGCAGCCCCTGCTCACCCGTGCCTCGAAGATGCCGGGGCTGGACGGGCACAAGATGTCCAAGTCCTACGGCAACACCATCTCGCTGTCCGCGCCGCCGAGCGAGGTCGAGCAGCAGTTGCGCACCATGCCCACCGACCCGGCGCGGGTGCGGCGCAGCGATCCGGGCGAGCCCGAAAAGTGCCCGGTGTGGCAGTTCCACCTGGTGTACTCGGACGAGCGCACCCAGGAATGGGTGCAGGAGGGCTGTCGCTCGGCAGGCATCGGCTGCCTGGAGTGCAAGCAGCCGGTGATCGACGCAGTGCTGGCCGAACTCAAGCCCATCCAGGAGCGGGCACGCGAATACGAGGAACAGCCCGAGGTGGTGCAGAACATCCTCCATGAAGGTTGCGAAACCGCGCGCGAGGTGGCGCGCGAGACCATGGACGAGGTGCGGCACGCGATGTCGCTGGACTATTGAACGCGCAGGCCGAGAGCAACGACAAGCCGGCTCTGGTTGGTCCGCTGCCAGCGCAACAGCAGGAGATGCCGTTCGCGGTGGTCGCGGGCGAGCCGCAGTACAGCCTGCCCAAGGACCTGTACATCCCGCCGGATGCACTGGAGGTCTTTCTCGATGCCTTCGAGGGACCGCTGGACCTGCTGCTGTACCTGATCCGCCGGCAGAACCTGGACATCCTCGACATCCCCATCGCCGAGATCACCGCGCAGTACATCGAATACATCGAGATGATGCACGAGCTGCGTTTCGAGCTGGCCGCCGAGTACCTGGTGATGGCCGCCATGCTCGCCGAGATCAAGTCGCGCATGCTGTTGCCGCGGGTGCATTCCGAGGAAGAGGAGGAAGGCGAGGACCCGCGTGCCGAGCTGATCCGTCGCCTGCAGGAATACGAGCGCTACAAGCAGGCCGCCGAGGATATCCAGGCCCTGCCACGGGTGGGGCGTGACGTGTTTCCCGTCAAGGTCGAGGTGCCGTACAAGCAGCTCGAGCAGAAGCCGCCGGAGGTGGATCTGCGCGAGGTGCTGCTGGCGCTCAAGGACGTGCTGCACCGCGCGGACATGTTCAGCAGCCACCAGATCCAGCGCGAGCCGCTGTCGCTGCGTGAGCGCATGAGCCGGGTACTCGATCAGGTGAGCAGCGAAGGCTTCACCGCCTTCACCGACCTGTTCGACCTGGCCGAGGGACGGCCTGGCGTGGTGGTGACCTTCATGGCGATCCTGGAGCTGATCAAGCAGCAGCTCATCGAACTGGTGCAGGCGGAGAATTTCGCTCCCATACACGTCAAGGCGAGGGCCTGAGATGGCACCCCCCGAAAAGTTGAAGAACATCGTCGAGGCGGCCCTGCTGGCGGCGGGGGGCAGCCTGTCGCTGGACGGCATGCTGGCCCTGTTCGAGGAGGCCGAGCGACCCGAGAGGAAACAGCTGCGCGAGGTGTTGTCCGCACTGGCCGAGGAGTATCAGGGGCGGGGCGTCGAAGTGGTGGAAGTCGCCTCCGGCTGGCGCATCCAGGTGCGCCAGGAGTATTCGACCTGGGTGTCGCGCCTGTGGGCCGAGCGCCCGGCGCGCTACTCCCGCGCACTGATGGAGACCCTGGCGCTGATCGCCTACCGGCAGCCGATCACGCGTGGCGAGATCGAGGACATCCGTGGCGTGTCGGTGAGCTCCAACATCATTCGCACGCTGCTCGAGCGTGAGTGGATCCGCGTGGTCGGTCAGCGCGACGTGCCGGGCAGGCCCTCGCTGTATGGCACCACGCGCGAGTTCCTGGACTACTTCAACCTGAAGTCGCTGGACGATCTGCCGACCTTGGCGGAGATTCGCGACCTCGACGAGATCAACCGCGAACTGGCGCTGAACGACCCCGATCGCCCGGCGGTCAAGGATGCGGAGGATGCGGAAGCGGCTGGCGATGCGAAGGACTCGGTAGATTCCGGGGAGGACATGAGCTTGGAGGAGGCCGCGCGCGAGATGCTGGCGGGAACCGGGACGGAGGGCGCGCGTCCGGAAGCGACTGTACCTGGAGGAAGTCCCGATGCCTGAACCCCGCGGTGAACGTCTGCAGAAGGTACTGGCCAATGCCGGCCTGGGCTCGCGCCGCGAGATCGAACAGTGGATCCGCGACGGTCGGGTGCGCGTCAACGGCCGGGTCGCTCGCCTGGGGGCGCGTGCCACCAGTGAAGATCGGATCGAGATCGACGGTCGGCCGGTGGCCGGCAAGCGCCTGGCCGGACGCGAGCGTTTCGTCATCCTCTACAACAAGCCCGAGGGCGAGGTGGTCACGCGCCACGACCCGGAAGGCCGGCCCACGGTGTTCGACCGCCTGCCGCGCCCGCCGCAGGGGCGTTGGATCTCGGTCGGACGGCTGGACGTGAACAGCGCCGGCCTGCTGCTGCTCACCAACGACGGCGAACTGGCCAATCGCCTGATGCACCCGAAATACCAGATCGACCGCGAGTATGCGGTGCGGGTACACGGAGAGGTCACCGAGGAGATGGTGCGCCAGCTGGTCAACGGCATCGAGCTGGAAGACGGCCCGGCGCGCTTCGAGGACGTGGTCGAATCTGGCGGCGAGGGTATGAACCGCTGGTTCCATGTGGTCATCATGGAGGGCCGCAAGCGCGAGGTGCGGCGCCTGTGGGACGCGGTCGGTGTGCAGGTCTCGCGGCTCAAGCGCGTGCGCTACGGGCCGGTGATCCTCGATAGTGCGGTCAAGGCCGGGCAGTGGCGCGAGCTGGACCGGAGTGAGCGCAAAGCCCTGCTGGCGGCGGTGGGCATGAAGGCCGACCGGCCCTGGGGCACCCTGTTCCGGCCGGGTTCGCGACTGGAGGCCCGTGCCCGGGGACGCAAGAAGGTGGTCGGCAGCCCCTGGCGACGCCGGCGCGCGACCGGGGACGATGCCGAAGGCTGAGGACTTTGCGCCATCATCTGCTGCCTTGATCGCGCTGTACGAGCGGCTGCGCGCGGCCCATGGTGCGCAGGATTGGTGGCCGGCCGATTCACCCTTCGAGGTCGCGGTGGGTGCGGTGCTCACCCAGAACACGGCCTGGAGCAATGTCGAGCGCGCCATTGCCGGGCTGAAGGCGGCCGGCATGCTCTCCTGCGAGGCCATCCTGGCCGCCGCGCACGAGGAACTGGCCGAGCGGATTCGGCCGGCTGGCTATTTCAACGTCAAGGCGCGCAGGTTGCGACACCTGTGTGGCTTTCTGGTGGACCAGGGCGGGATGGAAGCACTGGCAGCGCTTCCCACCCGCACCCTGCGACCGGCCTTGCTGGCGGTCAATGGCATCGGTCCGGAGACGGCGGATGACATTCTGCTCTATGCCCTGGATCGCCCGGTGTTCGTGATCGATGCCTACACCCGGCGCCTGCTGGTGCGGCACGGGCTGGCGTCGGGAACGGAAGACTACGAGACGCTGCGCGCGGGATTCGAGCGTGCATTGCCGGCCGATGTGGAATACCACGCCCTGATCGTCGAGCATGCCAAACAGGCGTGCCGGCGCCGTCCCCGCTGTGGTGATTGCGCGCTGGTCGAGAGCTGCGGGCGCGTCGGTGTCGCCTAGCCCGGATATTTCAGCCGTCCCGAGATCCTCCCTTACATGGACACTGCCCGGGGGTAAGCCTTCGAAACGGACCTCACCGCACGTGGTGGGTTACCACAAAGGGCACGAAGGACACAAAGGTTATCGAGGCAAGGATGTTTCCAGGCTGTGCACGGGGGAACCGCGGAGCGCACAGCCATCACGGAGCTTTCTTTCCGGTCCTGGTAGGAGGCCCGTCCTCGGGCCGGATGTTCGCGGCGAGGACGCCGCTCCCACTGCAGGGGTCCGTCCTTGGGCCGAACCGTTCGTGGCGAGGACGCCGCTCCCGCCAGTATTAGGAGGCCCGTCCTGGGGCCGAACCGTCCCCGAGCCGAAGGTCCGCGGCGGGGACGCCGCGCCTGCCGGGCGTTTCTTGGCGACAAACCGCCGGAATCGCGAGGCCGGTGAGGTATCCGGGCGGGTTCAGGCCAGTTCGACGCGGTTGCGGCCGCCTTCCTTTGCCCGGTAGACGGCCTGGTCGGCGCGTTCGAACAGGGATTTGGGTGATTCGTCCCCGGCAAGCTCGGCGACCCCGATGCTCACACTGAGATCCACCGGCCGGCCATCGATGGTACGGATGCCGGCGACCGCCTCGCGCATGCGTTCGGCCAGCAGGCGTGCGCCGTCGCGATTGGTGTGCGAGGCCAGTACGACGAACTCCTCGCCACCGTAGCGGAACAGCTGGTCCGAGCGGCGTACGGTGGCCGACATGGCGTTGGCCAGGGCACGCAGCACGTCGTCGCCGAAGGCATGATCGTACTCGTCATTGAACCGCTTGAAGTGATCGGCATCGATCACCAGCATCGACAGCGGCGCATGCTGACGACGCGCCAGATCGATCTCGCGTTGCAGGGCGTATTCCAGGGCCAGCCGGTTCTGGATGCCGGTGAGCGGGTCGTGCGAGGCCAGGCGCAGGGCTTCGAGGTAGCTCAGGGCGTTACGCAGCGGATAGATCAGGGCGCACAGCAGGTTTTCCAGTGTGTGCAGTGTGTCCTTGCTGAAGGGCAGGTTGCGGAAGAAGCAGATCGTGCCCAGCGAGCGGTCTTCCAGTTGCAGGTCGTAGGCGGCCTTGTGGGTGGCCTGTTCGCCGTATCGGACCTGTATCCCGGCTGCCGGGTTGTCGTATTCCAGGCCGTTGATCGGTACGTCATCGTGGATGTGGCGCGCGAACAGGGTGATCTGTTGTTCCAGGTCCAGTGTGGTCTGCAGGATGCCAGACAGCTCGAGCACCCGGGGGCCGAGGACTTCGGGTGTCGATGGCGTCACCGGACCGTGCATCTGTTGGGTTTCGACCACTGCAAATTCGCCTGTCGTTGTCCGTATCGAGCTGTGCATCGCATTATCCCTGGCTGGCGTGGTTCCCGCCAGAGGTACAGCGAAAGCTGTACCAGAACGGTCAAACACAACTAACAACAGTTTCTCTTCCCTTGAGGGGGCGGCAAGATATCATCATACACGGCAGATATGACAAGGACCAGATGACGAACTCCCGAGGCGGGGAGGCCGGGCAGAGGGAATGCCACAAGTCCCTCCATTGTCCTTGGAGTTTGGTAATAAATTCCTCAACACGAGCGGAGAGAACAGGCCATGAAACCCCTGCTACTGATCTGTTGCTGGCTGTTGTCGGTGGGATTGCACGCGGCGGTCGCCAGTGAGGCGACCCTGCTCGAAGCCGGCGTCAATCCCGGATACGAGGAAAAGCCCGCCTGGTTCAAGGAATCCTTCCTCGACATCCGCGAGGATGTGGCCGAGGCGGCGGAGGCCGGCAAGCGGGTGATCCTGTACTTCTATCAGGACGGTTGTCCTTATTGCGCCAAGCTGCTCAAGGACAATTTCGGCAACCGGGCCATTGCCGAGAAGACGCAGCGCCACTTCGATGTCATCGCCATCAACCTGTGGGGCGACCGTGAGGTGAGCGATTTCAGGGGACGCCCCACCACCGAAAAGCAGTTCGCCAGTGCCCTGCGTGTGCAGTACACCCCCACCTTGCTGATGCTCGACGAGCAGGGGCGGGTGGTGCTGCGCATCAACGGCTATTTCGAGCCGCACAAGTTCGATGTGGCGCTCGACTACGTGGCCGGGCATCACGAGAAGGAGGGCGACTTCCGCTCCTATTACGCGCGGGTCTCGCCGCTACCGGCGAGCGGCAGGCTGCACGAGCTGCCCGGTTCATTGCCACATCCACTGCGCCTGAAGGACGCGCCCGAGCGCACCTGGCGTCCGCTGGTGGTGTTCTTCGAGCAACGGGTGTGCCGTGAATGCGACGAATTGCACCAGGACATCCTCGAGCGCCGCGCGGTGGCCACGGCGCTCACCAACCTGGACACCGCGGTGGTGGACATCGGGTCGAAGGAGATCGTGCAGACCCCGGACGGGCGTGAACTGCCGGCACGTGACTGGGCACGCGAGCTGGGCATCCAGTTTGCGCCCAGCCTGGTGTTCTTCGGTGCCGACGGCAAGGAAGTGTTCCGTACCGAGGCCTACCTGCGCACCTATCACCTGCATGGAGCGATCGACTACGTGGTGAGTGGCGCCTGGCGTCACCAGCCCAGTTTCCAGCGCTTTCTGCAGCACCGGACCGATCTGCTGCATGCGCGTGGCTTCAAGGTTGACCTGATGGAGTGATCCGGTGACGGAACCGGCCATTCGGCGCGGCGTGGGTGGTTGCCAACCTCCATGAGTTCAGGTAGTCCCACTCCGGGATATGAGGGTGGACCCGGTCTGTCGGTTGCGGGCGACAATCCGGCGGGGGCGAACTGCCATTGCCCTCTCTGTGATCTCTGTGGTGATCAACCTCGCCGCCGGCCCACGGCCACTGTACAATGCCGCGCATGTCTGGAAACACCATCGGAAAACTCTTCACGGTCACCTCGTTCGGCGAGAGCCACGGGCCGGCCATCGGCTGCATCATCGACGGCTGTCCGCCGGGGATGGCGCTGTCGGTGGCCGACATACAGCCCGATCTGGACCGCCGCCGTCCGGGGAAGACCCGTCACACCACCCAGCGCCGCGAGCCCGACGAGGTGCAGATCCTCTCGGGCGTGTTCGAGGGCAAGACCACCGGTACCCCCATCGGCCTGTTGATCCACAACACCGATCAGCGCTCCAAGGACTATGGCGAGATCGCGCGGAAGTTCCGCCCGGGACATGCCGACTACACCTACATCCAGAAGTACGGCATCCGCGACTACCGTGGCGGCGGGCGTTCCTCGGCGCGCGAGACGGCGATGCGCGTGGCCGCCGGCGCGGTGGCCAAGAAGTACCTGCGCGAGCGCTACGGGGTGGTGATCCGCGGCTATCTGTCGGCACTGGGGCCGAACCGGCCGGCCGCGTTCTCCTGGGAGCCGGTCGAGAACAATCCCTTCTTCTGGCCGGATGCGGGGCAGGTGGCCGAACTCGAGGCCTACATGGATGCCCTGCGCAAGTCGGGTGACTCGGTCGGTGCCGAGGTGTCGGTGGTGGCCGAGGGCGTGCCGCCAGGCTGGGGCGAGCCGGTGTTCGACCGGCTGGATGCGGACATCGCGCATGCGCTGATGGGCATCAATGCCGCCAAGGGTGTGGAGATCGGCGCGGGTTTCGCCAGCGTTGCGCAGAAGGGCACCGAGCACCGCGACCAGATGACCCCCGAGGGCTTCCTCTCGAACCATGCCGGCGGGGTGCTCGGCGGTATCTCCAGCGGCCAGGACATCGTCGCCCGCGTGGCCTTCAAGCCGACCTCGAGCATCCGCCTCGGTGGACAGACCGTGGACGTGCAGGGGGCGCCGGTGGATGTGATCACCAAGGGGCGGCACGACCCCTGCGTGGGCATCCGCGCGGTGCCCATCGTCGAGGCCATGCTGGCGATCGTGCTCATGGATCACGCCCTGCGGCATCGCGCGCAGAACGCCGACGTGCGACCGGATACGCCGGTCATCCCCGCCCGCCCCGGTGACTGAGTCGTCCAGGGCGCGCCGGCCCATGCCGTACTGGCGCCTGTCGTCCTTCTACTTCTTCTACTTCGCGGTGCTGGGGATACTGGTCCCGTACTGGGGTCTGTTCCTGCAGCACCGGGGCTTCGACGCGCTGGCCATCGGTCAGTTGATGGCCATCCTGATGGCGACCAAGATCGTCGCGCCCAACCTCTGGGGCTGGTTGGGCGACCACCTGGGCCACCGCATGATGATCGTGCGCGCCGCTTCCCTGGCCTCGGTGCTGGTGTTCGGCCTGATGTTCGTGGTGCGCGACTTCTGGGCCGTGGCGCTGGCGATGGCGCTCTACAGCTTCTTCTGGAATGCCTCGCTGCCACAGTTCGAGGTCATCACCCTCAACTACCTGGGTGATCGCGCCACCCGTTATGCACGCATCCGCGCCTGGGGATCGATCGGTTTCATCGTCGCGGTGGTGGCGCTGGGCGTGCTGGTCGATCGCGTGGGGACTGCGGTGGTGCTGCCCTCGGTGATGGTCGTCTTCGTCAGCATCTGGCTCACCTCGCTGAGCGTGCGCGACCCCGACCCGGAACCGCACCCCGCGCAACAGGTGTCGCTGGGCAGCCTGTTGCGCCAGCCGCCGGTGATCGCCTTCTTTGTGGCGGTGATGCTGATGCAGGCCAGCCACGGACCCTACTATACGTTCTATTCCATCTACATGGAGGACCACGGCTACAGCAAGACCCTGATCGGTCAGCTGTGGGCGCTGGGGGTGCTCGCCGAGGTGGCCATCTTCATGGTCATGCACCGCCTGCTCGAGCGCTTCGGGGCGGCGCGGGTGCTGGTCGCCAGTCTCGGCCTGGCCGCGTTGCGCTGGCTGCTGATCGGTTATCTGCCCGGCTCGGTGGTCGCGCTGCTGTTCGCCCAGTTGCTGCACGCGGCCACCTTCGGCACCTTTCATGGTGCGGCCATCGACCTGGTCCATCGACAGTTTCCGGGGCGCCTGCAGGGCAGGGGGCAGGCACTGTATTCGAGCCTGAGCTTCGGCGTGGGCGGGGCCATCGGCAGCCTGGCCAGCGGTCTGGCCTGGGATGCCCTGGGGTCGGCGACCAGTTTTCTGCTGGCTGCACTCACCGCCCTGTTCGGCGCCCTGGTGGCCTGGAAGGGCCTCTGTGGTACCGCGCGGGTTTGAGCCGTATCATCGGGCTTTCCGTCGAATCGTTGGATCTATCATGGCAGTCACTCGAGACAAGCGGCGCGGCGCGCGTTGGCCCTGGCTGGTGCTCGGCCTGATGGGGCTGGTGGCCGCGGCATTGATCGCCACGCGGCCGCATACCGAGCCGCTGGCCATCAAGGAACGTGCCTGGCGGGTGGCGGTGGTGGCCGCCGAACCGCGGACCCTGGCGCCGCACCTGACCCTGTACGGCCGGCTCGAATCGCTGTGGTCCAGTCAGCTCAGCGCGCCGGTGGCCGCCGAGGTGCTCGAGGTGGCCGTGACCGAGGGCGAAACGGTGCGCCGCGACCAGGTACTGGTGCGCCTGGACGAGCGCGACAGCCGTCTGCGTCTGCAACAGCGCGAGGCCGAGGTGCGCGATGCCCGTGCACGGCTCGAGGCCGAGCAGCACCGCCATGCGGCCGATCGCAAGGTGCTGGAGCGTGAGCGCCGCCTGCTGCAACTGCAACAGGCCGAGGTGAATCGCCTGCGCGACCTGTTGCGCAAGCAGGTGGGCGCGCAGTCGGCCCTGGACACTGCACGCCAGGCGGTGGAGCGGCAGGCCGTGGCGATCGCGCAGCGTGAGCAGGTGATCGCCGAACACCCGGCGCGTCAGGCACAGCTCGAGGCCGCGCTGGCGCGTGCCGAGGCGGCGCGCGATCAGGCCCGTCTCGAGCTTGAACGTTGTACCGTGCGCGCCCCTTTCGACGGCCGCGTGGCGCGCCTGTCCACCGCACCCGGACGCCGCACCCGCATCGGCGATCCCCTGCTCACCGTCTATGACACCGGGGCCATGGTGGTGCGTGCACTGATCCCCGAGCGTTACCTGCCCCGGGTGCGCGCGGCCATGGCGGCGGGCACACCGCCCGAGGTGCGTGGCGAACTCGACGGGATTGGACTGCACGGGCGCTTGCGTGGCCTGAGCGGCGAGGTGGCCGCGGGCAGCGGCGGGGTGAGCGGGCTGTTCGATATCCAGGGAGACATCGGGGTGTTGCGCCAGGGCCGCTTTCTGCGCCTGGACATGACCCTGCCCGCCGAGCCTGATGTGATCGCCTTGCCGCACGAGGCGGTCTATGGTGTCGACAAGGTGTACATCGTGGATCGGGACTCGCGCCTGCGACCGGTGCGCGTCGAACGCCTGGGCGAGGTGCGGGGCGATGACGGCAGCACGCGCCTGCTGGTGCGTTCGCCGGCACTGCGGCCCGGCGTGCGTATCGTGGTCACCCATCTGCCCAATGCGGTCGACGGCCTGCTGGTGCGTGTCGCGGAGGGGGCGGGCGCGTGAGCTTGCGGCACCGCGAGGACATCATCGGCATCTTCGCGCGTCACCCGGTGGCGGCCAACCTGCTGATGGTGATCATGCTGCTCGCCGGGGCCTGGGGGCTGGGCAATCTGAACGCCCAGTTCTTTCCCAACTTCGAGGTCGAGGTCGTCACCGTGCGCACCGTGTGGAGCGGGGCCAGCGCCGAGGACGTGGAGCGTTCCCTGACCCTGCCGCTGGAGCAGGCCCTGCGCGACGTGGATGGCCTGGACCGCATGCGCTCCACCTCGGCGCGTGGCGTCAGCCTCATCAGCCTGGAGTTTCCCGAGGGCACCGACATGGGCGAGGCCACCAGCCGCGTGGACCAGGCGGTCAAGCAGGTGCGCAACCTGCCGGCGGATGCCGAGGACCCCCGGGTGCAGCACGTGGTGCGCTATGAGCCGGTGGCGCGTCTGCTGGTGCACGGGCCGGCAGACGCCGGCGAGCTGCGGCACCTGGTGCGGCGCATGGAGCGCGAGCTGCTCGAGCGCGGCATTGCGCGCATCGACGTGCTCGGTCTGCCCGATGAGGAGATGGCCATCGAGGTGCCGGAGCGGGCGCGGCAGGCACTGGGGATGTCGCTGGGCGACATTGCACGCCGGGTGGCGGCCTTCTCGCGCGACGCCCCGGCCGGCACCGTGGGCCGCGACGACGTGGGCCGCGAGCTGCGCGCCACCGCACAGGCGCGCAACGAGGCGGCCTTCGAGGCCCTGCCGCTGGTGGCCGGCGAGGACGGCCGCCTGGTGCGCCTGGGGGATGTGGCGCGCATCGAACGGCGTGCGCGCCCGGCACAGGTGCTGGTCAGCTACCAAGGCGGGCCGGCGGTGGAGCTGGCCTTGCAGCGCTCGCCGAACGCCGATTCGCTGGTCTCTGCGCAGGTGTTGCAGGAATGGCTGGCCGAGGCGCGCGACCGCCTGCCGCCCAATGTGGAGCTGACCGTCTACGACGAGAGCTGGCAACTCATCCGCGATCGTATCGACCTGCTGCTGCGCAACGGGCTGGGAGGGCTGGTACTGGTGGTGGTCATCCTGTTCCTGTTCCTCAACGGTCGGGTGGCCTGGTGGGTGGCTCTGGGTATTCCGGTATCGTTCATGGCCACGCTGGCGATCATGTACGTCGCCGGTGGCAGCATCAACATGATCTCGCTGTTCGCGCTGATCATGGCACTGGGCATCATCGTGGACGATGCCATCGTGGTCGGCGAGGACGCGCTGGCGCATTACCAGACCGGCGAGAACCCGCTGGAGGCCGCCGAGGGCGGGGCGCGGCGCATGCTGGCCCCGGTGATGTCCTCCTCGCTGACCACCATCGCCGCCTTCATTCCCCTGTTCGTGGTCTCCGGCTTCATCGGCAAGATCCTGGGCGACATCCCCTTCGTCATCGTGTGCGTCATCATCGCCTCGCTGATCGAAAGTTTCCTGGTCCTGCCCGGGCACCTGCGCCACAGCTTCCACCGCATGCACCATGCGTCGCCGAGTCGCTTTCGCCAGCGCTGGGACGCGGCCTTTGTGCGTTTCCGCGACGGCCCCTTCCGGCGTGCTGTGACCTGGGCGGTACACCACCGGGCAGGCTCCCTGGCACTGGCCTTCTCGAGCATCGTGCTGCTGGTCGGACTGATGGCCGGCGGGCGCATGGGCTTCAGCTTCTTTCCCAATGTGCCGGGGAACGTGGTGGTGGCCTCGGCCTCCTTCGTGGCGGGCACGCCGCCGGCACGGGTGCGCCGTTTCATCGACCAGGTCGAGCAGGCCCTGTACGCCACCAATACACATTTCGGCGGTGACCTGGTCCAGGTGGCGCGCGTGAGCTACGGGCTGGGGTATTTCTCCAATGCCCGGCAGACACAGCGCGGCGATCAGTTCGCCTCCATCGTGGTGGAGCTCACGCCGACCGACAGCCGCGCGGTGAGCAACGAGCAGTTCATCGCCGAATGGCGCGCGCGCCTGGAGCTGCCGCCCGGACTCGAGTACCTGACCACCACGGTGCGCATGGGTGGGCACCCAGGACGGGACATCGAGATCCGCCTCGGCGGTGCCGATCCCGAGCGCCTCAAGCAGGCAGCGCTGGATCTGGCGCAGGCACTGGCTGCGGTGCCGGGCGTCGGCAGCGTGGAAGACGACATGCCCTACGGGCAGCAGCAACTGGTGTTCCGCCTGCGCCCCTACGGTGAGGCACTGGGTCTGACCGTGGACGAGGTGGCGCGACAGTTGCGCGCCGCCTTCGATGGTCAGCTGGCACAGATTTTCAACGAGGGTGATGAAGAGATCGAGGTGCGGGTGATGTTGCCGGACGCGGAGCGTCATCGCCTGGCCGCGCTCGACGACTTCCGGGTGTTCCTGCCCGGTGGCGGCAGTGTGCCGCTGGACACGGTGGTCGAACTGAGTGAGCGGCGCGGCTACAAGGCCCTGCGCCACGAGGACGGGCAGCTGGCTGTCAAGGTGTATGCCGACGTGGACAAGCGGGTGGCCAGCAACAATGCGGTGCGGGCACGCCTGGCCGAGACGGTGTTGCCGGAACTGGCCCATCGGCACGACATCCACTGGGAGTTCACCGGGCGCGCCGAGGACCAGGCCGAGACCATGGGCGACATGAAGCGTGGCGCCCTGTTCGCCCTGGCCATGATCTACATCGTGCTGGCCTGGGTGTTCGGCTCCTACGGCTGGCCGCTGGTGGTGATGGCCATCATCCCCTTCGGCGTGGTCGGTGCCCTGCTGGGGCATTTCGTCATGGGTATCACCCCGACCATTCTGTCGATGTTCGGCCTGTTCGCGCTGTCGGGGATCGCGGTCAACGACTCGATCATCCTGGTGGTGTTCTACAAGCAGTTGCGAGAGCAGGGCATGGCGGTGCGCGAGGCCCTGGTCGAGGCCGCCTGCCAGCGCCTGCGCGCGGTGCTGCTCACCTCGCTGACGACCATCGCCGGCCTGCTGCCATTGCTGTTCGAGACCTCCTTGCAGGCCCAGTTCCTCATCCCCATGGCGGTATCCATCTCCTTTGGCCTGATGTTCACCACCTTCCTGGTGTTGTTCCTGGTGCCTTCACTGCTCTCGGCCATGGAGGATCTGTTGCAGCGTCGGCGTGAGGGAGATCAGGCTGCCGGCGCGGCGATTGGCACCTGAAGAGAGCGCTCAAGGATTCCCGGGGGGGCGAAAACACGGCCACAAGATGCAACCGACAGGGATCACCGGCATCCTCGACGTGATCCACGGCATTGCCGAACAGACCAACCTGCTGGCACTGAACGCAGCCATCGAGGCAGCACGTGCCGGCGAGCAGGGTCGCGGCTTTGTGGTGGTGGCCGACGAGGTGCGTACCCTGGCGAGCCGCACCCAGAGCTCGACCGAAGAGATCCAGCAGATGATCGAGAAACTGGTGGGCGGGGTGAACCAGACGGTCGATTCCATGCTCGCCAGCGCCGAACTGGCCGGGACCACCATGCAGGAAGCGACCGGTGCAGAAGCCTCTTTCGACAGCATCGTGCACCTGATCGAACACGTCTCGGAGATGAGCAATCACATCGCCAGTGCGGCCGATCAACAGAGCGCGGTCGCCCGCCACATCGCCGAGAACGTGACCGGGATACGCGAGCGTGCCGATGCCACCGCCGCCAGCATGGACGAGGCCACCGGGGTGGTGTCACAGATGGGCGAGCGCGTGAGCCACCTCGACGGACTGGTCGGGCGCTTCTGCACAATAAAGTCTAGTTAGTTGTCAGGATTTTACAGATCATTTCTTCAATGTACTTCTCTTTGTCCTCTTTCTGGAACAGAATATGATGTTCAGAAAAATCCGTTTTGCTTCCTTCTTTTTTCCACCAGGAAATATCTTGTTGATACGTATTGGACAAAATGAACGAATTCAGAACGATGTTCGGATCGCCAAGTCGATCCTCGATACCCTTAATAGTCTTGTGAAAGCGGATTTTCGGATCATCAAATCCACGCAACCGAGTTAGCCCCTTGGGGTCAATAAAACTCACATATTGCTTGTCGTCGTGAACAATCCATATAATAAAGTCTGGGTAAAAGTTCCCTGCCTCGAAGAAGCCAACACCCTTGCCTTTGCTCTGGTTGCGGAGCAAAAACAGCTCTTTCTCCTCAAGGATTTCGGGTGAAGAGAGAAAGTATTCCTTCAGATCTTTGACGAACTCATATTCACCCTCATTCAAAGGAACCGGTGAGATCTTCAAAATATCGTTGTTGCTGAAATGAATCAGCGGCTGGTAAAGGTGCCGTGAGAAGTCGAACGCTTTCAGTTTTCCAAAAGACCACGAATCCCGGAACCGCTTGTTGGTCAGCTTCTCTTTCAGCTCATTGAGTTTCGTGATCCATTCTTCCTCGTTGTGGTCGACGGTGGCTTTGTACTCATCAATGAAGTTATCGTCTGTGTCTCGGATTTCGTAGTATTCCAAGTGCGGCCCTTCATACTCATTCTTGAGGAAGCTGTAGTACCTTTCCGCGTATTTCTTTAGCAATGCAATGGCGATCTCTTGCCACATGCGAATGCGTTCGAAATCCCGTATTTCCAGCATTTCCTGAGGTATATAGAGCTGGTACCAGCTTGGATCGGTCAGCAGGTTGGCGATGGTTTTTCGGTCTAGCTGCAAGTTGTACCAAGCCTTTTCATTCTTGTACTGCGCAAGCTCGAAGTAGATGGTGTCAAAATCCAGAAAGGCCAAGTGCTTCGCGGTTAGCCTCCCCTCGTTGAGTGCCTCATCCACAGCTGCGGCGGCTATGCCTGTCGAGCGTTTGGCCTGAATCCTGGGATACCAGTTGAGCGTCACCTTTCCTGTCATGTCCTGGGGCGGTCGCTCCAGCAGTGGCCGTTTTGCCTTCTTGAAAGGCGCGATATCCTGCTTCAGGCGGATCAGCTTGAGATCTTTGCGTTCCAGCCGCTTTATGACGGGAAGTACGATGGTCTCAGTAGTCTGCTCGCCAACACCCTCGGCCTCAAGATATTCCTCGAATTCCTTCATGTAGTCGGAACGAATGCCGAAGACGTTGAGCGTTTCCAGCAGACCAATGAATTCAGGATGCTTGATACCGGGAATGTGGCTGCTGCGCTTGAGCGTGAAGTCATAGCCCCTGAGCCGGATGCCCCGTCCGAACAGTTGGATGATCTCCGAGCCTTCCGAACGGCCTACGTTCATCAGGCCCATGGTGCTCACCCGCCAGGAACTCCAGCCCTCGGTAAACTTTTTCGCACCCACCAGCAGATTGATGGACGAACCCTTCTTGTTGATGCCCTGGAACAGGGAAGCGGAAAAAGACTGATCGGTCACCGTCATGTTGGGATCAGCGGCTTCCTCGCAGAGCTTGATCAGCTTGGCGGCGTCTCCTACGTTTATGAGCCCGAACCAGTCGTTTTCGCCCACCCGCAGGCCGATTTCGCCCCCACTGCCTTTGAGATGCACCACATGCAGGCTACCTTGGCTACCTGCGTGAAACACTGTGTCCATGACATCCTGGAAAAGCGCCGGTGCCTGATCGGTGTCCCATTGTGTTTGCAGGTAAGGGAAGGCCTTGGCAAAGATCGGTCGACCCGCTTCATCGCGCAGATCATCCTGTTGCTTGAGCAGCAGCTCCAGATGAGCGACCGATTCGCCACCCTGGTTGGCAACGAAACGGGAGAGGAAGTGCAAGATGGCTTGAATATCGGAAACAGTCTTTTCGTTGGCTTCGTTCTTGGCGGTCACCTTGCCGCCGACGAATATCCATAAGGGATCGGCCAGCAAGTACTCGGCAATAGCCTTTTTCTTGTCTTGATACAGGCGCTTTTGCTGATAGAAGGCCAGAACGCAGCCGGTGAGATAGAGTTGGATCTGCTCCTCGGACCAGGCCTGGCTGAGGTTCAGGATGTAGTGGTCCTTGCCATAGCCATCACCGTGAAAATACTTGTAGGAATAATCGAACAGGATGCACTTGGCATACTGCTGCGTCAGGCGGTACTTGGCGCTGGATTTTGTCTTGCCTCTTGGTGCCAGATCCGAACCGCTAGCCGCCTTGATGGCCTGGCCGAAGGTGGCGGAATACTCGAAAGAAAAGCCGTTCTCGCAAAGCTGATTGCGTTTGTTCATCCAGTCGTCGCCGCTGGCGCCCCGGTGGCCTTCGTCCACCAGCACGAGGTTGTTCGACTCGAAGGATTCCACTGCGACGGTTTTTTCACCGGATTTCTCCCGCAGTTTGTGGATGTCGATGATCTCCACGCCAGCACCGGTGAACAGCTCCCCGCCGTCCTTGACGAACAGACTGCCTTCAATGCCGGACTCGGCAAGCTCTTGCTGATGTTGTATCGACAAGCCCTCGTTGGGCGTCAGCAGGATCACCCGATTGAACTCCCGATCTCGTCCGGCTTTCTGCAGGTAATGTTGGAACTGCAAGATGTTGATGTGCATGATCAAGGTCTTGCCGCCGCCGGTGGCGATCCAGATGGCCAGTTTGTTCAGATTATCTTCGACAAAGGGCGTGATGTGCTGGCGTTCGGGCAGTTTCTCGTTGAAGGCTTCACGAAAACGGTTCAGGTCTGCGCGCAAAGCCGCCCGGTCGGTGAAATACCGGTCCAGGTAATGCTCGGTGAACAGCAGTGACAGGTATTGGAAATACAGCGGATACAGCGTGTTGCCGCTGTGGTTGCGCCTTTCCGTAATGCGCCGCCAGTGACGAACGATGTTGTCATCATACTGGAGCAGTTGATCATCCTTGACGACCCGCTTCGATTCCGGGATCCACGTCAACAGTTCATGAACAAATTTACTGCTGTTCTTCTCATCGAAGCCGATGAGATGATCAGCCGAAAGGGTATTGCCCAGTGCCTCCAGCGTCTCTGCGCCGAATTGCGCCAGCATCCAGCGGCTCAGAACCAATTTGTCTTCAAATCGGCTCATTGATCCTCTCCTTTGCGGCGCCAGATGATGACCTTGAACTGATTGCCCTCCCGGTCATCATGAATGTCAATGTCTGGATAAGCTTTCAATGCCCTGGGGATGCCTGTCCCCAATCCACGGTACGGAAGAATATGGCTGGCGTGTGAAGCCAATCTGGGGTTACGCATATTCGTCAACCCGCAGCGAATCTGTTCCGATGTCAAATGGTTGGGTAAATGCCCCGGACTGATCAGCTCAATACGGTCACGGAAAATGAACAGGCGTATGGGCGCGGAGATGAAATAATCCCGATGCACAAGGGCATTGACCAACAATTCTTCCAACACAATGCGGGGTATCTCTATAGTTCCCGGTTCATTGATGCCACCATTCCCTTGAATGCGATGAAGATTACGCTGTACAAATGCAAACATGCTTTCATACATCTTGACAAGATTGCCGGAAATTTCTTCACTATCCAGAAATCTGTCTTCATCGATCTCATCGCCGGGATAAACGATGGCCCTGGTCACAAACGCAGGCCTGTATTGCTGAGGATTGTTCCCAAAGAGTAACAATCCAGCCAGGTTGATCTCTTCATCTCTCGCCAGTCCAAGATTCTCGAACACCTTGTACAGCCCGATTTCCAGTTTATCCAGAGGCTGCTCATAGCGTTTTTCGTAATAGACACGAAAAGCTTCCATGTCCAGGTCTGCCAACGTGGATCCGGGAACCGGCAATTCGTCGGCATATACCAGCCCCGATGCCTGGAACATGCGTTGCATCTCTTCGCGGGAAGTGACCTGTCGTTTGTCGGCGCCGCTCTTGACCCAGATACGTCCCTGGTTGTCCATGTAGGGCTTGTTGAGACCTTCCGGAACCGTGATAACCATGACCAGGCCTGATTCTGTCGCTACATTCTCGGTCAGCGGGTTGATGGGTGGTCTGACAGACTGCGAGGCACCATTGGAAACCAGCTGGTTCAACCGGCCAATATCGTCATGAGACAGGCCAACAATATCGCCGTTGTCACTGACACCCACAATGATCTTTTCCCCTTGCGCATTGGCCAGTGCCACCATCTCGGCAGCCAGCGCATTCACATTGTTGAAGTTCTCCTTGAACTGGTGTCGGGAGTCTTCACCGCGCTCCAGGATTTCGAGTAGCTCTATGGTTTCCATAACTGATATATCGCTTTACGTCGGTTGAAGGCTTCCTCGCCCCCTTCCATGATATTGACGATAGACTGCTGAATATCCGGACAGTCAATACTCCCTGTGCGTGTTTCAATGCGATCCGAGTGATAAGTACAGGCAATAACCTGTTCCGCATCGCCCAGCACAGGAAAGTTGGCATTGTGAGTTGCAAAAATGAATTGCACGCTAGCCTTGATTTTCCGTATCAGCTTAATGACATCTTCATAGATGGTCTGATTATCCAGGTCGTCTTCCGGCTGGTCGATGATAATCAGGTCATTGTCCTTTCGGCTGAGGATGAACAGCATCATGGCCGATGCCCGCTGGCCCAGCGAATGCTCTTGCAATGGCTTGCCTCGGTACTTGACCACAAAACGGTTGGGCACCTGCCATACCAACAAATCCTTCAGGTGCTTGAGGAAATACTCGCGAAACTTTTCGCCACTGGATGCTTCCGATGCGATCTTGTCCAGCTCACGGTACATGGAGCCAAAATCAGCATACTGTTGGCAAAGTTGCTCGAAAAAGGTCTCTCTCAGTTTGCTTCCACGGAATACCTGTTTCATGTATTCACGCATGCTTTCCTTATCGCCCTTGAATTCCGCTTCGATCTCCAGTGCGGACTGTCCCTGGTTGATCTGCTCCAGCTCCTTTTGAACGATGCGGAACTCCTCCCGCCAAAGATCGTTCAGCACGGCCAGTGCTTTCATCAAATCGCCATAGGCACGCTTTTCCTTTTCTCCCTGTTTACGCGCCGCCTCTATCAGCTGTTTGTAGCGATCCCTGTCCTTGCTCAGCTTCACGAACTCATCGGGCCGGATGCTGGCATGGCCGGCTTGCTGGATGGACTCTGCCAATTCCCGTTCAATCTGGGCAAAGCTCTCCTTTAGCGCCTCTTGTTTCTCGACCAATGACTGATAACGCGCCTTTAATGTCTGATTCGCTGTTGTCGTTTCCTCCATCGCCTTTTTGATGGTATCCAGCCCTGCGATCACCGGCTGGTAGTCCTCGAAGTAGCTCTTGAAAAATTCCGCATTGACCTCGCTCCGATGATGAACCACATTACGCAGATCATCCTCGTACTGGCCAAGCAGATCCTCCAGGGCAGACAACCACTCCTCCACCAGTGACTGAATCTGCTCGCACTTCTTCAAATCACGGTTGAAGACAACCCTTTCCTTGAGTTTGTCCTCGACGCCATGTTCCCGGAATATCCTTAACTTGAATTCAGCATCTTTCAGGCGGTCTTCATACTCCTTGCGTTTTTCCTCCGCGTCGCTCAAGTCTTGCAACGCTTCGATCTGATGCAGCACCCGCCGTTTCTGCTCCTCGATCCGCCGGCGCACATCGGTCAATTGCCGGGCGACCAGTTTTTCCACCAGGTCGGTTTCAAAACCTTCCCCGGTCGCGGACAAATCCTTCTGGCCAAAGTACAGCGGCTTGTGGATGATGGTGGAATCAATGGACAGGCCGGGCTGAAGCTGACCATCCATATAGACATCGGGCAACTCGTTGAGGATGCGATGAATTTCATAAGATTGGCCATGCCTGTCCACGGCCTCGACAATGACCTTGCCGCCACTGCCCAGAAGATGGGGAATCAGCGATTCCTTGTAGCGGGTATCCTGTGCCTTTTGGCCAAAAGGCAGCTTCAGCGCGTAGCGTATCGCTTCCAGAATGGAGGACTTGCCGCTGCCACGGATTCCGATCAGGCAGTTCAGGGCGCTGGAAAACACCAGGCGGCGGCCATCCATCAAACCGCCCTCGAAACGCACGGCGCGAATATGAGAATGCTGGACCCCTGGTGGCTCCTTTGCCACCCGATATTCATGATCGGCCAGTGCATAACGCACGGCGTCAAAGGTCAGCGCACCGATCTTCAGGTAGCTGCACCGGCCACGACCAATCTCATCGAGGGACTTGCCGTCACAACCTTCAACCTCAGCAGGATACCAGCCCAGCCAGTCTTGTATTTTTGTTTTACAAGGCTTTTCTGATTCTGGTTTATGGTAGGAACGCACTTTCTGGAAACCCAGCGTGTACTTCCTGAACAAGGGATTCTTCCCCAGTTCTTCCAGGCGACCACCTTTAAGTTCCACCCATAAACCACTTTTCTGTTCAACATGTGCGAAGATGACAAAAAAGGGCCTGTGAAACTCCTCTAGTTTTTTTAATGACTCAATGATGCCTAGATTACAGCGCGCATTTTCATGCTCGTAGTCTTCTGGCACCTTCCCCGAAAAAGCCACGCCGATAAACTGGTTGACATAATCCTTGCCGCCGGCAATCCATTCGTCTGAGAATACTACCAGCATGTGCACGCCATTGGCGCCATCATTAACCGACAACTCCACACCGGGCAGGAGCAGAATGGATTCCTTCTTGCCTCGCTCCCGCAACGCCTTGAATTCATCCATGTCAAACTTGTTGTGATTGGTAATCACACCAATGCCGATACCGGCCTGTTTCAGCGCTTCAATATAGCGGCGCGAAAACTCATTATCCCCATCCTGATAAGTGAACTCCTTGTCCGCGCGGGTATGTAGGTGAAAATCAGCACGTAACCACTGGCTGCCTGCTTCGAAGCATACGGGTGTACGCGAATTCATAGAATAAGTGCAACGCTTGGACTCGAAGAGGAGTCAGTTGCCG
>CAYMWJ010000006.1:16148-55622 GCA_964394235.1 uncultured Sedimenticola sp. | reverse complement strand
CTGGAATACGCCACCTCGACCAGCACATCGCCTTCCGGCAGATCGGCCTCGCTCAGCGTGCGTATCTGCGCTCGGGTGGCTCCCTCGTCGTCTCGCTCCAGCACCAGTGCCTGAAATGTCTCGCTCATGTTTCTAACCTCTTTATGTTGCTCGTTATCCACCCCAGTCCTCATGCAAGAGGGGGGGCAACGGTGACATTATGGTGGTCCGCGTCGCTTCCCGTACGCAGCCCGAGTTTCCCTGCAGCCCAGCGCTTCCCTCTCCCCCGACCCACGGCCCAGCATCCGCCCCTCCTCCGCAAGCGAGGATGTCGTAAAAGCCCGTCCATGGACCTTTACGCCTGTGGACAAGGAGAAATGTGATTTCTCCTTTCCTCCATTTTCTTCAATAGTTTGCAGCCATCGGAAATGGCTGCTCATCCCAGAGCGGCATCGGGTGTCGCCTTTTGCGGCACCCTCCGAGCGGGGGAGGCCGACAGGGGAACCGCCAGGGCAACATTGATCTGCCCTCCCGTCATGGTCAATACGAAAACTCAATGCTTGCGACGATCGGCTTGCCCGCTACCATTGCCCCATGCCGAATTCCGCCCTCCCCGACCGCCGCCTTGCGGTGGCTCCCATGCTCGACTGGACCGACCGCTGGTGCCGCTATTTCCTGCGCCAGATCAGCCGGCGGACCCTGCTCTATACCGAGATGGTCACCACCGGCGCCCTGTTGCACCGCGAACCGGCCCGCTTCCTGGACTTTCACCCGCAGGAACACCCGCTGGCCCTGCAACTCGGCGGCAGCGAACCGGCCGCCCTCGAACGCTGTGCGCGACTGGCCACCGACTGGGGCTACGACGAGCTGAACCTGAACATCGGCTGCCCCTCCGACCGGGTGCAATCGGGTCGCTTCGGCGCCTGCCTGATGGCCGAGCCCGAACTGGTGGCAGAATGCGTGGCGGCGATGCGCGAAGGCTTTTCCGGCCCGGTCACGGTCAAGCACCGCATCGGCATCGACGACATGGACGACTACGAGGACATGGCACGTTTCGTCGAGCGGGTTGCTGGCGCCGGCTGCGAGACCTTCATCGTGCATGCACGCAAGGCCTGGCTGTCGGGCCTGAGCCCGAAGGAGAACCGCGATGTGCCCCCGCTACGCTACGAGCAGGTGTACCGGCTCAAGCAGGACTTCCCCGCCCTGGAGATCGTGATCAACGGCGGCATCACCTCGCTCGACCAGGCACGGCAACACCTGGTCCGGGTAGACGGGGTGATGATGGGGCGCGCGGTCTATCACGACCCCTGGCTGCTGGCCGGGGCCGACCGACACATCTTCGGGCACGCCAGCGCGCCGGCCTCGCGTCGCGCGGTGGTGCTGGGCATGCGCGCGTTCATCGAGGCCGAGCTGGCCAGCGGGGTACGCCTGCACCGCATCACCCGACACATGCTAGGCCTGTTCACCGGCCTGCCCGGGGCACGCCACTGGCGGCGTCACCTGTCGCAGCACGCCAACCGCCCCGACGCGGACTGGCACATCGTGGAGCAGGCGCTGGCGGCAATCCGCGAGCCCTCTTGAACCCCTCGCGCCCGGCCCCATCTCTCTGTCAGCCGAACAAGGACCGCAGAGGAGAAAGGACATGACCCTGATGAAGACGACAAACCCCTGGAGCCTGCTCGAGGAGTTCAACCGCGAATTTGCGCGCATGATGCCCGGCTTTGCCGACGACGACAGCCGCGTGGTCGGCAGCACCTGGTCGCCCGCCGTGGACATCAAGGAAGAAGACGACCGCTTCGTGATCCGCGCCGACATCCCCGGCGTGCCCCCCGAGGACATCGAGGTGTCCATGGAACAGGGTGTACTCACCATCAAGGGCCATCGCAAGCACGAGGTGGAAGAAGGCAAGGAAGGCTGGCACCGCGTGGAGCGCGCCTACGGCACCTTCATGCGCCGCTTCGCCCTGCCCGAGAACGTGGATGCGGACAAGATCTCCGCCACCAGCAAGGACGGCGTGCTGGAACTGGTGTTGCCCAAGGCGCAACAGGACGACCAGCCGCGCAAGATCAAGGTGCAAGGCTGAGGAGGGTGCCATGAGCAGTCTCAAGCAGAACCTCGACCGTGCCTGGGCCCAGGTCCAGGCCGGCTGGAACAACCTGGTGGCCAAGGCCAGCAACGCCTTGACCCGCTTCCGCTACCGCGAAGAAGACGAACAGGACGCACAGTCGCGCGCCCTGCTGCACGCCAGCCCGGAATGGGCGCTGCTGGCCGCCGAGCTACACGAGAGCAGTGACGAGGTATCGGTACGCCTGGAGGTCCCCGGCATGGAGCCGGAAGACCTCGAGGTACAGGTGATCGACCGCACCCTGATCGTCAGCGGCCACAAGCAGATACGACGCGAGCGCAAGGAAGGCCGCTACCACATCACCGAATGTGCCTACGGTCGCTTCGAACGGCGCCTGCCGCTGCCTGCCGAAGTCGAGGTCGACCGCGCGGAGGCCAGTTACCACAAGGGGGTGCTGACCCTGATACTACCCAAGACCGAACGCGAGCGGGTCCGTCGCATTCCCATAAGTCGCGGATAAAACCCTTTCCTTACAAAGGCTTAGACCGACGGCGCCATTGTAAAACGGCGCCGTTTCTGTTAGGCTTCGCGCCCCCTTTGCAGCCGCGTCACCGTCTGCCTCCCGGTAGTCGTGAGCGGTTTTCTCGCCATGCTGCGGCATGGCCCAGCCTGGAGACAGCAGATGAGTCAGACCTCGACCCTCGAGCAAGCGGTCATCGATCCAGCCGGCGAGACGGCGCGCTTCAAGGTCTATACCCAGCGGGATATCGACCGCATCGCCCCGCTGGACAAGCTGCCGGAAGACGTCCGTTTCGAAATGCGGGTGGTCTCTTCGGTGCTGCCCTTCCGCGTCAACCAGTACGTGATCGACCAACTGATCGACTGGGAGCGGGTACCGGAAGACCCCATCTACCAGCTCACCTTCCCGCAGCGCGGCATGCTGGCGCCCGAGATGTACGAACGCATGGCCAGCCTGCTGCGCCGCAACCCCGGCAAGGCCGAGGTACAGGCCCTGGCGCGCGAGCTGCGCGCCGAACTCAACCCGCACCCGGCCGGCCAGATGCAGATGAATATTCCGCTGGACGATGCCGGCAACCGTCTCAACGGGCTGCAGCACAAGTACCGCGAGACGGTACTGTTCTTCCCCAGCCAGGGACAGACCTGCCATAGCTACTGCACCTTCTGCTTCCGCTGGGCACAGTTCGTCGGCGATAAATCGCTGCGCATGGCCAGCACCGAGGCGACCGCGCTGCATCGCTACCTGGAACAGCACCACGAGGTCAGCGACCTGCTGATCACCGGCGGCGACCCCATGGTGATGAAGACCAAGCATCTGGTCGCCTATCTGGAACCCCTGCTCGAGTCCCGCTTCGCGCATGTGCAGACCATCCGCATCGGCACCAAGGCGCTCACCTTCTGGCCGCAGCGTTTCGTCAGCGACGAGGACGCCGACGACCTGATCCGCCTGTTCGAGCGCCTGGTCGCCGCCGGCAAGCACTTGGCGATCATGGCCCACTACAACCACTGGCAGGAACTGCGCACCGACATCGCACACCGCGCCATCGCCCGCCTGCGCGACATCGGCGCCGAGATCCGCGCCCAGGGACCACTGCTGGCACACATCAACGACCGCGCGGACGACTGGGCACGCCTGTGGCGCGAGCAGGTCCGGCTGGGCATCGTGCCCTACTACATGTTCGTCGAACGCGATACTGGCGCGCGTGCCTGGTTCGAAGTGCCGCTGGCACGCGCCTGGGCGATCTACCGCGAAGCCATGCAGCGGGTCTCCGGCCTGGGACGCACCGCGCGCGGCCCCAGCATGAGCGCGGGTCCCGGCAAGGTGGAGATCCAGGGCGTGACCGAGATCCAGGGCGAACGGGTCTTCGTGCTGCGCTTCATCCAGGCGCGCAACCCCGACTGGGTACAGCGTCCCTTCTTCGCCCGCTACGACGAGCAGGCCACCTGGCTGGACCAGTTGCAACCGGCCTTCGGGGAAGAAAAGTTCTTCTTCGAGGATGAATACCGCGCCATGCAACAGGCGCGTGGCATCACCGACTGACACATCACACCGAGGACACAAGAGATGACCATCGACCGTATCGTGCTGGCCTTTGCCGGCTTCATGATCCTGCTGAGCCTGGGCCTGGGCGTGCAAGGCAGCCCCATCTTCCACAACGAGAACTGGCTGTGGTTCACCGCCTTCATCGGCCTGAACCTGCTGCAATCGGCCTTCACCGGCTTCTGCCCGCTGGCCACCCTCCTCAAGAAGATGGGCAAGAAGTCCGGCGCGGCGTTCTGATCCCCCACCTCTCATGACGGGGCACCCGTAACCTTGGTGCCCCTTGCTCTTCACCACAGAGGACACAGAGCGCACAGAGGTCAACGATTGCAGAAGGCATGGTACGGCCTCCTCCTGTGGGTCGGGCTGTAGGTCGGGCTTCAGGCCGACAACCTGAACCTCTGCCTCGCCACGGTTGCCGGACTGAAGTCCGACCTACGGGGTGTTCAAACTGGGTTCTCCAGCCGCCGCTCGCCTATCGGGACAGACCCCAAATTCAACCCTCCGCGATCTCTGTGTCCTCCGTGGTTCAAGACAGTCACAGACCGACCACGCGTCCTGCCGGCCTGCGACATCGAGACGCTCAGTGGCCGCCCTTGCCCTTGCTCGCGATGTAATCGGTCAAGGCGAACAGCACTCCCGAGGCCACGAAGGTGAGATGGATACCCATCTTCCAGGCCAGCTCGCGATGGCTGAGCGAACCGGCCTCGATGAAGGCCTTCAGCAATTCCACCGCCGAGATGGCCACGATGGCCCCGATCAGCTTCAGCTTGAGGTCGGAGAAGCCGACCTTGCCCATCCAGGCCGGGCGATCTTCGTGGTCTTCGGGGGCGAACTTGGAGACAAAGTTCTCGTAGCCGCTGAAGGCGATGATCAACAGCAGGCTGGCCAGCAGCGCGGTATCGACCAGGGTCAGGATACCGATGATGGGTTGGGCCTCGGAACCTGTCAGCACACCGGCGAGCAGACCCAGCAGGGCCTTGCCGAACTTGAACAACAACGCCAGTATCGCCAGCACCAGACCAAAGAAGAACGGGGCCAGCAGCCAGCGTGAACTGAACAACAGGGACTCGACAAAGATTTCGAGCTTCTTCATGATCGTTGCTTCACTCCGCCAGAAAAAGGCGCGCCATCATATCAGACCGGTTCGGCATACAGGTCGTGCTCGTCGTAGCCGGTGATCTCGACCTCGATGAAATCCCCGGGGCCAACGCCCTCCCACTCGCCTTCGATATAGACATGGCCGTCGATCTCCGGGGCGTCGCCCGGGCCGCGCGCGACGATGCGTCCCGGCTCGACCGCATCGACCAGCACGATGGTACGCCGTCGCACCCAGCCGGCCAGGCGATCGCGACTGATCTGCGCCTGTACCTCCATGAAGCGCGCCAGCCGATCCTGGCGGACCGCCTCGGGCACCGCCCCGGGTAGTGCATTGGCCGCCGCCCCCGCCACTGGCGAATAGGCAAAGGCACCGACCCGGTCGAGCTGGGCCTCCTGGAGGAAATCGAGCAGGCGGTCGAAGTCCTCCTCGGTCTCGCCTGGAAAGCCGACGATGAAGGTCGAGCGCAAGACCAGTTCGGGGCAGATCTCGCGCCAACGACGGATGCGCTCGAGCATGCGCTCACTGGCCGCCGGTCGCTTCATGGCACGCAGTATGCGCTCACTGGCATGCTGCATGGGAATGTCCAGGTAGGGCAGGATGCGGCCCTCGGCCATCAGCGGGATCAGGTCGTCCACGTGCGGGTAGGGATAAACATAGTGCAGGCGCACCCAGGCCGGTAGCTGGCCGAGTTCGCGCGCCAGGGTGGTGATGCGGGTCTCCAGCACCCGGCCCCCATGGATATCGGCACGGTACTTCCGGTCCACCCCGTAGGCCCCGGTATCCTGCGAGACCACCAGCAGCTCACGCACGCCGGATTCCACCAGGCGCTCGGCCTCGGTCAGCACCTCACCGATGGGCCGGCTGAGCAGATCACCGCGCATCTGCGGGATGATGCAGAAGGTGCAACGCTGGTTGCAGCCCTCGCTGATCTTCAGATAGGCATAGTGGCGCGGGGTGAGCTTGACGCCCTGGGGCGGCAGCAGGTCCAGGAAGGGATCGTGCGGTGCCGGCAGGTGGGCATGTACCTGCTCCATCACCGCCTCGTAGGCGTGTGCCCCGGTGATACCCAGCACCTGCGGATGGCGCTCGCGGATCTCCTCGGCGCGCACGCCCAGGCAGCCGGTGACCAACACCCGCCCGTTGGCCGCCAAGGCCTCGCCGATGGCGGCCAGTGACTCGTCCACCGCCGCGTCGATGAAGCCGCAAGTGTTGACGATCACCAGATCGGCGGCCTCGTAGCGGGGCACGATCTCGTAGCCCTCGGCACGCAACTGGGTCAGGATACGTTCGGAATCGACCAGATTCTTGGGGCAGCCCAGGCTGACGAATCCGATGCGTGGCGGCACGCTGTCTGTCACGGTCAGTTCAGGAGATCGGCGAGATTGACGCCGGGACTGCGCTGGACCTCGACCACCAGGGTCTCCGACAACGGCAGGTCCCCCTGCTCGATCGGCTCGAGCAATTGCTCGCAGATCTGCTGCACGATCAGCATGCCCTGACGGGTGCGCTCGTCCAGGCCCGGCTGTTGTACGTTCCGGTACAGCTCGGCCAGGTAGTCGCGGAACACCGGCCCCTGCTGTTCCAGTGGCAATCGCTGGAACGTGTCACGAAAGCTGATGTGCAGTTCGTAGTTGCCCTCGGGGGAGGGTTCGACCACCCCGACCCGGATCGGCCCGTCGATCTCCATGTGCGACTCCTGGTACCTTGGTCTACAAAGGGCGCAGTGTGCGCAATGGTTCCGGTGTTCGCAAGCATTCCTTCGCCCCGGGAACCGGCCTCCCGCGGCCAGCGGGAACCGCGTGCAGGCACAATCGACCATTTGTTCTCACCGCGAAAGGCACATGGGAAAAGCCTGGAGGTGGGCTTCTGACTGCTAGAATGGTGCGTGATCTTCCAACCCGATTCGCACGGACAGGGAGGGCCGGCACCCATTTCGGTATCACGTATGACACACGGCACACTCCCTGCAACCCTTACTTTTGTTGTCGGCGCGATGGTCGGACCATTCCCGGTCGCCCAGGCCGCCACGGGTACGGTGGACCCGACCGGGGATCTCCTGCTCGACGATGTGCCGGTGGTCCTCTCGGCCAGCCGGCTGTCGCAGCCGATATCGGAATCGCCTGCGTCGATGACCATCATCGACCGCGACACGATCGAGGCCTCGGGTGCGCTGGACATCCCGGATGTGCTGCGCCTGGTCCCCGGTTTCCAGGTGTCACATATCAGCGGGGCCAATCAGACAGCGCAGTATCACGGCCTGGCCAACCAACACCCCAAGCGCATGCAGATCCTGATAGACGGTCGCTCGGTGTATCACTCGGCATTTGGCGGGGTGCATTGGGACAGCCTGCCGATCACGCTGGACGATGTGGACCGTATCGAGGTCCTGCGTGGCTCCAATGCCGCGACCTTCGGCTCCAATGCCTTCATGGGGGTGGTGAACATCGTTACCCGCCATGCCGCGCAAACACGGGGCAGATCGGTAACGCTGCTCGGTGGTTATGGCGGCACCCGCGAGGCGCGTCTGCGCTTTGGTGACCGTCTCGGCCAGCTCGACTACCGGGTATCGGTTGATGCCTTTACCACCGATGGCTTTCCCAACCCTCTGGATACCCATGTGTACTGGGATTCGACCGGCGGTCCGGTACCGGCCAGCTCGGTGATCACGGGCACACCGCTGCAACCGGAGAGCACGCGTTACCGGCTGGCGCGCAACGACAGCCAGGCCATCGGGCGCTTCGAGTTCCGTGGTGACTGGTTGCTGGACAACGGCGATACCCTGTTGTTCGAACTGGGTTATGTACGCAACGACCGCGACAACTCCCTCGACAAGGGGGTCATCGAATTACTGCACCCCGACGAGAACCTGCGGGTGAGTTCGCAACTGCTGAAGTGGTCGCGTTTTACCCCCTCGCTGGGTGACTTCTCGCTGCAGCTCTCGCACAACTGTTTCAGTCTCGACAGCCGCTTCATCGACACGGTGATCGATCGCTATAGCGGCTTTCTCATCAACTTCGGCGCGGTCGCCACCGGCCAGAAACTGCGCAACGATCGCTACGATCTCGAGTGGCAGCACACCCTCCCCTCCCGCGAATCTGGCTGGCGCCTCGTGTGGGGCGGCGGGCTTCGCCTGGACACCGTGAACGGGAGCAATTTCTCTCTTGGTGACAAGGGGGTGCAACGGAAGCAGTACCGCCTGTTCATCAATACCGAAAAGCACCTGGGTCAGCGAGCGCAATGGGTGATCAACGCCGGGGTGATGCTGGAGCACCAGCAGGAGCTGGGACGCTTCGCCTCGCCGCGACTGGCACTGAACTGGCACCTGAACGAATACAACACACTGCGCATTGCCGCCTCCCGGGCCTGGCGCATGCCCTCGTTCTGGGAGCAGGCCGGGGAATCGCGGCTGCGGGCACTCGCCCCCACCCCCCTGGCCCCCCTGGGGGTAACGCCCGCCCCCTTCGACTACCTGCTCTATACCAGCAATCCCGGCACCTTGCGCCCCGAACGCCTGGATACCCTGGAACTGGGCTTTCTCCACGCCCAGTGGATAGAAGGGCTGTCCTTCGATGCTCGCCTGTTCGTCGAGAAGCTGCACGACTATATCGACGAGGTGCGCCACATCAACGGCTGCAACGCCTGCGACACCGCGGGCACCGTGCTGCCCACGCTCACGCAGCACGACCTGCTGATCCACGAAAATGCCGGTTGGATCGACATGAGCGGTGCCGACCTGCACCTGCGCTATGCCCCGGACGACCGCACCACGCTGACCGGCTCGCTCAGCATCGTGCATGCCAGCGGCACGCGCATCAAGAGCCGGGATACCACGGGCAAGGTGGTCTCGGTAGCACAGATCGGCGACTATGTGCCGAAGCGAACCTTCAGCGCCCTGCTCTCGCACCGCTTCGACCATGGCTGGTCGGGCTCGCTGGCCTGGTATGCCATGAGCGAGATGAACTGGCCCAACGACGGCGACCGCCTCGCCCCCTACGACCGTCTCGACCTGCGCCTTGCCCGGCGCCTGCACCTTGCGGGCAACCATGCGCAGATCGAGCTGATCGTCCAGAATCTGTCAGGCAACACCTATACCGAATTTCGGTACGGCAACCAGTTCGAGCGCCGACTCTTCATCAGACTCAAGATCGATACGCCATAGGCACCTGTCGGACGAGGCTCGTGACAAGGATTTTCAGACAAGACCAGGAAGGTTACCGCCACACCGACACGGGGATATTGCACCTGTTCGCCTGCCTGCTGGCCATGTGGCTGGGCCTCCCCCCCTCTGTCCTGGCCAGGCCAGTGCCACCCGCCCCCGATATCGTACTGATCCTGTCCACCAATACCCCTCCCCTGCGCCAGGCGGCAGAAGGGTTCCGGCAACGGCTGCAGACCCTGTGTCGCACCGAGGCACGCTGTCCCTCGGTGCTGGCGTTATCGCTGTCCGAGATGGACACCAGCTCACTGCACCATCCCCGATTGTTCATCAGCATCGGCACCTCTGCCGCACGCTATCTGCTCGAACGCTATCCCACGGCGCCCCAGCTGCACCTGATGGTATCGAAGAACACCCACTCGCCCCCCCGGGGCAGCCGGGTCTCGGCCCTGTTCATCGAGCAACCGCCCGGCCGGCTGCTGGATTTCGTGCGTTTTCTACTGCCGGAGAGGCGGCGCATCGGGGTGTTGTCCACCGCGGACTCACAGGTCTTCGTCGAGTCGTTGGCAAGCCGGACACAGCAACACGGACTGGACCTGTACGACAGGATGATCGACGATACCGAACACATCGGCAAGCAATTGCATGCGCTCAACCGGAGTATCGACCTGTTGCTGGCCCTGCCTGATCCCGCGATCTTCAACCACCAGACCCTGGCGACCATTCTGCTGGCCTGCTATCAGGACCATGTGCCGGTGATCGGTTTCTCGGCCGGCATGACACGGGCAGGCGCCCTGGCCTCGCTGTACACCCCCCCGAAACAGATCGGCAGCGAGGGCGCGGAACTCGCGCTGCGCCTGTTGCATGGCGCGGCGCCGCTGCGTACCTATCCCCGATACTTCGAGATCACGGTCAACCGGCGGGTCGCCCAGGCCCTGTACCTGCACCTGCCCACCGACGCCGAGCTGGACGACTGGTACGAGGAGGCCCAATGAAACGCCTCAGCCTCTACAGCCTGCGCGTCAAGGCCCTGCTGCTGGGTGTCATCCCCGCGATGCTGATGAGCCTGCTGATCGGCGCCTACCTGATCGGCGTCCGTTTCGCCAGCCTGGAAGAATCACTGGAAAGCCGGGGCAAGGCACTGGCCAATGAGCTGGCCGCCATGGCGCTCTATGGCCTGTTCAGCGGCGATCGCAATACGCTGGAATCTTCGGTGCGCTCCTTTCTCGCGCGCCCCGATATCGTGAAGATCCGGGTGCATGACAACCACGGCAAGCTGCTTCTCGAACTCGACAAGCCCGAGCTGAGCCAGCGCGCCCGGGAAAAGAGTCCGGTGCGCCTGCATCACTTTCATGCCCTGGTCCGAGGCCTCTCTCTCCCGAGCCCCAGCGATCTGCCAAGCGACGCCGAAACGCCCGGCCTCCCCAAGCCCCCGCCCCTGGGCCGGGTCGAGTTGACATTGATCGACGAATCGCTGGTGACATTGCAGCACGAGGCCCTGATCACCACCCTGATGATCATCACTGCGGGCATCCTGCTGACCTCGCTGATAGCATTATTCATGAGCGAACGCGTGGTACGTCCCATCATCGCGCTCTCCAAAGCCGTCGAACGCATACGCCAGGGCGACCTCAGCGCACGCGTGGAGCAACACTCACGGGGCGAGATCGGCCTGCTCGAGGCCGGTTTCAACCAGATGGCCCGGCGCATCGCCATGACCCAGGACGAATTGCAGGCGGAAGTGGAGCAGGCGGTGAAAGACCTGCAAACCACCATGGACGCGCTCGAGATCCGCAACATCGAACTCGATCTGGCGCGCAAGCGTGCCCTGGAGGCGAGCAAGGCCAAGTCCGATTTCCTGGCGGTCATCAGCCACGAGATCCGCACCCCCATGAACGGCATCACCGGCTTCGCCCGCCTGCTGGCGCGCAGCAACCTGTCGCCGGAGCAACGCGAACAGCTCAAGGCCATTCAGGAGTCGGCCGACAACCTGCTGGCCATCATCAACGAGGTGCTCGACTTCTCCAAGCTGGAATCCGGCCAGCTCCAGTTCCACGACGAACCCTACCGCGTGCGCTCACTGGTCAGCAGCGTCATTACCCTGTTCACGCCCCAGGCCGAGGAGAAGGGCCTGCAACTGCGCCATCTGGTGTACGACGATGTACCGACCTGGCTGGTCGGCGACAGCCTGCGCATACGCCAGGTGCTGATCAACCTGGTGGGCAATGCCATCAAGTTCACCGAATCGGGCAAGGTAACCGTCCGGGTGATGCTCGACGGCGATGATGACGAGGAACTGATCACCTTCAGCGTGCAGGACACCGGCATCGGCCTCGATCCCCTGGCAGGCGACCGCCTGTTCGAACCCTTTACCCAGGGCGAGAGCGATACCACACGGCGGTACGGCGGCACAGGCCTGGGGCTGAGCATCAGCAAGAAGCTGGTCAAGGGCATGCAGGGCGGCATCGGCTTCGACAGCCTCCCCGGCAAGGGTTCGACCTTCTGGTTCAGCCTGCCACTGCGCACCCCCGAGGCATTGTTCGAGGACTCCGGTCTCGCTGCCGCCGACGAAGACAGTTTCCTCTCCCATACGCCGCTGGCCGGCATGCGCATCCTGGTATCGGATGACAACCCCATCAACCTGGAACTCACCCGCGCCATCCTGCAACGCCACGAAGCGGTCGTGAGTACCGCGACCACTGGCCGGGAAGTCCTGCAACTAGCCGAGAAACAGTCCTTCGACCTGATCCTGATGGATATCCACATGCCGGTCATGAGCGGTCTGGAGGCCGCCAAGGCGATTCGCAATGGCAGCGGCCCCAATACGGCGACCCCCATCGTTGCCATCACCGCCGATGTCACCGCCGCCAATCAGAAGCGCATCTTCGCCGTGGGGATGAGCGAGATCATCATCAAGCCACTGGACGAGACCCGCCTGATGAGCGTCGTCAACAACCTGTTTCACCTGCGCAACCGCCTGGATGAGCAGGAAGAAGACGCATCACACACGACACACAACGCCCCGACACAGGACACCGAGCTGCCGATAAGAGACCGGGAGGCCGCCTTGCGCGTGGCCGGTGGCGACCGGCAGATCGCCGAACGCATGTTCGGCATGCTCCTGGACAACCTGGAAGAGGATCTGTCCCTGCTCCAACAGCTGGCGCAGAACGGCGACATGCAGCAACTCTGGGAACAGGCCCACAAGCTGAAGGGGGCGGCGGCAGCCTGTGGCACCCCCGCACTGCACCGCCTGCTCGACCGACTGGGAGGCGCGGCGCGCAGTGCCAAGCTCGACGACATCACGGTACTGATCGAAAGGCTTGGCGAACAGCTCACCCTGCTGCGCCAGCAGGACTGATCTCAGCGAACCACCTCGCCCAGGCGTTGCCTTGCCACCTCTACCGCCCGGTCGAGATCACGCTGCGCATGGTCCAGCACGGCCTTGCCCCAGCGCACCTGCTGTGCCTCTACCGCAGCCGTCAACGCGCGCCCCTCGAGCACCCGATCACCCATGCGGACCCGGTAAGGCAGGGTGGCATAGGCCAACAATGGCGTGGCCTGCTCCATGGCACCGGGCTCCACCGCCTCGTATGCGTAGAAACAACTCAGCGTCTGCCCGTTCGCACTGACCTTCACCTCGGCATATTCCGGTTCGACGATACGATTGCCCGCATGCCGCCACTGCGCCACGTCGACACCCGTCAGGTCGGCCGCCAGCCCACGACAAAAGCTCACCCGGGGATCTTCCTGCGGCCCGCTGCAAGCGGCCAGCATGCCCGCCACGGCCAGTCCCGCTATCCACCCGCGAACATCCACCATCTCCGTCCCCTCTCGTTGTCTACAACACAATATCCACCCATACCGGTGCGTGATCGGAAGGCTTGGGCATGGCGCGAATCTCGTAGGAGATACCGGCATCGCGGACCCGCTCGTTGAGCGGCGCGGTGGCCAGTTCCAGGTCGATGCGCAACCCACGCTTGGGCTCACGCTCGAAGCCACGCGAGCGGTAGTCGAACCAGCTGAAACGATCGTCTACCTCGGGGTGCACGGTGCGGAAGGTGTCATGCAGGCCCCAGTCGAGCAGGCCTTGCAGCCATTCACGCTCTTCGGGTAGAAAGCTGCACTTGCCCTCGCGCAGCCAGCGCTTCGCGTTGGCCTCGCCGATGCCGATGTCGCGGTCCTGCGGGGCGATATTCATGTCGCCGATGAGAATCAGGTTCTGCGTGGGGTCGTATTGCGCCTCGAGCATGGCCTGCAGCTCGGTGTAGAAGCGCCGCTTGGCCGGAAACTTGGTCTCGTGGGCGCGGTTCTCGCCCTGCGGGAAATAGCCGTTGACGACGATGATGCGCTCACCGCCCGGGGTGGCATAGGTGGCGGTGATCAGGCGGCGCTGCGCGTCCTCGCCATCGCCGGGCAGACCCCGGCGGCAGTCCAGCGGTTCGCTCTTCGACAACAGGGCCACGCCGTAATGGCCCTTCTGGCCGTGAAACACCACGTGATAGCCCAGGGCCTCGACCCTCTCGCGCGGAAACTCACTGTCCTGCACCTTGGTCTCCTGCAGACCGATGATGTCGGGATCGAGCCGGTCGCGCAGGGCTTCGAGCTGGTGCGGGCGGGCACGGATGCCGTTGACATTGAAGGATACGATGCGCATTCAGGTATTCCCCGTGATCTCCTGGGTCTCGCGTTCGCCCATCGCCTCGCCGTGAGCGTAGGCCTTGCCCCAGGCCATGACACGGTGGGGCTGGAGTTCGGCCTCGTCGTCGAGCGCCTCGCCGCAGGGACAGTCCTCGCCCAGCAGCGCGCGCAGGGCACGCAGCATGCCGTTGGCGTAACCCCGGTTGTACCAGCGCTGGCCATCCTCGTGGTGTTCGAGAAAGTCGGCGCTGCCAGTGCGCAATTCGCGCACCAGGGCACAGAGCTGATCCAGCAGTTCGGGCGGAATCGCGGACATCGATATCATGTCGTAAAAGCAAGGCCGCAAGCCTAGCAGGCCCTGCCTACCTCAGTCATCCCGGAAAGTGCCTTGCCCCTGTCTCGCCTCCTTGCCGGTCTCGGCCCCATGCGCTTGCTGCTGCTGGCGCTGGCTCTCCTCTCGTGTCCCCTTGTCTGGCTGGCCGAAAGGAAACCGTAAGGGATCGGCGTGCTCTTCGCCAACGCCGTACTGGCACTGGTAGTGATCCTGTTCTTCATCTTCATGCTCGACGCCCTGATGAACCGGGTGTTCATGATCGAACAGGGCAGCGCGACATCGCTTGCGCCTGCGCGCCGACCTGCTCGTCGCCGCCGTGCTGGTGCTCAGTTGGTTCAGCTGGTTTCGCGACATCGGCAACCGCTGGAGGCCCATCCTCGAGCCGGATGTTCGCGGCGAGGAGGCCGCTCCTACACCGGGATTCAATCGATCCCGCGCGATCAGCCCTTCAGGACGTGCAGGTGGCGGTGCAGGGGCTCCATGACCGGCGCCAGTTTCTTGCGCATCAGGCTGCCGATGGCCGTGGTGCCCTTGAATACCGGGCGCACCACGCCGTAGCCCATGCCCGAGAGCAGGCGCACCGCGATCAACGGGGCCTCGAAGGCGGCATCCAGGGCGAGCACCGCCTGTGCCCCGGCATCGGCCGCCAGCCAGTCCCGGGCCTCGGTCTCGAGTTCTTCGAGGGTGGCGTCCGCGGGGGTCTCGCGCAACATCGAGAAGTAGTGCGCGATCAGGTCCAGGCTGATGTTGACCACGTCCTGGTTGGACGGCTTCTTGAAGATGCGGAACACCGTGGCCAGCCAGGCCTGGCCGGCGGGAGACAACACCCGCGCCAGGGCGCGGGCCGCGGCATTGCCCGTATCCGCAAGCCCGCCTAACGCTGCCTGGTGCGTCTCCCACAGGGGGTGGGCCGCCTGCTCGTCCGGGATCGCATCCGGCAGGGTGGCGATGAAGCCGACATAGTACGGCGGCTTGCGTGCAGCGCGCCGCCACAGGTCGAGGCGTTCCTGCTCATCGAGCAGGCCGGGCTGCAACACCAGGCGGATGGTCTCGATCTGCTTTTCAGGCTCGCTCTCGAAGGGCAGGAACTCGACCAGGTATTCGGCCAGCACGCGCCCCATGCGGCCTTCGACCACCGCCTGCTTGTGCAGCATCTGGCGGGCATTCTCGGCGTCTTCCATGGCCCACCAGGCGCGCCGCGCCAGTTCGTCGGTCAGCCCCGGCGCGCAGACCGCCGCCACCACCGCCTCGGGCTCGCCGAGCAACAGCAATTGCTCGAGGCTGTCGTCCTTCATCTGGCCCATGCGGGTCCAACGCTGCAGATACACGGGGTAGCCACCAGGCGAGCCCAGCACGTGACCCGAGATCAGCTCCTTGACCTTCTTGATGTATTGCTCGTCACGACAGGTCGGCTTGAGGTGGATGCAGGCCTCCCCCTCCTCGGTGAGGCCGTGTACCTCCATCGCCGATTCCTTGATGCGAATCGCCAGCGGCCTGTTGGCCAACAGCACGTTCAGACGCAGGGCGTCTTCCGGGGACAGATCCATATTGCGCCGACAGGGCCGTCAGTTGGCCGGGGGGCTGTAATTGGCGTCGTCGGGATTGATGAAGACGAACTGGGCGTCGCCGTCGTCGAGTTGCACGAAGTCCAGCGTGGTGTTGTCCAACAGGGGGACAAATTCGGGGGCCATCACAATCTCGATGCCCTCGCTGGTGATGCGGATGTCGTCCTCGCTGGCCTCGTCGAAACCCATACGGTAGTCGTAGGTGCCATCGGCATGTTTCTGCGCGGCGAGACGCAGGGCCATGCCTTCGGTTCCGCCCTGTTTCGCTGCATTTCTCACCTGTTCGGCCGCGGCCGGGGTTACCTTGAACATGCTCTTCACTCTCTGGTGTATTGATACTCGTGATGGCCCGGTGTCGGTCAGGATCGGCAACGCCTGACGAAGTCCACGAACCGGCCCGCCCAGTGGTTGCGCCGCGTATCCCGCAGGTGGGTGTAGCTGGCGAGCAGATTACGGTAGCGTACGCCGTCGTGTGCCCCATCGATGCCCTGCCCGCGCAGGACGCGGTAGGCGAAGTTCACCTCGGGGGCCAGATTCTCGAGCGCCGAATAATGAAACTCGTGCGCCGCGATCTCTTCACCCCCCGGCCAGGGATGCTCGGCCGTCTCCGCCAGGCGGACATAACCCCTGCCCTGCGGGCGCTCGTGCATGACCACATCAGCAGGAATGATACCGACCATTTTACCCTGCTTTCCCTGCCAGGTCAGGCGGCGGCACAGGTACATCAGGCCACCACATTCTGCGTAGGCCGGACCACCCCGTTCGATGAATTCCCTTATCTGGCCGGCCATTGCGTTATTGGCGGCCAGCTGATCGAGATGGGTCTCGGGGAATCCCCCGCCAATCAGCAGCGCATCGGCCTCGGGCAGCCCACCATCGTGCAACGGGCTGAACGGGACCAGCTCGGCGCCGGCACGGCGCAACGCGGCCAGGTCGTCGGTGTAGTAGAAGCCGAAGGCCTCGTCGCGCGCATAGGCGATGCGCACCTTCTTCCCCGTCCCGGCAGGGGGCGCGACCGCCCGTTCCGCCCCCTCGATCGCCGGGGCCGTGGCCGCCAGTACCAGCAGGGCTTCGAGATCGACCTGTTCGGCGACCCGCCTGGCCATGCGCGCAATCTGCTCGCGGCTGCGCACCAGCTCGTTGCTGGGCACCAGCCCCAGGTGGCGTTCGCTGATGTGCATATCCGGATGGCGCTGCACCGCGCCGAGCACCGGCACCCCGGTGTAGTGCTCGATCACCTGCCGCAGCTTGGCCTCGTGCCGGGCACCGCCCACCTTGTTGAGGATCACGCCACCGATACGGATATTCGGGTCGAACTGCTGATAGCCCAGGATCAGCGGGGCCACGCCTCGGGTCATACCCTGGGTGTCGAGTACCAGTACGACCGGGGCATCGAGCTGGGCGGCGAGTGCGGCATTGCTGTTGCTGCCATCGAGATCCAGACCGTCGTACAACCCCTTGTTACCCTCGATCAAACCGATGTCGGCGCCCTGCATGGCCTGCGCGAACACCGCGCTGATCTCGTCACGCGCCATGGTGTAGAAATCGAGATTGACACAGGGGCGACCAGCGGCTTGGCCGAGCCAGAGTGGGTCGATGTAGTCCGGCCCCTTCTTGAAGGGCTGCACCACCAGACCCCGTTGCACCAGGGCGCCACACAGGGCCAGCGAGACCGAGGTCTTGCCGGAGGACTTGTGGGCGGCGGAAAGATAAAGGTATGCCATGTCTACCGACGAAAAAGGCGGCTCGTGGCCGCCCTCTTCTTTACCGCTATCGCGGCACTCAGCCGTGATGTGGATCGACGACCTCGTCGGCCAGCGACTCGGGCAGGAACTTGAGCACCCGCACGCCGACGAAGGTGGCGGTCAAGGCCACGGCGACTCCACCCAGACCGAGGAGGAACTCGGGCAGCGAGGGCGCGTAGTGCAACGGCTGGCCATTCACGCCTTCGTAGAAGCCGGACTCGATGATGATCTTGTCCGGGAAGATGGCCATCGGGAAGGCCTGTCCGCCGATGACGATCACATACATGGCAACGATGCCACCGATGACCACCAGCAAGCAGGCTGCCACGATGGCACCGCGCGAGCGGCCCAGCCCCGGGTGGAACAGGATGCCCATGGGGATCAGCATGCCCAGCAGCACCCAGCCGCCCCAGAACAGGGTGGTGTAGATACCGCCGTCGCGCAGGATGAAGGCCTCGTATTCGTGGTTCTCGGTGCCGTAGAGGTTGGTCAGGTGATAGACCAGCACGAAGTAGAACACCGCAGCCACGAAGATCCCCAGCAGGTTCTTCAGCCGCAAGAGCAGCTTGTCACCGAGCGGGCGGCCATCCAGCTTGAAGGTGAACATCAGCACCAGCAGGTAGATGGCCATGCCGTAGGCGAAGGACATGATGATGAACATCGGCGCCATGATGGCCGCGTCATACCCCTGGCGCGCAACCAGGAAGCCGAAGATGGAGCCGGTACCGGTGGTCAGGATCAGGCGCCAGACGAACGCAACCAGGCCTGCAGCCGGATAATACTTGTTCGCCTTGCGTTCCATCATGGTGAACAGGTAGACCGCGACGATCGCCAGGAAGCCGACGTACAGATAGATGTTCCAGGCGAAGATCGACTTGAAGTTGTAGGTGGTCATGGCCACGATCAGGCGGCTGGGTTGACCGAGGTCGAGCACCAGCACCAGCAGACCGCCGACCAGCAAGGCCATCGCCAACAGCCCCGAGAGCCGGCCCAGCGACTTGTAGATCTTCTTGCCGAATACCGAGCCGAAGGCGGCGATGTTCAGGGCACCGGACGCGGCCACGATCAGGAAGATGGCGAACACGTGCGGGACGCCCCAGACGATCTGGTTGTTCATCCCAGTGACCCAGTGGCCCTCGTGCTCCATGTACAGGGTGGCCAGACCGCCGATGGCCAGCAACACGCCCAGTACGGCCAGCAGCCCCCAATAACGTGGACTCTCGATGCCCCATTCGCGATAGTGAATCTTTTTCATAGCTGCTTCAGATGTCCGGAAACTGATCAGATGCCGCGATAGCGCACACCAGTGTTCAACTTCAGGTCGGCACGCAATTGCGTGTTGGCCTTCTCGCGCAAGGCCTTGGAGACCTCGCTGTTCGGATCATTGAGATCACCGAAGACGATGGCCCCGTGCGGACAGGCATCCTGGCATGCCGTGGTGCTCTCGCCATTGTCACGCCGGTGCACACAGAAGTTGCAGCTCTCCACGCAGCCCTTGCCACGCGGCGCGATGCTCAACTGCCGGTCGATGTTCTCGTGAATGAAGGAGCGTGCCTTGTAGGGGCAAGCCATCATGCAGTAACGGCAACCGATGCAGATGTGCCGGTCGACCATGACGATACCGTCGGCACGGCGGAAGGAGGCGCCGGTGGGGCAGACGTCCGTGCAGGGCGGATACTCGCAGTGCTGGCACATCATTGGCAGCGTGGAGACCCGGCCGGTGAGACGGTCCTTGACCTTGACGGTACGTATCCAGCGTGGGCGCTGGCGATCCCATTCCTCGGGGTCGGCCCCCTCGGGCATGCGCAGCAGGTCGAGACCATTTTCCTTTTCGCAACCGCTGACGCACTCGGAACAGCCGTCGGCACACTTGGTGGTGTCGATGAGCATGCCGTAGCGCACCTTGTCGGTGACCGGCTCCTTGCGCGGCTCGGCCTCGGCACTGCCACCCAACAGGAAAACACCGGGGGCCACGGCCGTGGCAGCAGCGGCGAGCCCCGCCACCGAAACGAATTGTCGACGCTCTTGATCGATCTTCTGGCTCATGATCACTCCCCGCTACGGCCGGTCGGCGTGGTGGCATGACAGCTGAAGCACGGAATCTCGACACCAGCATACTCGTGGCAGCTCTCGCAGAACTGGCCGGGCGCATTCACCGGCGTGTACTTGCCCTGCGCATCCTTCGCGGCATGGCAGTCCACGCAGCCCGACAAGCTGTGCTTGGCGCCACGAATGCCCTGGTGCACCGTGATATCGCGCTGATGCTTTATGAAGGTCGGGTGCAGCTTGCGCATCACCGGCGTGGGTTCCACGCAGCTGTCGAGTTCGTAGGCCTTCGAACCCTTCACCACCGAACGGTCGGACTGCTCGGCTGCACTCACCCCCAGGGCGAGCAGCAGAGCCCCCGTCACCACCAATAGCCTCGTGCCAAATCTAAACATGTCTTGCGTCTGACTCGCTGCGTTAAGCGCAATCCGCCAGGCCGGCGCGAGGCCGGCCTGTCGGCACCTTACTCACCCAGGCCCATCTTGATGTAGCCGGTCGGGCACACATCGGAGCAGATGTGACAACCGATGCAACGGGCATAGTCGGTCGCCACATAGCGGCCGGTGGTCGCCTCGTTCTTGGGCACACGATAGACGGCATCCTGCGGGCAGAAGATCACGCAGTTGTCACATTCGAAGCACAGGCCGCAGCTCATGCAGCGCTTGGCTTCCTCGACCGCCTCTTCGGTGCTCAGCCCCATCACCCGCTCCTTGAAGTGGCCCAGCACCTCGTCGGCGGTGGGCACCTCTTCCTTGCGCTTGACGCGCGGGGTGTACTCGAAGTGACCCAGGAACAGCTCGTCGGCCGGGATGATCTCGGCGAAGGAGCGATCCTCGTAGTTGTGCACCGCGTAGTTGGCAAACGAGGTCCCACGCTGGTCACCGGCGTTCGGATCGAAGTGCTCGGGCTCCAGACCCGCCTCCTTGAGTTTCTTCTCCAGGTCGAAGTGATGCACATCGACCTTCGGGCGCTTCTTGTGCTCCTGCTGGTTCAAGTACTCGTCGATGGTGTCGGCCGCGATGGCCGCCTGACCGATCGCGGTGGTCAGCAGGTGCGGACGGATGATGTCGCCGGCAACGAAGTGCTTCTCGCGACCCGGCACCTGGTAGAAGGAGTCGGAGTCGATCAGGCCGCGGCCGTTGTCGAAGTCTTCCAGACCGGTCAGGTCACCACCCTGACCGATGGCGGCCACGATCAGGTCGGCCTCGACCACCTGCTCGGTACCCTCGACCGGTACCGGACGACCGCCGTCCATGGTGCACTTGGCCAGCTTGAGGCCAGTGGCACGGCCATTCTCGTCGCGCACGATCTCGATCGGCATGACCTCGTCGAGGATGGTGACGCCTTCCTGCAGAGCATCGTTCACTTCGTGCTCGGCAGCGGTCATGTTGTTCTTGGGGAACAGCGAGGTCAGGGTCACCTCGGCATTCTGCTTGGCCGACTCGTCGACCTCGTGGCTCACACTGTCGTCGAGGATGACCTTCTCGGGGTTCTCGGTACCTTCGTGGCCGGGGATGCAACCCAGGCGGCGGGCCACCGAGACCACGTCGATGGAGGTGTCACCGCCACCCACGCAGACCACCTTCTTGGCGGTAACCTTCATGCGGTCTTCGTTGAAGGCCTTGAGGAAGGCCACACCGGAAACACAGTTGGGGGTCTCGTCCCAGCCCTCGACGGGCAGGCCACGACCGGTCCAGCAGCCGACGGCCCAGAGGATGGCGTCGAAGTCCTTTTCCAGCTCCTCGACCTTGACGTCCTGACCGACGCGCACGCCGCACTTCACTTCCACCTCGCCCATGTCGAGGATGCGCTGGATCTCGCCGGCCAGCTTGTCGCGCGGAATACGGTAGTTGGGAATGCCGTAACGCATCATGCCGCCCAGCTCGGGCTGCGACTCGAAAATGGTCACGGCGTGCCCCTTGCGGCGCAGCTGATAGGCTGCGGCCAGGCCGGCGGGGCCGCCGCCGATGATGGCAACTTTCTTGCCGGTGCTGGGGCCGGCCTCGAACTTGTAGCCGTTCTCCAGGGCATTGTCGCCGATCCACTGCTCGACCGAGTTGATCCCGACGAAGTCCTCGACCTCGTTGCGGTTGCAGCCGTCCTGGCAGGGAGCCGGGCATACACGGCCCATCATGGACGGGAAGGGGTTGGCGTCGGTGGAGCGACGGAAGGCATATTCGCCCATCTCCATGCCCTCGACTGGCTTCTCCTGGCCGCGCACGATGGCCAGCCAGCCGCGGATGTCCTCACCCGAGGGGCAGGAGCCCTGGCAAGGCGGCGTCTTGTGGACATAGGTCGGACACTTGTAGGAGGTGTCGGCAATGAAGATCTTGTCGGTAAACGAATCCCACTGATTGTTACCGTCTTCAAAACGACGCCATGTGAGCTTGTTGGTCATTTCATCGCTCGGAGTAGCCATCTTAACGCTCCTTACCTGTATGCCTTGGATCCCCGCGGGATCGATTGATGTCTATCTGGCCGAAACTGCGATCAGGCCGCGTCTTCGGTCGAATCTTCCTGTTCGTCGTCGTCACCGCTGTCCTGACCGGTCAGGACGATGGCCTCGGAGACCAGCTGGTGCACGCTGACGATCATGTCCATGCCCATGCCGTAGTAGGGCAACACCTTGGTGAACTGCGACTTGCAGATGGCGCAGATCGCCGCCATGTTGGTTACGCCATGCTCTTCGATAACGTTCTTCAGCGCTTCCATCCGCGGCTTGGCGCCCTTGACGCGCAGTTCCATCAGGTCGTCGGTAAGCAGACCGCCACCACCACCGCAGCAGAAGGTCTTTTCGTGAATGGTGTCGGGGTCCATGTCCACGAAGTTGTTGCACACCGCCTTGATGACGTTGCGCGGGATGGTGAACTGCCCGCCCGGCTCGTCGCCCATGCGCGTGGCGCGTGCCACGTTGCACGAATCGTGGAAGGTCACGACCATGTGGTCGTTGGCCGACTTGTCGAGCTTGAGCGTGCCTTTCTGGATTTCGCCCCAGGTGAATTCCAGGATGTGCTGGGGCACCGGATAGTTCGGATCCAGGAAATCGAACGGGCCGGCCAGGGTGTTCAGGAAGCTGTAGGCCACCCGCCAGGCGTGACCGCACTCACCGAAGATGATGCGCTTCACACCCAGCTCCAGCGCGGCCTCGCGGATGCGCAGGGAGATGCGACGCATGTTCTCGTAGGAACCGATGAACATGCCGAAGTTGGCCGCCTCCGATGCCTTGGAGCTGAGCGTCCAGGAAACGCCGGCTTCGTGAAACACCTTGCCATAACCGATCAGGCCGTCCACGTGCGGCTCGGCGAAGAAGTCCGCCGAGGGGGTGACCAGCAGGATCTCGGCCCCCTTCTGGTCCAGCGGATACTTGACCGCCACCCCGGTATCGTCCAGCACGTCTTCCTCGAGCCCCTCGAGGGTATCGGCCAGTGCCGGCTCGGGCAGGCCCAGGTTGTTGCCAACCTTGAACACCTTGCCGATGATCTCGTTGCAGTACTTCTGGCCCAGGCCGATGCGGTCCATGATCTCGCGCGCGGCCATGGAGATCTCGGCGGTATCGATACCGTAGGGGCAGAACACCGAGCAGCGACGGCACTGTGAGCACTGGTGGAAATAGCTGTACCAGTCCTGGAGCACTTCCTCGGTGAGATCGGTGGCGCCGACCAGCTTGGGGAAGTACTTGCCGGCGAAGGTGAAATAGCGGCGATAGACCTTGCGCAGCAGGTCCTGGCGCGCCACCGGCATGTTCTTGGGATCCTGGGTGCCGAGATAGTAGTGGCACTTGTCGGTGCAGGCGCCGCACTTCACACAGGCATCGAGGAACACCTGCAGCGAACGGTACTTGCCGAGCAGATCGCCCATGTGCTCGATGGCCTTCTCCTGCCAGTCGTCGACCAGTTCGGTGGGGTAGCCCAGGGGTTCCATGAACTCCGGGTTCTTCGCCACGAACGGCTTGCTGTGCGCCATCGAGCCCGGCCGAATCGGCGGGATCTCGGGATACTCTTTCAGCTCCGGAATTTCAAATTCTGCTTTTGCCATGCCAGCTAACCTTGCTCCGGATTATTGTTCCAGCTTGCGCGCCCACTCGACGATGTGACGCTGCTCGCGAGGGTTGTCCACCTGGTTGCGGGTCGGGCTGAAGAACACGCCCGGCGCATGCAACAGCTTGCTGATGGGGAAGACGATCATCAGCAGCGCGACCAGCCCGAGGTGCACGATCATCAGTGGATCGCTCGGCAGATTGGGCATGGTCTCGAAATTGAAGGTCATCAGATGACGGAAGAAGGACTTCACCGCCACCACATCGGTGTGCGCGACGAAGGTGGTCAGCGCACCGCTGGTACCGATACCCAGCAGCAGGAACAGCATCAGGTAGTCCGAAGGCGCCGAGATGTAACGCACGCGATCGACGAAGATGCGGCGACCGAGCAGCCCCAGCAGGCCGATGATCATGGCGAAGGCCAGATACTTGATGAGCGGGCTGGTCCAGGCGACGATCTCCCACACCGGCTCCTGGAAGTAGCGCAGGTGACGGAACAGTACCGCGAACAGGGCCATATGGAAGATCCAGCCGAACAGCCAGGTCCATTTGGCGCCCTTGAAAAGGCTTTCGAAAAACACCACTTCGCGGAACATGCGCAGCACCACGCCACCGGTGGTGGTCGGTGCGGGCGTCGTGGGAATCTTCAGCGGCGCCGGGGTCTTCCAGTAGAGACGTATGCGACGCGCCAGCCCTACCACCAGCAACAGCGTGGCGGCATAGAACAATGCTGCAAATGCGACCGTCAGAAACGACATGTTTCCGAAAACCTCTTGAATGGGGTTGCAGGTCCGGGGGGCGCGAACGCCCCCCAGTTGTCACCGGATGCGATCAGACGCAGCCAGTCGGCTTCGGCAGACCGGCATAGCGGCAGGCCTGCTTGCCGGGACCGTAGGGGAACAGACCGTACAGGTACTTGGAGTTACCCTTGTCCTTGCCCAGCTTCTTGCCAACAGCCTTGGTCAGCACGCGCACGGCGGGAGCGATCTGGTACTCCTCGTAGTACTCGCGCAGGAAGTTGATGATGTCCCAGTGCTCATCGGTCAGCTCCAGGTCGTCTTCCTTGGCCATGGCCTCGGCAACGGCCGGCTCCCACTCGTTGATGTTTGCCAGGTAACCCTCTTCGTCGGTCTCGAAGACCTTGCCATTTACTTCGATAGGCATTTCGCTATCTCCTGTTGCAGTTCAATATTTGACAATCAGACCAGGCCTCAGAGCCAGGCCTGGACCTTGTCGTGGTTCACGACGAGATCAACAAAACCGGCGTAATCGACCAGTTCGACGCCGTCGATCAGGCGATCTTCGGCAATGCCACGCGCCTTCAGGTCGGACCGAAGTGCGTAGAACTTCCGGCCGGTGGCATTGGCCACCAGGTCGGAAACGGCGGTGCCCGCCATGGCACCATAGACACCGTCCTCGATCAGCAGGATGGACGCGCCCTCGCTCGAAAAGCGGATGGCGTCCTCCAGCGAGTTCTTCTCGAACGGTGATTTGTTCACGGTATACAGATCGGCCATTTCGCCACCTCAGAAGCTGAATACGACGTCGGATTCCTCGAGCTTCTTCGCAATCTCTTCGGAATCCAGGATCTCGACGATGTTGTCCACCTCTTCCTCGGTCTCCCAGTCTTCCCAGGCGACTTCGATGAGATCGTCCTGGGTCAGACCGCGAGCCTCGAGCGAGGCCTTGTCGACATACATGTGCCGTACGCCATAGTCGCCAAGGGTGCGGTAGGTGGGGGTGAAGTTCTTCATGTCGGATTCGGAGGTGTCACTCCCCTTCACCAGCTGAAAAACCCCGTCGTCCACGAACATCAGGCTGACTTCCTGGTCGAAGGCTGCGCCGATCAGCACGACTTCCAGCGACTCCCAGGCATAGATGGTGCCGTAGGGAGCACGACGATTCAGATACATGAACTTCTTGACATCGGACATCGTTGTTCTCCCCTCAGTCGCCGAACACGACCAGACGGTCGCACTGGATGGCCGCTTCGATCAGCTGCCCCAGGCCGGAGATACGGAACTTGGGCGCGATGTTGGTCGCGTCCTTGCCGTTGCGCTCGGCCTCGCCGTCGTCCACGATGCCGCGGCGCTGGGCCGCGGCAACGCAGAGGACGAGATCCAGGTCGTATTTCTCTGCCAGTTCCACCCAGCGGTTGACGATGTTGCGATCGTCCTGGGGTGGCGTGGTCAGGCGGGTCCCGTTCAGCACGCCATCGTGATAGAAGAACACACGGAACACCTCGTGGCCCTTCTCCAGCGCAGCCTTGGTGAAGTGGTACGCCGAGTCGGTGGCCTGATGCTGATAGGGGCCCTCGTTTACCTGTACTGCCAGTTTCATGACTTGACCTCGTCGTTACAGGCCGCTCAGAAGCGGATGTAGGCGGAAGAGTTCAGGCTCTTGCGCGAACCACGCCAGTTGTCGATGTGGTACTTGGTGAACGGCAGCTCGACCTCTTCGAAGAAGCGCGGCCAGCCGATACGCTCGATCCACTCGTTGATACGCTCCCAGTCCTTCGCACCCTCCTTGTAAGCCTTGAGGATGCGCTTGACGATCGCGGTCGCCTCGGGCCAGCGCGGCGGGTTGTTGGGGATGCCGGAAGCCACCAGCTTCTGGAAGGTGGGCTTGCCACGGGCGTTGGAGTGGTTGCCACCGACCCAGATGGACAGCTTGGTGTGCTCGGCGTCGTTGATCTGCATCGGCGGGCAGGGCGGGAAGCAGGCGCCGCAGCAGATGCACTTCTTCTCGTCCACCTCCAGCGAGGGCTTGCCGTTCACCATGGCCGGACGGATGGCGGCCACCGGGCAACGTGCCACGACGGAGGGACGCTCGCAGACGTTGGCCACCAGGTCGTGGTTGATCTTCGGCGGCTTGGTGTGCTGCACGTTGATGGCGATATCGCCCTGGCCGCCGCAGTTGATCTGGCAGCAGGAGGTGGTGATGTGTACACGGTTGGGCATGTCGGCGTTGCGGAACTCATCGATGAGTTCGTCCATCATCGCCTTCACCACGCCGGAGGCGTCGGTGCCCGGGATGTCACAGTGCAGCCAGCCCTGGGTGTGCGACAGGGTGGTCACCGAGTTCTGGGTACCACCGACGACGAAGCCAGCCTCTTCGAGCGCATTGATCAGCGGCTCGACACGCTCTTCCTCGGTCACGAAGAACTCGGGGTTGGAACGCAGGGTGAAGCGGATGTAACCATCGGAATACTCGTCGGCGATATCACACAGCTTGCGCAGGGTGAACAGGTCGAGGATCCGCTGGGTACCGGCCTTCACGGTCCACAGCTTGTCACCGTTCTTGGCGACGTGCAGCAGCACGCCCGGACGCGGGTGCTCGTGATACGCCCACATACCGAAGTTGCGGCGCATGGTCGGGTGCATGTACTGGAACGGATCGGGACAACCGGACTCGATCGGTTCACGCATTTCTTTAGCCATTTTTACCTCCAGAAATCGGGTAAATGCCTCCCCGAATTCCCCGCTGGCAACGGCCGGCGGGGCCAGGGAAAGTCATATTCGGTTTGTGAACGATTAAGAAGCTTCGGCCTGACGGTCGAACCACTTAATGGCCTCTTCGTCCCAGCCGTCCATGCGCACATAGGAGCACTCGCGGGGGTGATTGACCATGTTCGGATCGACCTCGACGCCGATGCCCTCGAGGAAGTTCACCAGACCGATACGCTCGATCATCTCGCCGCAACGCTCGTGCTCCAGGGCGTTCTCGGCCCAGAAATCGATGATCTCTTCAGCCAGCTCGACCAGGGACTCCCAGTCTTCCTCGGTTTCCAGCTTCTTGAACGGCACCACCACGGTACCCATCAGGTCGCCGATCTTGAGGGTGCGCTTGCCGCCGATCAGGATGGTGACGCCCTTGTCGTCACCCACGCCCAGCGCCTTGGGCATGACGTTCAGGCAGTGCATGCAGCGCACACAGTCCTTGTTGTTGACGGTGATGGTGTCGTCATCGTTCAGCGAAATGGCATTGGTCGGACAACGGGTGATGACGTTGTCGATGATGTACTGACGCCCCTTCTTCTCGACGTAGGCCTTGACCTCGTCCTGGTTGACCTTCATGTCGTCACGCCAAGTACCGATCACGGCGAAGTCGGCACGCTCGATGGCGTTCTGGCAGTCGTTCGGGCAACCCGAGATCTTGAACTTGAACTTGTAGGGCAGCGCCGGACGGTGCACGTCGTCGGTGAAGTTGTTCACCAGCAGACGGTGTGCCTTCTGCTCGTTGGTGCAGGACATTTCACAACGGGCGGCGCCCACGCAGGACATGGCGGTGCGCACGCAGGGACCGGCACCACCGAGGTCCCAGCCATATTCGTTGATTTCATCGAAGAAGTGTTGGTACTGCTCGGAGTCGGCACCGATGAACATGATGTTACCGGTCTGACCGTGGAAGGTGATCAGGCCCGAACCGTACTTCTCCCAGCTGTCGGCCAGCTGGCGCAGCATGGCGGTGCTGTAATGGTTGCCTGCCGGCGGCTGCACGCGCAGGGTGTGGAATTCCTTGGACTCGGGGAAAGCGTGACCGACTTCGGAGAAACGCGGGATGATGCCGCCACCGTAGCCATACACGGAGATGGTGCCACCCTTCCAATAACCCTTGCGGGTCTCGTAGGAGTGCTCGAGCTGACCCAGCAGCGAGTTGGCCACCTTGTTGATCTTCTCGTTCGGGTGCTCGTCACGCAGGCGCTTGATGCCGCTGATGAAGCTCGGCCACGGACCTTCTTCGAGCTGGTCCAGCATGGGTGTGGGATACTTATCGATCGCCATGTCGTTATCTCTCCTGACTAATCGGTTTTGTTTGAATCCGCTCTCGCGTGGTCGAATCCGGCCACACAAAAAGTGCTTCGGTGATCCGTGACGGAATCGCGCCGCAAACGCAAACCCCATCAATGCTCGCTAATATAGTCGAGTACCACGCCCCCCTGAACCACACCAAGGAGGGAGAAGACCGCCCCTCGCCTATCCCTTTGGGGATAGGATGGCACCATCCTGTATCAACAGACTGGCCAAGTGATTGAAAATCAGGAAAACTCTCCCTTGGCCAGTATTTCAGTGTATGCCGATACAGCGAATTGCGGGCGATACTAGGCCGAATTCCCACACTCCGTCAACAGGTATTGGCCATGCAACTTTAAAGACCCGGGAGCCCCTCATGAACACCAGTGCCAGTCCGTTTTCCCTGCATGATGATCGAACCTACCGGGAATGGCGCGCGCACAAGCTCGCCGAACCCCCACAGCCACCGGTGATCGAGATCGCCGATCCGGCCAACCCCCCGGCGAGCGACCTGGCGAGCCTCGCCCACCATTGCGAGCGCCACAACTTCGCCTTCTTTCGCTTTTGCGAACCGCCGGCCGACCCACAACCCGCCCTGCGGCAGCTCGGCCTGCACTTTGGACTGAACGATCTGGATGCCAATCTCTGCGCCGAGGACAGCGGGCTGACCGAGATCACGGTCAAGGACACCGGCACCGACAACCGCTACATCCCCTACACCGACCGCCCCATCGGCTGGCATACCGATGGCTACTACAACCCCATGCACCAGCAGATCCACGGCATGCTGCTCTATTGCCACCGCCCAGCGATGGAAGGGGGTGTCAACGGCCTGCTCGACCACGAGATCGCCTATATCCGCCTGCGCGACCAAAACCCGGAATGGATCAGGGCATTGATGGCCCCCGATGCCTTTACCATTCCTCCAAACATCGAGGGTGGCCTGGAGATCCGACCGGCGACCGTAGGACCAGTGTTTACCGTGTCGCCCGACGGCAGGCACCTGCACATGCGCTATTCGGCCCGGTCACGTAATGTGGAATGGAAGGACGACACCGCCACGCGCGAGGCCGCCGCGGCACTGCTGGCACTGTTCGCCAGCGACGACCCCTTCGTGCTCGAACGCCGACTGGCCGCCGGCGAGGGCGTGATCAGCAACAACATCCTGCACCGACGCAGCGGTTTCACCGATTCACCCGACCCCGCCCACAAGCGCGTGTACTTCCGGGCGCGCTACCACGACCGGGTGCGCTACATCCGCGATACACAATGACGAGGAGCCCACCATGCTGTATCTCAGCCAGGTCATGATCAGCAACCCCGAGCTGGAGAGCTTCGATGACCTCAAGCTGGTCATCAAGGAACTCGCGGCCCAGGGCGAGATGTTCCTGCGCTTCGACGTAAAGCCCTCCTACCCCGACACCCCACCCGATTGGGAAGACCAACTGGAGGCGACCTTCAGCAGTCGCTACTGAGGACCTATCAATATGGTTGACCATCTCGACCCCAACCAGCTCGAGGACACCGCCGCCGCCTCACTGCGCAAGCAGCTCGGGCAACAGGCCGAACTGGAAGGCCGCCTGGTGGAACTGCGTCAGCAGCTCGACCGCCTGCCCGAGCATGCCCCGGCCAGCGAGCGCGCACGCATCCAACTGGAGATGGCGCGTGCCCTGCAGATCCTCGAGCGCGGCAGCAAGGCCTGGCCACTGGCGCACACGGCCTTCGGCATCTTCGCCCAGGTGCGCGACTGGGAAAACGCCGCCGATGCCTGCGACATCCTCTATCAGACCGGCGAGCCCGATGCCCTGGTGGCGCTGGGCCACGGCATCTGGATCGGCGTGACCTTCCCCATCGATCCCGAAATCACGGTACACCTGCTCAGTCACGTGGTGGACGACACCCCGGACGACTCCGACGGCGCCGCGGTGGCGGCGGCCACCGCCTGCTTCATCACCGACATCCGCGCCGAGGAAGGCCCCGACAAGGAACGCATCGCCTTCTTCTCGCAACAACTGCTGGGCCGGGTGGCGCGGCGTCACAGCCAGGTCGAGACCCAGCAGCAGTTCGAAGCGTGGATCGAGCGCCTGGAACTGAATGACCCCGACAAGTTCCTGGTGCGCCTGCGTAACGTGGTGGACGTGCTGGTGCAGGACCAGTGGTGGATCGACCGCGAGGCCATCCAGGCCGAACTGCCGAAGTAGGTAGTGGTGAATGGTTTTTTGAATACACAGGAAGGAACATGTTCTGGGAAGACGACGACAAGCCGCAGGAGTTCCAGGTCCCCGACGACGTGATCGACCTGGCCTTCAGCATCCAGTGCCGGGAACTGCCGGTCGATCACCTGTACGCCCTGGGCAGCGCCCTGTGCGAGGCCGCCCCGGTGCTCACCGAGGACCCACGCGTGGCCATCCACGAGATCCACCTGGCCGGCTCCCAGAACGGCTGGGAACGCCCCGACCCGCAAATGGGCCAGAAGCTGGTGCTCTCGCGACGCACCAAGCTGCACATCCGAACGCCCAAGGAACTGCGCGAGCGCATCGAGCAGGCGCTCGATGGGCTCACCATCGAGGTCGATGGCCACCCGATGACCATCGGCAAGGCCCGGGTGAAGACACTCTCCAGGCAGGGCACCCTGTTTGCCCGCCACATCGTGCTCGAACCCGGCGAGGAAGACGACGAAAACGCCTTTCTGATGCGCCTGGCGAAGCTGCTCCAGGCGCGCGGCATCCGCATCAAGAAGGCCCTGTGCGGCACCATCCAGAAGATCGCCACCCCCGAGGGACCGCTTACGACCCGCAGCCTGCTCCTGGCCGACCTCGGCCCCGAGGATTCGGTCGCCTTGCAACAGGAGGGACTGGGCAGCCACCAGCACTTCGGCTGTGGCATCTTCCTGCCACACAAGGGCATCGAGCCTGTGAAGACGGCCGAAGATGAATGAATAACAATATTTGAATATAATCCTGATGTTTTTACCTCTCGGCCACCCTTTCGGGCCGCGGAGAATCCTGAAAATTCGCTTGCGAGAAGAGGAGCAACGACATGTCGACAATCGAAGTCAACGGCAAGACCATCGAGCTGGACGAGCACGGCAACATGGTCGACCCCACCCTCTGGGACGAGGACGTGGCCCGTGCCCTGGCCGAGATAGACGAGAAGTTCATCGGTGAACTCACCCAGGAGCACTTCGACGTACTCAACTACCTGCGCGACCAGTACTTCAACAACAATCAGAACCAACCCATGGAGCGCCAGATCCTCAAGGACATGGGCAAGATCTGGGGCAAGAAGATCAGCAGCAAGGACATGTACAAACTGTTCCCCTTCGCGCCGTCCAAGCAGGGCAACCGCATCGCCGGCCTGCCCTACATCGCGCGCAAGGGCGGCTACTGAGCCCTTCGCTGCCTCGACCTGAAAAGGCCCCGCCCGAGTGCGGGGCCTTTTGCGTTGAGGGCCCGGTTCGGCTGTGGGAGCAGCGCCTCCACCGCGAACCTTCGGCCCGGGGACGGGCCTCCTACAACTCCGCCCACATCCTCAGCAGGTTGGCGTAGCTGCGATCCACCCGCTTGGCATGCTCGCTGTCGGGTTCGGTGCGCAGCAGGTGCTCGCGCGCCTGGTCCAGCTCGAACAGCAGCTCGCGGCGGTCCGGCTCGCGCACGAAGCTCTGGATCCAGGTCAGCGCCACCAGGCGCTCACCGCGCGTGACCTCGGCCACGTGGTGAATACTGCGCGAGGGATAGACCACCGCGCTGCCGGCGGCCAGCTTCACCCGCTGATCTCCGAAGGGGGTGCGGATCACCAGCTCACCGCCCTCGTAGCGGTCGGGCTCGTTGAGAAAGATGGTCATGGACACGTCGGTGCGGAACTTGCCCCCACCCATGATGGGATCATCCACGTGATCACCATAGTGCATCCCCGGCTGGTAGCGGGCAAAGATGAAATCGGCCAGCCGGTGCGGCAGCACCGCGCTGCGGAAGCGGGCGTTCTGGCCCACGCTGGCCATCACGATGCGGTTCAGCCGCTGCTGGATCTGCGGATCCTGTGCCAGCTCTTCGTTGGCCTTGACCCGCCGCGCGGCCATGCCGGCGGTGAGCCGCCCATCGACGAATTCGGCGCCTTCGAGGATCTCGCGGATCTTGTCGATCTGCGCGGGATTGAGCAGTTCGGGGATCTCGATCAGCACAGTACTTCTCCCTGTAGGCAACCCCGACGAACGCCCGGGGCATTGGCGGGACGCTCCCGCTAGAATGTGGCGCAAACCGCAACGCAGGAGCCGCGCCATGATACTCAAGGTCACCATCGCCGACCAATTGCTGGAACTCAACGTCCCCGATGCGCTGATCGAGCAGGCGAGCGAGTTCTTCGACCGCATGGACGCCGACATGGACCAGGGCTGGCAGGTCAATCGCGAGTGGATCGACCAGGTCGACCTGCCACTGCGCGGCCAGATCGTCGCCAACAAGCTGCTCACCGCCATCGAGAACCGTGACGACAAGCTGGGCCGCCTGATGGCCGGCTACCTGCTCTCGCGTTTTCCCGACCTTGAACTGATCGAACTCTCCGAGGCCGGCGAGATCCGTGACCATGTGTTGATCATGAAATCCGGCGCCGAGGTACAGGCCAATCGTCCCAGCCTGTCGTTCAGCCACGCCGGCCTGCCCAGCGGCCTGAGCGAAGGCGAGGCCATGATGCAGGCCGACAAGGACATCAGCGGCGTATTCAAGATGGGCCGGCAGTACCGTTTCTCGGTCTACGACCATGCCAGCGGGGAATGGCAGCAGTCGCCTGCCTTCGGCAGCCAGGAAGACGCCGAGGCGGCACGCAGGGAAGCCTACCGCCAGCGCTTCGAGGCCCTGCTGCGCGCCCCGCAGATCCATTGATGGCGATCATCGACGAGGTTACCGCCCCGCTGGTGCTGCGTGAGCCGGACGGCCACGAGAAACTCATCGCCTGCGCCTTCACCCACCCGCAGGGCCTGCTGTATCTCGACCTCTACTGGCATCTCGCCACCCCCGCCGAGGCGGCCCACCTGATCCGCGGTGAACTGCGCGGCGACGGTCCCTGGCGCATCGGCGACCACCGCCTGCGCGTGCTCGGCTGCCACAACACCGATCCCCACCTGGCCGACGACTTCGCGCGCTGGCAGGAATATCTGCAGACCCATGCGCACGCCTATCCGCCGCGCACACAGATCCTCGAGATCGCGCGCCGGCTGGGCGCCACCCCCCGCACGGGGAATACCGCATGTACAATAGCCCCATGAAGATCCTGCTCGCCAATCCCCGCGGCTTCTGCGCCGGTGTCGATCGCGCCATCGAGATCGTCGAGCGCGCCCTGAAAAACTTCGGTTCCCCCATCTATGTCCGTCACGAAGTGGTGCACAACCGTTTCGTGGTCGAAGACCTGCGTCACCGTGGCGCGGTGTTCGTGGACGAGCTTGCCGAAGTGCCGGACGGGGCCACCGTGATCTTCAGCGCTCACGGGGTCTCTCAGGCGGTGCGTGAGGAGGCCGAGGCACGCGACCTGACCGTCTTCGACGCCACCTGCCCGCTGGTCACCAAGGTCCATCTCGAGGTGGTGCGCCACTGCAAGGCCGGCAACGAGGTGATCCTGATCGGTCACCGCGGCCACCCCGAAGTCGAGGGCACCATGGGGCAGTATCGGTGCCGGGAAGGGGTGGGCATTCACCTGGTGGAGACGCCGCAGGATGTCGAACAACTCACCATCCACAACCCCGAACGGCTCGCCTTCGTCACCCAGACCACCCTGTCGATGGACGACACCGCCCAGGTGATCGCCGCCCTGCGCGCGCGTTTCCCGGCCATCCAGGGGCCAAAGAAAGACGACATCTGCTATGCCACGCAGAACCGCCAGGACGCGGTCAAGCGCCTGGCCGATGCGTGCGATATCGTGCTGGTGGTCGGCTCGCCCAACAGTTCCAATTCCAACCGCTTGCGCGAGATCGCCGAAAAGCAGGGCAAGCCCGCCTGGCTGGTCGACCGCCCCGAGGACATCCGTCGCGAGTGGCTCGACGGCGTGCAGACCATCGGCGTGACCGCCGGCGCCTCGGCCCCCGAGGTCCTGGTGGACAGCGTGATCGCCCAGCTCCGCATGTGGGGTGCATCACAAGTCGAGGAAGACGGCGGTCAACCGGAATCCGTGATCTTTGCCCTGCCCAAGGCACTGCTCGACTGAACGCGGTACGTTCGTCGCCTGAATCCGCCCGTTTGTCCGGTGGATGGTCCCTCCCCCTGGCCATCCTGACTATGCTTCGAGCCATGAAAAAGGACACGGGCTTTTCACTCATCGAACTTCTGGTCACGCTGGCCGTGATGGCGATCAGTCTGGCGTTGGTCACCCCATCGTTCAGTGAACTGATCAAGAACAACAAGGTGACCAATACCAGCAACAAGCTGGTGCGCGCCCTGCAACTCGCCCGTTCCGAGGCGGCCAAGCGCAATGCCCGCACCGCCATCTGCCGCAGCAAGGACCAGGCCCAGTGCAAGACCGGTAGCGGATGGACAGATGGCTGGATCGTGTTCGTTGAAGATGACCGCACCGCCGGCAATACGTTCGGCGTGGTGGACCCCAGCGAAACCGCGAACATCATCAGCCGGGAAGGGGCCCTTGCCAGCACCCTCCGATTGACCGTCTTCGCCGATGTCATCTGGTTCAACGCCAGTGGTCGTCCGGTCGACAAGAACGGCAATCCCATTTCGGGCGAGATCAAGGTATGCGACGACCGGCGGGGGACCTACGGCAAATTCATCAAGCTCAATGCCACCGGTCGGGTGCGCCTGGAAACGGAGGTAAACTGCCCATGAAGCCTTGTGTCTGCCAGGAACGCATCACCCAGACAGGCACCACCCTGATCGAGGTGCTGGTATCCATCCTGGTGGTCAGCATCGGCCTGCTGGGGCTGGCCGGCTTGTTCGCCAACAGCCTCAAGAGCACCAACGAGGGTTACCTGTACTCGCAGGTGGTGACACTCACCTACGACATGGCCGACCGCATCCGGGCCAACCCCAGTGCCATCAGCGCTTATGCCGGAGCACCACCAGCCAATCTGGCCAAGGATTGCAGCCGCGCGATCTGCACACCGACCGAACTGGCCGCCTACGATCTCTACACCTGGAAGCAGCAACTGGACGCCGCGCTGCCCTCCCCCACTCCCACCATCACGGTCAGTGGCCGTACCGCCAACATCAAGGTGCAATGGCAGACGGGTGGACAACAGACCAACACCTTTCAGCTCGACATGACGCTATGAATACCCTAAGCCCCTCCATCCGACATGCCGGCTACAGCCTGGTCGAACTCATGGTCGCCATGGCGCTGGGCCTGCTGATCTCGGCCGGGGTCATCACCCTCTTCATCGGCACCAAGGGCACCCAGCGTACCCAGGACATGCTGGTAGAGGTGCAGGAGACCGGGCGCGCTGCCATCGACATCCTGGCATACGACCTGCGCATGGCGGGCTCGACCGGGCTGACCTATCCCTTGTCGCCGATCACCGTGAGCACGATTCACGAGCCGGATGCCCAGATACCCGACATCACCGGCAACTGCTTCACTACCGCCACCCAGGCCTTCGACTGGGCAACCGCGCTGGCGAACACGCCCTCCGGCGAAAAATCCCCGGCCGTCTATGGCGAGGACAACATCGGCAACGATGGCACCCCCAAGGTCTTCCAGTGTATCCAGTCGACGGGAAACGCCCTGCCGGCCCAGCCGGGCAGCGACATCATTTCGGTGCACTACCTCGCCCCGAAGGCCATCCCCGCCGGCCAACTGGAGGCAGGCCAGCTGTATGCCAGAACCCGTCTGCCGGGCGCCGAGATATTCCAGTGCCCCCAGGGGCGATCCGGCGAGCAGTGTGCCCCCAGACTCACGGACGGCGCGGAATACCATCAAGTGATCTCCCGTGTCTATTACATCCGACCCTGGTCGATCGAGGAAGGTGACCAGATTCCCACCCTGGTGCGTCTCGCCATCGACAAGGGACGGGTTGTCAGTGAGCCACTCATCGAGGGCATCCGCACCCTGCAGGTCGCCTACGGCATCGACAACAACGACGACGGCTATGTGGACCAGTTCAAGACGGCCGCCCAGATGCCGAGACTCAGCTCGCCGGCCGGCCTGGCGACCGACTGGAGCAAGATCAAGGCCGTCAAGGTCAACCTGCTGGCCGAGAGCCTGAGCGATGATCATCGCAATGGCACCGGCGATGTGAGCATCGATGTCGCAGGACAACGCATCACGGTTCCCCGGTCGAAGTTTGCCCGAGTCTTTTCCTTCACCGCTGCCGTGCGCAATCCGCGCGCCAGAGGAGGGTAATCCATGTTTTCCGCACCTCACCATCTGCAACGACAACAGGGCGCCGTTCTGATCGTGTCGATCGTTCTGCTGGTGGTAATGACCCTGTTGGGCCTGTACCTGTCCCAGTCCGGCATGCTCGAGATGCGCATGTCGGAGAATGCGGCGGCACGCAGCATTGCCTTTCAGCTGGCGGAAACCGCGCGCAGCCAGGTAGAGGAGGCTGTCAATCCCAGCCAGGATCCCACCAAAGGCCTGGCGCATCTCATCAGCCGGAACAGCGGTGTGCTGAATTGCCGGCAAGAAGGAGCGGGGTATTACGCCACCGCCTCTGCCAATGCCACCGACTGCTCCCCCCTGGATCTGCACAAGATGAACTGGAACAACTCGGATTCAAAGATGCTCGGCGGCAATACCCGCTACGCCGTCGAATATCTTGGAACCGAATGCATCGCACAAGACCTCCTGGGCAGTGAAGTGGGAGGCACCGGCGAGGAAGTGTTTGTCTTCCGCATCGTTGCACGTGGCGCGGAAGACAGTGGTGGTGTTGTGACCATACAAAGCATCTACACCGTGCGTAAGGGTGTTTGCGCGAAACAGGGTTGATCGTTCGACCCGACTGCTCGGCCTCAAGGAGAAGCGACATGCTAACCATCAAGCAACTGGTAGGCACTTTTGGACTGATTCTGTCGATCAATGCGGCAGCGGGGGCTACCTTCACCCCCGGGCTGACCCAACCGATCGGCCACACGACACCCTTTGTGCTCAGCAAGGGCGATCTTGCAGACAACAAGACCAAGCTGTTCCGTACGGTATTCGACAACACGGACTGGTGGGGAGATGTCGAATCTCTCGATGTCAACAACAAGGGGGATATAACGGACCGTAACGGCAAGGTATTGACCAACACCCTGGGGGTCGTCATCGACCCGAACAACAAGAACTATACGCCCAACTGGAGCGCCGCCAGGCAGCTGGATGCGCTCGATTTCAAGCAACGCAATATCATCACCAACACAAGCGAAAGGACCGCGGTGCCGTTCACCCGGCTGAACGACCTCACCAATGCGCAGCAGGCGAGCCTGAAGAATTCACAGGCATTGGTCGATTTTCTGCGCGGGGATCGCAGCAAGGAAGGCAAGGACTTCCGCAAGCGGGTCCATGTCCTGGGTGACATCGTCCAGTCCAGCCTGCTCTACGTGCGCTACGACAACGATCCCACCCGGCTGGGGGGCAACCTGCTGTTCGTCGGTGCCAACGACGGCATGCTGCACGCCTTCGATGCCGACACGGGTGAGGAACGTTTCGCCTATATCCCCGGCTCGGTCATACCCGGTTTGCGCGCCCTTGCCGATCCCTCGTATACGGGAAAGCACCAGTTCTTCGTCAATGGTGAACTGGCCTGGGCCGATGTGACCTTCAGTGACGGCAGCGCGCATCGCGTGCTGGTCGGCGGACTGGGCGCCGGAGGCAAGGCCTTCTTCGCCCTGGACATCACCAGCAACGACTTTGGCGACCCCAGCAGCAAGTTTCTCTGGGAGATCACCGCCGATTCCATCGGCATGGCCGACCTCGGCTACAGTTACAGCCGACCGGTCATTGCCAAGGTATGGACCCGCAGCGGTGCCCGCTGGGCCGTCATCGTTGGCAATGGCTATGACGAGGGCAACCGTCCGGCCGCACTGTTCGTGCTGGACATCGAGACCGGGGAACTCATCAAGGAGATCACCGCGGCCAGCAGCAACCGTGTGCCCAATGGACTCTCCAGCCCCACCGCAGTGGATCTCAATGGCGATGCCGTGATCGATTATGTCTATGCCGGTGACCTGGACGGCAATGTCTGGCGGTTCGACCTGAACGATACCAACCCTGCACACTGGAACACGGCCTTCTCGGGTGAGCCACTGGCCAGACTGGAACACAATGGCGTGGCCCAGCCTGTCACCATCCCGCCCCGCGTGGCCTCTCATCCCGATGGCGGCCTGCTGGTCCTGGTGGGCACCGGCGAGATGTTGACCTCGAGCGACCCCAAGGATAGCCATACGCAGTCGCTGTATGGCCTGCGCGATCGCTTCGACGGCAATCCCATCACCACCATGAACACCGATCCCGAGCAAGGCAACTTCGTGCGCCAGGAACAGAAAAACGGCCAGTACGGTGCGATGGTGGTGCGTACCAGCACGGCAAACCCGCTCCTTGACCGGCATGACGGCTGGATCATGGACCTCAAGGACAAGGGTGAGCGTATCATCTCCCCCATGGCCTCCCGCAGTGGTCGCTTACTGCTCACCACCATCAACCCGACGGCGACCGATCCCAACGACAGCGTCAAATACGGCACGGTCTGGGTCAATGAGATCAACCTGCTGTCGGGTGGGGCCCCTGTCCACACCATCTTCGACATGAACGGTGACAACACGACAGACCAGAAGGACAACATCGACGGCAACAACGATGGGGACAAGGTCGATCCGGAAGACCGTATCAGCAGCCTGCGGTTGGGCTATGGCATCGTGGCCTCGACCCCTGTCACCGCCGTTCTGAACAGCCGCAGTGGCACCGTCCTGGTCAATTGGCAATTCCATCCGCAGCAGGGAGGGGAACACAAGAACCAGGGGAGTGGATACAAGGACAACGAAC
>CAYMWJ010000006.1:0-16048 GCA_964394235.1 uncultured Sedimenticola sp. | reverse complement strand
ACAAGGACAACGAGCACAAGGACAACGAGCACAAGGACAACGAGCACAAGGACAACGAGCACAAGGACAAAGAGCACAAGGACGACGAACACAAGGACGACGAACACAAGGACAAAGAGCACAAGGATGATGCAGGCGAAGGGAAAGAGGTCATCGCCATTCCGCCGGGTTGGCTGAATGACACCTCGCGGGCCTCGTGGAACGAACTGCAAGACTGAGTGGTGACCATGGTGTGGATCTGCCGGACCTGGCGGATCTGCACCCGTCATCGGGCAGCGAAACCTGAACGGAGAACACCCCTCGTGCAGTCAAGCAAGCAGATCCCTACCGACAGACCACCAGGCTTCACCCTTGTCGAGCTGATGATCGTGGTGGCCATCATCGCCATCCTGTCGGTCATCGCCATTCCGACCTATAACAATTACGTATCGCGCTCGAACCGGGTGGTGGCCAAGAGCTTTCTCAGCAAGGTGGCGCTGGACGAGCAGCGCTACTACATCGGCAATCGCCGTTACGGAAAGCTGACCGCCTTGGGATATGCGGCCGACACCGTCGGTATCGACGAGAACCAGGCTGTCGTGAACAAGGGCATGGGACTGTATGACGTCACCGTGAACGCCACGAACACGACCTTCACCATCACGGCCACGGCCAGGAACCGCCAGGCATCGGACACCGCCTGTCTCAGCATGACGCTGGACCACAATGGCAACCGCGCTCCCGCCGCTTGCTGGAACAAGTAGCCTTGCGCAATTCGCCGCATCACCATCCAAATTGACGCCGACACCAAGGTGTTAGACTGTTGTCCTCCCAACAGCGGTTTGCGATGAAGGCGACTCTTGAAATCGGATCGACACATCCTGGTCATCGGCGGCGGGGCCATCGGCCTGCTCACCGCGCGTGAACTGGCGAGCGCCGGCGCACAAGTCACCGTGCTCGAACGCGGCCAGCCCGGTCGCGAATCGAGCTGGGCCGGCGGCGGCATCGTCTCGCCACTGTTCCCCTGGCGCTATCTCGACAGCATCACCGCACTGGCGAGCTGGAGCCAGGCCCGATATCCCGAGGTGTGCGCGCAACTGGCACGCGATACCGGCATCGACCCCGAATTCACCGTCAACGGCATGCTCATGGCCGCCGAAGACGAAGTGGCCACCGCCCTGAGCTGGGCGACCCGTCACCAACGTCGGCTGGAGACAGTCGATGCCGCCACCTTCCGCGAACTGGAACCGACCGCTGCCCATCCCCCCGAGACCGGGCTGTGGATGCCCGAAGTCGGCCAGCTGCGCAATCCCCGGCTGCTCGCCGCCCTGCTCGCCGACGTGCAGGCCCGCGGCGTGACCCTGCGCCCCGAGACACCGGTGAGCGGCCTGAGAATACGCAACGGCGTCTGCCGAGGCGTGACCACGCCCCAGGGCCACGTCGAGGCCGACCAGGTGATCGTCTGCGCCGGTGCCTGGAGCGGCGAACTGCTGGGTGATCTTCCCGCGCCACCGGCCGTGCGCCCGGTACGCGGTCAGATGCTGCTGTTCCAGACCACACCGGGCACCATCTCGCGCATCGTGCTCGAAGACCAGCGCTACATCATCCCGCGCCGCGACGGCCACGTGCTGTTCGGCTCCAGCATGGAAGAGGTCGGCTTCGACAAGTCCACCACCGAGGCCATGCGCGCGGAACTGCTGGCGCTGGTGCACGAACGTTTCCCGGTAATGCGCGAGGCCCCACTGGTGAAACACTGGGCCGGCCTGCGCCCCGGCTCGCCGGCCGGCGTGCCCTACATCGCGGCGCACCCCGAGATCTCGGGGCTGTACGTCAACGCCGGCCAGTTCCGCAACGGCATCGTCATCGGCCTGGCCTCGGCACGGCTCGCCGCCGACCTGGTGCTGGAACGCCCTCCCATCCTCGATCCGGCACCCTACGGCTGGCACGCACCCCGGGGCTAGCCTATAATTGTCGCCCGCGCCACTGTAGCTCAGTCGGTAGAGCAACTGATTCGTAATCAGTAGGTCGGCGGTTCGATTCCGCCCAGTGGCTCCATATCCACCAAGGGGGATAACACCTTCTCGGGCATCCCCCCCAGGGGTCCCAGTCCGCTAACACCACCCCGCTCCAATCAGTTGGCGGTTTTCCGGGTGAATATCGAGGTTGCTCACCTCATCAAGCCTCGAGTCGAAAGCTTCCAACGCACTCTGCAACAGTTGCTGAGCAGTCTTTTTCTGGTGAGGCGCTGAAGACCTCCTTGCAGGCACCTTCAACCACTCGGATACCTTTTCAGGATTAAGCCGACAAGTTCCATCGGCAGCGACCTGCACAATGGAAAATTCCTGCCGCATCCGCCTTCCCTGATCGTTCTGCCAACGTAATATGGCGGCGACGAGGCCTATCCCGTCGAGGTCAGCTACCGGTACCGCTAGCCCGCCAGCCGCCAAGGCCTTTGCCTCCTCGATCAATGCCTTCATCAGCGGAGAAGAGAGATCCAACATGTGGATATCCGGCCTGCTCGCACCCCAGGTGCGGTCGAGGGTTACCCTCCACAAAGCCCCCCGCCCAGGCATGCGCTCAACCAGTGTCTCGGGCAGCTTGATTTCCCACACAGCACCTTTGTGGAGCTTGCCCCTCAACTCCACGCCGGTTCTTTCGAACATCGCCTCGACAAACGACGCCAGGTGATCGGACCCAATCCCCAGTTCCTTCTTTCCCTCGCGAGGGTCATACCCACTTACATGTTCGAAAAGCTCCCGTTGCTTCTCGGTAGCCTCCCTTGCCCTTCTCAAGGCCTCATCGATTCGCTCCCTGGTCCTGGAAATACCGATATTGCTCGCCTCTTCCAGAATATCCGCAACATCCACCAACTCGGAAAACTCGCCGAGGATCTCATCAGCCAAACGGTCATTGAACTCGCCCCCAAGCACGGCCAGATTCCTGACCACCTGCTCGATCCGGTCGTACATCATCCCCATAATCTGTCCGTCGAGCGTCTGGGGTGCATGAACATTCAGAACCACGACCTTTTTCTGTTGCCCGTATCGATACAGGCGGCCGATACGCTGGACGAGCCGCATCGGGTTCCAGGGCAGGTCGAAATTCACCATGACATGACATTTCCTCTGAAGGTTGATGCCCTCTCCACCTGCCTCAGTTGAAATAAGGAACTGGGCTTCGTCTTCGAATCGTGCAATGGCCTCCGCACGCTCTGCGCGCTTCTGGCTGCCATTGATCAGCTCCACCTTGTCATGCCCAAAACGCTCGCCAAGCGCCTCGGCGATATAGTTCTGTGTCGATCGATACTCTGTAAAAATCAGGATCTTTTCGAGCCGGTTTTGTTCAAGAACTGCATCGACAATCCCCTCGATAAAGGCCCGAATCTTTTTGTCCGTTCTCAACAGTCTCTCCGCCTTGAGAATTAGTTCGTCCAGTAACTCAAGTTCCCCTGTAAAAAACTCCTTGTTGGAGGTCTGGATGCTCTCCTCATATTCCCCTGCGAAGCGCTGATCCAGTTCGTCGTCCGGAAACTCTACCAACTCTGCGAGTACCATCTTGACCCGCAGGCGCTCCCGGCGTCGAATCAAGGCATCGAGGATCGCCTGGGCACTGGAAGCCGCCAGCTTTCGGTAGACGGTCATGACAAAGCCGATCGCCCGCCCCATCTTACCTTTCTTCTGCCGACTCGCGGCATAGCCCTGCTTCAGGTAACGCGAGAGCGCCGCATCGAATTCCTTTGCTTCCTCTCCCGCCTCGACCTCGATCGCGCGAGTCAGCTTTCCCTTGAAGATGAAATTCCCGTTCACATCGGTTACGTCCGCCTTGTGATTGCGAATCACCATGTGCTTGAGGATCGACGGCTCCATATCCAGCAGTGCGATCTGCTCCTTCCACTCGGGCCTGAGGAGTTCGAGCAGTGCCTGAAACTTGTCGGTCCGTCCCTGGTGTGGCGTAGCGCTGAGAAGCAACAGGGAATCTGTCTTCCGCCTCAGTGCTGCGGCCAATTTAAATCGGTCCGATGCCTCGTACCGCATGCCGTATTGCGTCCGGGAGAGGCGGTGCGCTTCGTCGAATACAATCAGATCCCAATATCCGGCTTCCATGAGAGAGTGAAAGTGCTTCGGCACCTTGAAGCGATCAATGGAACCAATGACATGATCGTATAGCTTCCACTGCCTGGCCTCATTGACATGGAAATCTTCACCGTAAATAACAAAGTCATCGAATCCGAACTTGTGGTGAAGCTCTTCCTGCCACTGTCGCGTCAAACCGGCCGGAGTGATCAGCAGGATACGCCTGAACAGCCCCCTCTGCTGCAGAGCAGCCAGCAGCATACCCACCTCGATGGTCTTGCCAAGGCCGACATCATCTGCGATCAGCCAGTTGAGATTTCCAGAGGCAAGGATATGGTGAACCAAGTGGATCTGGTGGGGAAGCGGATCGATTTCGAGATGAGATAATGCGCCCGTGTTTTCATTCCATAACTCGAGCGCATAAGCCAGGCAGCGTAGACGGAATTCTTCTGCACCACCCTTGTCCTTGCCCTGGAGAAGACGCTGGTTCACCCCCTTTATGTGACGCAGGTTTTGCCAGGGCAACCATTCCTTTTTGCCGGATTCCGGGAACTCTACCAGCACCTGCTCACGAAACCCCAACTCCCTGGTTTCCACAACGATGCCTGCCCCTAGACTCGGGCGATAACGTGAGCGCGGGACATCCTGCACCTCCATATGCAACATAAACCCAGAACGCAGCCGATCGACATCGACGTATTGCACCTGGCCGGTGCGTATCCATTGGACCTTGACCCGCCCTGTGCTGGGTGCGTTGGAACTGGACAATACCACCCCTGGACTTTTTGGATCATCCTCCCTGACCCAGCACCCCCGCACCGGTATCAGCCGTTTCCGAAGGACAGCGTCTTTCGCTGCCGGCTGAATAATGTTCACCGTACCCCCTCTTTCTCCTTGTGGATGATACGATTTCCAACTATGATCACCCGAGCATGGTCATCATTATTTCTCCCGGCGCTCACATACCCTGTTCGCTCCACCTCTCGCCCCAATTCTCCACCCACACTCTCGGAATCACCGCGCCTGGATTTTTGCTTGCGGCTTCCCTCGCTTCCGTTCTTCAATGTCAGTCCGGCATACGGGTAAAACCTTGCCGCTGGCAACAGACCCATCTTCTCCAAGAACTGGTATTCCGGGGTAGTCGCTCCTGTTCCACCGTTGACCCACCCCCACTCCTGCTCTTCGGAACAATCGTCAAAGAGGAAACCTGGCCATATCTCCAGGCTACCCGCCTGTCTTCCAATCCTGTAATCGACGTAATAAAGAAATGCGCGGAAGGCACCCCACAACTCCGGATGCCAATACCAGTGCTCGAAGCTTTCTTCGAGAAAGAACTGGATCTCCTCGAGATCCTGCACCCCCGGGAAAGCCCGCACGATGCGGATCGCTGCCGGCCAGGAGATCGAGCGATACTTGCTGCTCGTCTGACGATCCGCGAACGACGGAAATTTCACCAGCGTCTCTGCGCTCATGCTGAATTCCGGATGCTCACTCCAGCAGGTCTTCACCTCCCAGGCCATCCAGAGTTCATCAACGGACACGCCCGATGCCAAGGCTTCTACAATCGACGATTTGGTAGCGCCCCATCCACTCTCGATGAATATGTCGGTAAGCCGCGAAACCTCATCAAGTTCGAGCTTGAATTGGATACCGACATCGAGGGCCATGTGTAACGCCCTTTTCTCAGGCTCGAGAGAACCATCCTCGTCAACCTCGGCGGACAGATCTTCCCGAATGGGCTGAACTTCAAAATCATCGGCGTCGAGAACCAGCGCTTCCCAGCTGGAATCGAACGCTGAACTGGTCCGCTGCCAACCGGCACCGCAAAAAAGTGACAGATCATCCTCGGCACATACATCCTCTTCGAGATCTTCCAACTCCTCCTGTGCGGCAATCGGCGAGCTGGCTATTGCCTCGGGGTCCGATAACAGGCCATGGTCTTCTTTTTTCTCGTCAGCGCCGGAGTGTTCCGACCGGGCATTCCCAGGAACACCCAGCCATTCCGCGATTTCGTCATCTTCGGAGGCATCCTGGGGGCGTCCCGTGCCAAGAAACTCCTCATACTCGACACGCTGACTCTGCACCTCCGCATCAATCGCCCTGACATAGGAAAAATCGTCTTGCAACCCGGAATCCCTGCCACCTTCGGACTCCTCCACCTTGTCTCCCTCTCCAGCCCCATAGGCATCCCAGGCAAGTTCCCACAATGCGCCGAGGTTTTCGGGGTTGCTGAGATCGAACCGACCACGTACCAGATGCTGCAAGACGACGTATTCCCCCCGCCTCTCATCCAGAAACTCCAGCAAATAGGTGGCGGCAGCGTCGTTACCGCAACGATCGGCGAGTTCACGAGTTTTCAGAAGCGCTTCGACGATATCCATGTCTCCCCCGGTTCAGTCCCTGCGATCTTAATTCACTCCCCTTTTCGCCAGAGGTCATATTCCATTGACTTGCTGCCATAGAAGCCGTAGCGCTACTTGTCCTGCGGCACGCCGAACTTGCCGATCTCGTCGCCCAGGGGGTGATCCAGAATAGCCTGCAACCAGGCGTTGTTCCTTGAGCGGCCGCCGCCTCTCCGCAGCTTCTTTGCGATCGACTATGAGACCGGCTCACCCCCGACCGCAGTTTCTCTTCAAGGTGATTGATCTTGGCAGATCAACAACCAACAGGAGAAGTACACCGCTATGAACGAGAGTAACGTTGTCGAGCTGAAAGCACCAGCCGGAGATGCTCTGGGTGAACTGCTGAAAGACGGGGACAGACAGCTGTTGGCGCAGGCCATCGAGGCGGAAGTGGCCGAGCTGCTGACCCAGGAGGCCAAGTATCCGAAGGTGACGGAGTGCCTAGTGAAGAACAAGGACGCAATGCTGGCGTTCTACGATTTCCCGGCGGTGCACTGGCAGCACATCCGGACGACGAAGACCAAGAACTGCAGCAACCGCATGACGACATTGGCGATGACCTGGAAGCTGATGGAGAGGGCACAGAACAAGTGGCGACGACTCCGGGGCTACAAGCTACTGGTCGATGTAGTCGAAGGAGTGAAATGCAAGGATGGCGAACGAGTAGAGGATCATTACGCAGGGTACGGCCAAGGCAGCTGTACACCAGATTTGACAAATAGCTCCCCGGCTTGGACAAACCCCGGCATTCTGGAATACTCACCCGCCAGACAAGGACGCATAACCAGCCATCAAGACCCCCTGCATGCCCCTGTTCCTGCACTCCGGAAACCGCCTGGAAGACCTGGCCGATGCCCTGATCGCCGACTGGCAGCACGACCCGGTGCCTCCCCTGGCCACGCGACCGCTGGTGGTCGAGAGCGGCTCGCTGGGGCAATGGGTCCGTCAGCGCTTGTGCGAGCGACAGGGCGTGGCCATGCTGATCGACACCCCGCTGCCCGCGGCCTGGCTGTGGCAGGCGGCGCTGGAGACCCTGGGTCTGCCCGCCGACGAGGACCCCCTGTCGCGGGAGCGCATGCAGTGGCGCCTCCATCATCTGCTGGGCAGCGACCAGGGCTTCCTCAACCAGCAGGAGGCCGCCTCCCTGAGGACCTACCTGCAGGATGCCGACGAACTGAAGCGCTGGCAGCTGGCGGGCCGTATCGCCGATGTGTTCGACCGCTACCAGTACCACCGCCCCGAGCTGATCCGCGCCTGGAACAGCGGGGACTTCGCGATCGGCGAGTGGCAGGGCCCCCTCTGGCAGCGGCTGGCCAGCGAGGTGCCCTGGCAACGGGTGACCCTGCTGGACCGCTTCATCGAGCGGCTCGGTGACCCTGCCCCTGCCGGGCTGCCCCCCCGCGTCGACCTGTTCTCCCTCCACGCCCTGCCCAGGCTGCTGCTGGAGACCTGGGTGGCCTTGTCGCGTCACAGCGCGGTGCATCTCTGGGTGCTCTCGCCCACCGACCAGTACTGGGCGGACCTCGCCTCGCCGCGCCAACTGGCCCGGCAACGCCTGGAAGCGCCCGAGGCCGCGGAGCTGTGGCAACTGGGTCACCCGCTGCTCACCCGCTGGGGGCGCCAGGGCCAGGTGTTCCAGGACATGCTGCTGGAGGCCACGGCCGAGCTGTCCATCGACGAGGACAACCACACCCCGCCACGGGGCAACAGCCTGCTGCACAGGCTGCAGGCCGAGATCTTCACGGCGGAGTCCCCCGACGCGGACAGGACCGTGGCAGAGGAAGACCCACGCCTGCCCAGCATCCAGTTCCACGTCTGTCACAGCGCCATGCGCGAATGCCAGGTGCTGCACGACACCCTGCTGCACTGCCTGCAGGCCGATCCCACACTGCGCCCCGAAGACATCCTGGTCATGGCGCCCGAGATCAGCCGCTACGCCCCTTATATCGAGGCGGTGTTCGGCAACAGCGGCCACCAGGCGCCGATCCTGCCCTTCAACCTCTCGGACGTGACGCGCGCCGACGAACACCCCCTCACCCGCGCCTTCCTCTCCCTGCTGGCGCTGCCGACGGCCCGCTTCACCCGGGCCGAGGTCGTCGCCCTGCTGCACCTGCCCGAAGTACAGGCGCAACAGGGCCTGAACGAAGAGGACGTGGCCGGGCTGGTGGAGACGCTGGATACGCTGCGCACCTATTGGGGGCTGGACGCCGAGGACAAGCGCCAACGCCTCGATCTGCCGGCCATCCCGGACAACACTTGGCAACAGGCCTTCGAGCGCCTCATGGCCGGCTATGCCCTGGGCAGCGACCGCCTGCACGGCGACATCGCGCCCCTGGCCGCCACCGGCAGCCAGCTGGCCGACCGCGCAGCCCGCCTGTTCGACCTGCTCGAGCTGCTGCGCGAGGCGAGTCGGACCCTCGCCCGCCCCGCCGATGCCCGCACCTGGGCCAGGCGCCTCATGGGCCTGACCCACCGGCTCTTTGGAGAAGACCGTGACGACAGCGGGCGGCTCGACCGCATCCACGAGGCCATCGCCGAACTGGCGGTCTGCGGCGAGCTGCACCCCGGTCCCCTCGGGCTGGCGGTGGTCCGCCATTGGCTGGCGGGCCGCCTGGGCAACGCCAGTCACCGCGACCGCCCCTACTCCGGCGGCATCACCTTTTGTGCGCTCAAGCCCCTGCGTGGCGTGCCCTTCCGTGTGATCTGCCTGCTCGGCATGCAGGAAAAGGCCTTTCCCCGGCGCCATGCGGCCCCGGACTTCGACCAGATGGCCCACCACTGGCGCCACGGCGATCCCCAGCCCGGACAGGAAGACCGTTACCTCTTCCTGGAGACCCTGCTGGCCGCCAGGGAGCGCCTGATCCTCTCCTGGACCGGGCGCGACCCGCGCAGCAACGAGCCCCTGCAACCCTCGGTGGTGATCGACGAACTGCGCGAGCACCTCGACCGGCACTACTGTCTGGCCGACGGGCGCCGCCCCGGAGAGGCCATCCTGCGCGAACACCCGCTGCAGCCCTTCTCGGCGCGCAACTTCGCTGGCGACCTGCCCGGCTTCGACCGCTGGTGGTGCCAGACCGCGATCACCATCGATCGTCACCGGGCTCCCGAGGCCACCCCGGGCTGGCCGCAGATCCTCATGCCGCTGCCCGCGTCCCACGAGCGCCGCGTCACCCCCGCGGCCCTGGGCCACTTCCTGCGCGATCCGGCCCGTCAGTTCGTGCTGCGCCGCCTGCGCCTGGGGCCGCCGGACGATGCCCCCCTAGCCGAGGACGAACCCATCGAGGCGGATGGCCTCATCGACTGGGGGATCCGCCAATACTGGCTGGCGGCCTGGCTGTACGGGGAGGACGAGGCCAGCATCGCCAGGCGACTGCGCGCCGAAGGGCGCCTGCTGCACGGCGTCAACGGGCAGCGGCAGCTGGAGAGACTGCGTTCCGACATCCCGGCCCTCGATGATCCCGCCTTGCCCTTCGCTCCCCCCCTGAGCCGCGCGGTACGCGACGGCCAACTCGAGATCGCCTGCGGGGAGACGGCTTGGCAGCTGGAAGGCCGCCTGGAACACTACCACCGCGACCGCCACGGCCAGCCCCTTCTGGTCTCGTGGAGCGCCAGTCGTTTTCATCACGCCGACCTGCTGCCGCTGTGGGTGGAGCACCTGTGCCTGCATGCCGAGGACGCCGGTGAGCGCGCCTGCGAGACCTGGTATCTGGCCCGCGACGGGGTCTATCGACTGCTGCCCGTGCAAGGCGAACAAGCGCGGGACATACTGGGCGACCTGCTCGACCTCTACCAGCGAGGCCTGCAGACCCCGCTGCCCTTTCTGCGCAAGAGCAGCTCGGCCTGGATCGCGGCAGCCGACGATGAAGCCAAGGCCCTGTCCGCGGCCCTCAAGGCGTGGCACGGCGGCTACCGGCAGGAAGGAGAAAAGGCCCAGGCCCATTGCCGCATCCTGCTGGCCGGCCGGGACTGGGAGCCCGACGCGGCCTTTGCCGGGCTGGCCCGGGACATCCTGGGGCCGCTCGCCGCGCACCTGGAGGAGCCCTCATGAAACGGGAACTCGACATTGCCGCCATCGCGCCCGGCCTGTCCCACCTCATCGAGGCCAACGCGGGCACGGGCAAGACCTATGCCATCGCCAACCTGTTCCTGCGCTTCGTGCTCGATGGCCACCAGGCCGGGGAGATCCTGGTGGTCACCTTCACCGAGGCGGCCACCGACGAGCTGCGCCAGCGCATCCGTGCCCGTCTCGCCGAGGCCCTGACACACCTCCAGGCGGATGCGGACGCCACCAGCGGCGACCCCTGGTTCGACGGCCTGCGCTCGCGCTTTCCCGCGGGGGAAGCGCGTGAACAGGCCTGCCTGCGACTGGAGCTGGCCCTGCTCTCGATCAACGAGGCGCCCATCCACACCATCCACGGCTTCTGCCAGCGCATGCTGTCCGATCTGGCCTTCCGCGGCGGTCAGCCCTTCGATCAGGAACAGGCCGACGACGGGCACCTGCGGGAACAGGCCCTGCTCGACTGGTGGCGCCGTCAGACCTACGAGGCAAGCCCGGAGGCGCTGGACCACTTCCTGGCATGCACCGGCGGACTGAACGCGTTCCGGAGCCGTCTGGAGACGCTGCTCGAGCCCCATGTCCCGGAGCTGGTTCCGACACCTCTGGACGAGGCCGGGATGAACACCCTGGAGCAACAGCTACGCGAGATCCAGAAAGAGCTGGCCGGGCTGTGGGAACAACACGGTCGACAGGCCACCGAGCTGCTGCTCACCAGCAAGAAGCTCTCGCGCACGCAGAAAAACGGGCAGAAACCGGAGGATCTGCAACCGCGACTGGAGGCACTCGCCCAGCACCTGGCGCAACGGCCCGACGAACGGCTGCCCGAGCACCTGCTCGAGCCTGTCGCCGTCAGCCGGATCGAGATCAAGTCCAGCCAGCGCCCTTGCGCAGAAATCGAACGCAACCCCGTCTTTCTCGCCGCCCAGCGCCTGCTCGAAGCGAGCCGCCAATACACCCGCCAGCAACGCCTCCGCTATCTGCTCGACGCCCGCAACGCGGTACTGGCGAGCATGGAGGCGGCCAAGCAACGGCTCGGACTGCTCTCCTTCGACGACATGATCACCCGCCTGCACCAGGCCCTCACCCGGGGGGACGCACAGGCCGCCGCCCTGGCCCGCGAGCTGGCCCGACGCCTGCCGGTGGTCATGGTGGACGAGTTCCAGGACACCGATCCCCTGCAGTACGACATCTTCCGCGCCATCCACCAGGCCGGCGAAACCGATCACACCCTGATCATGATCGGCGACCCCAAGCAGGCCATCTACGGCTTCCGGGGCGGCGACATCTTCGCCTATCTGCAGGCGGCCGAAGAGGCCGATCAGCGCTGGTCGCTGTCCACCAACTGGCGATCCAGCGCCGCGATGATCCAGGCGGTCAACCAGGTCTTCTCCGGCGCCAACCCCTTTGCCTTCGAAAACATCGCCTACCAGCCTTCCAGGCCACCACCGGCAGACCGACAACGGCCCGGACTGACGGGTGAACAGCTGCCGCCGGCACCGCTGCTGGTGCATCGCATCCCGCAACCGGAGGTCAACGGCAAGGCCAGGACACCCAACAAGGAAACCGCCCAACAGCAGGTGCACGCATCGGTGGCAGCACGCATCCACTGGTTGCTGCGCGAGGCCAGACTCCGCTTCCAGGACAGGCCGCTGTGCGAAGGCGATATCTGCGTGCTGGTGCGCGGCTGGCACGAGGCCGACGAGCTGCGCCGCGTCCTGCGCCAGCGCGGCATCCGTGCCGTATCCACCGGCAAGTCCAGGCTGTGGGACAGCGACGAGGCCCTGGGCCTGCGCTGGCTGCTGGAGGCCGCCTTGCTGCCCGACGACCGGCACCTGGCCCGTCAGGCCTTGGCCGCCCCCTTCCTCGCCCTGGGGCCGGAGCAGATCCAGCCCCTGATCGAAGACAGCCGGCGCTGGGGACGCTGGGTGGCGCTGCTGCACCAGGTCCACGCCCAATGGCGCCAGCGCGGCTTCATGTCGGCCTTCCACACCCTGCTGCAAGGGCTGGACACGGCGCTGGGAGGCGCGGCGGACGGCGCGGGCTGGCTGGCGCGCAGCGAACTGCCGGAGCGTTGCCTGACCAACCTGCTGCACCTGGCCGAGCTGCTGCAACAGGCCAGCCGCGAACAGGGCGATGCCGAGCGCCTGCTGGCCTGGATGCGGGAACAGACCGACCAGGCCGCCGACGAGGAAAGCCTGCTGCGCCTGGAGAGCGATGAAAATCTGGTCAAGATCACCACCATGCACGCCAGCAAGGGCCTGCAGTATCCGGTGGTGATGGTGCCCTATCTCTGGTACTGCAGACAGCAGAAGGACACCGACCCCCTGCTTTGGCATGCAAGGGACGAGTCCGGCACGATACGCTACCGTTACCGCCCCTGGGCCGACGAGGACGAGCTGCCACAATACCTGCAGGACCGGGAACGCCTGTCCGAGGATCTGCGTCTGGCCTATGTGGCCCTGACCCGCGCCCAGGCCCACTGCGAGCTGTGGGTGGGCAATGCGGGGAAGTCCGCCGGACGCACCGCCCTGCACTGGCTGCTGTCCGGGCGCCAGCATGACTTTTCCGCAGACCTGTTCCACTGTGCGGAGATCGACGCCGGCCTGGCGGCATGGAACGCGAGCCCGTACATCCAGGTCCAGTCACTGGACGAATCGCACACCGCGGTGACCTCCACCCCCCATGCCGCCGCAGACGACGACACCCGCGATCTCGTCCCGGCCGAACTCAGCCGCAGCATCGCCACCGACTGGCGGGTGGCCTCCTTCACCGCCATGACCCGCGAGGTCCACCAGACCACCCGGGTCCCGCCAGGACAAGGCCACGACTTCGCCCTGAGCTATCCCGCCGGCACCCGGGTCGGGCTCTTTCTGCACAGCCTGCTGGAACGCCTCGACACCTCGCAGCCACTGCGCCCCCAGATCGAGACACTGGTGCCCCGCCATGCCCTGCGTCACGGCCTGCCGGCCGAGCAGGATCTCGACGGGCTGGCCGAGTGGCTCGGCTGGATCCTCGACACCCCGTTGCACGCTGACGGTCTCTGCCTGCGGCACCTGGACAGCCGACAGGCCCTGCACGAGCTGCCCTTCGATTTCAGTACCGGCCCGGTCGATCCCCGGCGCCTGGACGCCCTGCTGCGCCAGCACCCACCCGCCGGCATCGATGCCGACAGCCTGCCTCCGCTCGACTTCCCACGGTTCCAGGGCATGATCACCGGCATCATCGACCTGGTCTTCGAATACCACGGGCGCTATTACCTGGCCGATTACAAGAGCAACCTGCTGGGGCGCCGCCTCGAGGACTACGGCACCGCCCGCCTCGCCGCGGAGATCGCCGCGCGCCGCTATGACCTGCAATACCTGCTCTACAGCCTGGCGCTGCACCGCCACCTGCGCTCACGCCTGCCGGACTATGACTACCGGCAGCACTTCGGCGGTGTCTATTACCTGTTTCTGCGGGGCATGCGGCCCGGCCAGGCCTCGCCCACCGGGGTCTGGTTCCACTACCCGGACCCCGATCTCATCCATGCCCTGGACTGTGAGTTCTTCGCGCATCGACCGGCCGAGGTGCCCGCATGAGCCTGCCCGCCTTCCTCAGGGATGCCACCGTCTCGCCGCTGGCCCGCCAGTTCGCCCGCTTCTGTCACCAGCTCGACCCGCGGGCCAGTGATACCTGTCTGGCCACCGCGGCCTGGCTGGCCGAGTGCAACCTCGCGGGCGATACCTGCCTGGACCTGGAACGCCAGGCCGGCCAGCCCCTGTGGCGTGACGACACCGGCACGGCGCGCTACCGGGCACCCGCCGCCAGCGAATGGAAAGCACAGCTGTCGGCTGCCTTCATCGGCCGCCCCGGAGACTACCAGCCGCTGATCCTCGACGGCCGGCGCCTGTACCTGCACCGCCACTGGCACAACGAGCTGCGCATCGTCCAGGCCCTGGAGGGACGCATGCAGCCCGTGCCGGTCGCTGCCGACCGTTTGGCCCGGCGGCTGGACGCCCTGTTCGGCGACCTGCCGAGCGGCCAGGGTGGCTGGTGGCAGAAATGCGCCGCCGCCATGGCCCTGACCCGCCGGCTGACCATCATCTCGGGCGGCCCCGGCACCGGCAAGACCACCACCGTGACCCGCATCCTGGCCCTGTTGCTGGAACAGGAACCGACGATGCGCATCCTTCTGGCCGCGCCCACCGGCAAGGCCGCCGCCCGATTGTCCGAGAGCATCGCCGGGCAGAAACGCCACGGCATCCCCGGCGTGGCCCGCGAGCTTGCCCGCCGGTTGCCCGAACAGGCCGCCACCCTGCACCGCCTGCTGGGCTGGTCACCCGGCGGCTTCCGCCACCATGCCGACAACCCCCTCACCTGCGACTGCCTGATCGTGGACGAATGCTCCATGATCGACCAGGAACTGATGGCCGAGCTGCTCGCCGCCCTGCCGGCGGACTGCCGGCTCATCCTGATGGGGGACCGCAACCAGCTGGCCTCGGTCGAGGCCGGCAGTGTGTTCGGCGACCTGACCGGCAGCGGCATGGCGCTGGGCCTGAGCCCGCAACGGGCCGAAGAACTGCGCTCCCTCCTGGGCACACTGCCGCAGGACCTGGTGCGCGATGGCCTGCCCTCCATCGCCGACTGCATCGCCGAGCTGCGGCACAGCTTCCGCTTCGCCGCCGGCGGGGGCATCGGGCGGCTCGCCGCGCACATCAGCAGCGGCCAGGCCGAGGCCGCCGTCCACCTGCTGGCGGAGGAGGCGAACGAAGAACTGTCGCTGATCCCCCTCTCCGCGTCCCCCCAGGCCCCACGCGCCCTCCTCGACTGGATGCTGGACGCCTACCGCCCCATGTTCGAGGCCAGTGACGCCGAAGGTGCCATCGCGTGCCTGGAACAGGCCCGCGTGCTGTGCGCCCTGCGCGCCGGCCCCTGGGGCGAACAGGAACTGGGCACCCGCTTCCGCGAACGCCTGCAGCGCGAGGGCCTGATGAACGAAAGCAACGGCCCGGCCCATGGCCTGCCCCTGCTGATCCTGCACAACGACTACGAGACCGGCCTGTTCAACGGCGACACGGGCATCTTCTGGCGACAAGGCGACGAGCTGCTGGCCTGGTTCCCCGGCGAAGACGGACTGCGCGCCCTGGTGCCCGCCCAGCTGCCCGCCTGGCAACCGGCCTGGACCCTGACGGTGCATCGCAGTCAGGGCTCGGAGTACCAGCGCGTGCTGCTGGTGCTGCCCCCCAAGGACAGCCCGATCCTGTGCCGCGAACTGATCTATACCGGCATCACCCGCGCCAGGACACACTGCACCCTGGCCTGCGATCCGGCACTGATCCGGGACTGGGCCAGGAAAACGGCCGACCGCCAGTCGGGACTGGCACAGCGGCTGGGTTTCAACAGTTGCCTCATATCATAGAAGAACATGACGTTATGTACTATAATATAACGCATGAAACTGAGCGAATGGGCAAAGAAACAGGGCGTCAGCTATCGCACGGCATGGAACTGGTTCCGGCAGGGCAAGCTGCCGGTTCCGGCCAAGCAATTGCCAACCG
>CAYMWJ010000005.1:24967-56076 GCA_964394235.1 uncultured Sedimenticola sp. | reverse complement strand
GACTACCCGACCGGCAAGCTGTACGTGCGCTACACCATGGAGCAGATCAGCGACATGCAAACCTTCCAGAACATGATCACCCGGGGAGAGACATGACCCAGAACGACTACGTGAAACCCAGCATCACCCGGCTCAACACCGGGGGGGCACTCAACAAGTTCGGGGCCTCGCCCTACTTCGCGCGCCCGGTGCGCGAGGCCATCGACGGCGTACCCGTGGCCGAACTGACCGAACGCTTCGGCTCGCCGCTGTTCGTCTTCTCCGAGCGGGCGATCCGCGAGAAGGTACGCGAGATCCGTACCGCATTGAGCAGCCATTATCCCAAGGTCACCTTCGGCTGGTCGTACAAGACCAACTACCTCGATGCCATCTGCGCGATCTTCCACCAGGAGGGCTCCATCGCCGAGGTGGTCTCGGAGATGGAATACCAGAAGGCGCGGCGACTGGGCGTGCCGGGAGAGGACATCATCTTCAACGGCCCGAACAAGTCGCGCGAGGCACTGCGGGTGGCGGCCGCCGAGGGCGCGCGCATCCATATCGACCATTTCGACGAGATCGAGGATCTCGAGGCCGTGGCCGACGCACTCGGTCGCGAACTGGAAGTGGCCATCCGCCTCAACCTGGACTCGGGCATCCAGCCACAGTGGAACCGCTTCGGTTTCAATCTGGAATCCGGCCAGGCGCTGGACGCGGTACGCCGCATCCATGCCGGTGGACGGATGCGCATCACTGGCCTGCACTGCCATATCGGCACCTTCCTGCTCGAGCCCGATGCCTACCGGGTCGCCATGGAAAAGCTGGTCGGCTTCGGTCACGAAATCGAAGAGGCCTTCGGCTACAGCCTGCGCTACTACGACATCGGCGGCGGCCTGCCCTCGAAGAGCCGCCTGAAGGGTCTGTATTTCCCCCCCGAGGTGGCCGTGCCGCCGGTGGAGGCCTTCGCCGAGAAGATCGCCGAGGGTCTGTACAACGCGCTGCGCCCCGGCGAGCTGCCGGAGCTGGTGCTCGAGACCGGTCGCGCCATGGTGGACGAGGCCGGCTACCTGATCACCACGGTCAACGCCAGCAAGCGCCTGCCCGACGGCCGCCGTGCCTATGTGCTCGATGCCGGGGTCAACCTGCTCTATACCTCGACCTGGTACAACTTCACCATCGAGCCCGACCGCGAACTCCAGGGCATGAACGAACCGGCGATCCTCAACGGCCCGCTGTGCATGAACATCGACGTGATCGACGAGGCGGCCATGCTGCCGCACATGCCGCGTGGTACCCGCCTGACCCTGTCACCGGTAGGCGCCTACAACGTCACCCAGTGGATGCAGTTCATCGAGTACCGGCCGGCGATCGTGCTCATCGACGAGCAGGGCCAGCCCCATGTCATCCGCGAGCGCGAAGACCTGGCGATAATGACCGCACCCGAACGTCTGCCCACACACCTGGCCAACTGAACGCCGCACGATGCCGGATCGCCTTCTGTCGCTCGTCCGCAGCCTCTCCGACAGCTACTCGGAGATCCTGTTCCTGCAACGCGCCTGGCCGGGCGCACTGATGCTGGCAGCCACCTTCACCGTGCCCTCGGTGGGCACGGCAGGGCTGGTCTCGGTCGCCGCCGCCTATGCCTTTGCGAGTTTCATCGGCATGGGGGCGGCTTTTCTCGCAACGGGCTTCTTTACCTACAACGCCCTGCTCACCGGGCTGGGCATCGGCAGCCTGTTCCAGATCACCCCACTGAGCCTGCTGCTCGCCGCCACCGCGGGCGTGATGAGCCTGAACCTGAGCCTGATGCTCAACAGCCTGTTCCGCCAGTTCCTGCAACTGCCCATCCTCAGCCTGCCCTTCGTGGTCATCAGCATGGTGGTCTACCTGGCCTCGCTGGGCTACAGCAACCTGCTGGTGCGCGAGGATGCCGAGCTGCTCGTGGCCTGGGCACCCCAAGACCTGCCGACGATCATCGACGGCTTCCTGCGCGCACTGGGCGCCATCCTGTTCCTGCCCTATCCGCTCACCGGTCTGGTGTTCGCCCTGCTGCTGTTGCTGTACTCGCGCATCCTGTTCCTGTTGGCAATACTCGGCTACCTGGTGGGCACCAGTCTGGTGGTGCTGATGCAGGGCGCGCCCGACAGCGTCTACCTGGACCCCAACAACTTCAACTTCATCCTCATCGCCATGGCGCTCGGCGGCGTCTTCCTGGTGCCCTCGCGGCGCAGCCTGGCGATCGCCGCGGTCGGCGTCATGCTCGCTGCCCTCCTGATGAGCGCGGTCAAGCTGTTCTGGGCACTGTACGGCCTGCCGGCCTTCACCCTGCCGTTCAATCTGGTGACCCTGAGCTTGCTGTACGTGCTGATCCTGGTCGGTTTTCCCGCGGTGGCCGACCGTATCGGCGCCACCCCCGAAGACACCCTCGACGACCACCTCAACCGGCGCCATCGCTTTCCGCTGGAACCGAAACGTATAGTGCTGCCCTTCAGTGGCGAGTGGACCGTCTGGCAAGGCTTCGACGGACGTTGGACCCATCAGGGCCTGCAGACCCACGCACTGGACTTTCTCATACAGCGCAACGACAGCAGCTTCCGCGGTGACGGCCTGACACTGAGCGATTACCACGCCTGGAACAAGCCGGTGCTCTCGCCGGTGCGCGGGCGTGTGGCCATGGTCCACGACGGCGTGCCGGACAACGCCCCCGGCAAGCTCAACGAGCGCGACAACTGGGGCAACTGGGTGAGCATCGACACCGGTGCCGGCTGGCACGTGATCATCGCGCACTTCGCTCAGAACAGCCTCCAGGTCAAGGCCGGTGACTGGGTGGAGCCGGGCACCCGCCTCGGCCTGTGCGGCAACTCCGGTTACTCGCCACAACCGCACATCCACCTGCACGTCCAGGTCGGCGCCATGCCGGGCGAGGCGACCCTGCCCTTCCTGGTACAGAACTATCGCAAATCGGACGGGTGTTTCGTTCCTGCCGCGGTCCCCGCGGAAGGCGATCGCATCGCACCACTGCATCCCGACGACCACCTGCTGACCGCCACTGCGCTGATCCTCGACAGCCGCTGGCGCCTGGAGAACCAGGCCGGTGAGACACGCGAGCTGCATGTGCGCATGAACGCGGCGGGCGAGACCTGCCTCGACAGCGGAAGGGCACAACTGTTCTTTCACCGTGACAACGGCCAGTTCTATTTCTACCGGCTCGAAGGCCATGACCCGCTGCTGGCGGCGCTGTTCCGTTACCTGCCGCGACTCCCCCTGGGCCACCAGCCGGGCCTGTGGTGGAAGGACGTGCTGCCGATGGCGGTGCATGAGAATCGTGCCTCCCGGCACCTGTTCAACCTGGCACGCCTGCTCGCCCCCGAGCTCGGTCGCATCGACTACCAGGCACGTTTCGTCGGTCGCCGCGAGATCGAGGGCGAGACCAGCGACCGTCAGGGCGCGCGCGAGAGCTTCCGCATCCTGCTCGCCGAGGGACAGGGCCTGTTGCAACGCATCGAGACCAACGGAAAGACACTGCACATGCACCCTCTCCACCCAGCACCTGGAGACCCGAACACCACCATCACAGCCCCCCGGGAGACGCCACCATGAGACACGGACTGCTTGCCAGCCTGCTGCTCTGCTCGGCACTGGCGCTGGCCGCGCCGGACGACACCTGGATCACGGACGCCTACCACCGCTCGCTGGCCTACGAACAAGTACAGAAATACGACGACGCCATAAAGGCGCTGGCCGGCGTGCTCGAACGCTATCCCGAGAGCTACACGGTCAACCTGCGCCTGGGCTGGCTACACTACCTGGCCGGCCACCATGCCAATGCCCGCAAGCACTACCGCCAGGCGATCAAGGCCGTTCCCACCTCGCTGGAGGCACGCCTCGGCCTGCTGCTGCCGCTGCTGGCACAACACGAGTATGGCCACGCCGAACAGGTCGCGACCCAGGTGCTGCGCACCGACCTGTACAACTACTACGGCAATCTGCGCCTGCTCGCCGCGCTGAAGGGACAAAAGAAATACGACGCCGCACGCACAGTGGCCGAACGCATGCTGGCGGCCTACCCCGCGGACGTGCGCTTCCTCGCCGAACTGGCCGCATTGCAGGCCTTGCAGGGGCAGACCGAGGAGGCGACCCGGCTGTATCGTTCGGTGCACATTCTCGACCCCGAAAATCCGGCGGCACGCCGTTACCTGAAGCTGGACAGGAGATGACCATGAGACACCCGCTGCGCCTCCCCATTTTCCTGCTGACCCTGTGGCTGGGGGCCTGCCAGACCACCCCCGAACGTGTGAGCGGCGGCAATGCCGCCCTCGAGGCCTATGGCGCCAAGGACTATGTACGCACCTTGCAACTGACCAGCGCGGACAACGCCCCCTGGCAGGACCGTGTGCTGCATGCCTGGTCCTGGTTCCAGCTCGCGCATTACCAGAAGGCACTGCGCGAGTTCCGCGCCATGCAAAAAGACCAGCCCTCGCGTTTCCACCCCTGGCTGGGTGAGGCCTGGGTGATGATGAAACTCGGCCGCCTCGACAAGGTGCCACCGCTGCTGGATCGCGCCGAACGCTGGATGGGCCAGCATCAGCGTCCCATGCTGTTCGCCGCACGTGGCTGGTTGGCCTTCCATCATGGCGAACTGGAGCAGGCCGCCGACTGGTTCGACAAGACCGAGGAGGCCCTGTACTTCGAGGACGCCGAGTACATCTCCATCGCCACCGGCGTCATGCAGACCTGGAATACCCTGCCCTGGGTCGGGCGTGGCTGGGTGGCGCTGGTGCGCGGCGACCTGAAAGGCGCCGAGCGCGCCTTCGCGCGCGGCCTGGAACACGATGCCCGCTGCCACCTCTGTTATGCCGGTCTGAGTGCCGTGGCCGAACGCCGTGGCGATGCCGAAGAGGCCCTGCAACAGGCCATCGCCGGCCTGCGTGTCAGCCGCCATGATCCCGAGCTGGTGGTCACCCTCAATCGCCTGCTGCTCGCGCGCAACGACCTCGAGCTGAGCGAACGCATCTATCGCGAGCTGGTCGATGCCAGCGACAACGACCCTCTCTACCTGGCCAACCTGGGCTATGTCTGGTTCTATCAAGGCCGTTTCGAGGACGCCGCCCGCGCCTTCGAACAGGCGCTCGCCGCCGAGCCCGGCCAGTTGCTCGCCACCCGGGGACTGGCCGAGGTACAGCCGCTGCTCGAGGAGCAGCGACGCATGCAATCGGACGGACGCTGAATGCACTGGTTCAGCGTGGCAGACTCCCTTGAACCACAGAGCACACAGAGATCACAGAGAAATTGAACCTGGGCCTTGCCTCGATAAGGCGATATCCGGGGCTGGAGGATCCAGTCTGAATCCTCCGTGGGTTGAACTTCAGTCCAACAACTTACGCGAGGCAAAGCCTTTGGATGTAGAGCTGAAGCTCGACCCACGGTAGGATGTCGTAGCTTGCCCTCCGCCATCGTTGACCTCTGTGCGCTCTGTGTCCTCTGTGGTGATAAACGGGGCGACCGGTTGATCAACGGGGGAGCCCCATGATCGTTAGCCTCGACGATACGCCGCAACCGAAGACGGCCCTGCCCGATCTGCCCATCACCCCGGCCCTGCCCGAGATCGCCGAGCGCCTGGCCGAAGGCCACCTGGTGCTCGGCGCGCCTCCGGGTTCAGGCAAGACCACCCTGGTGCCGCTGGCGCTGCGGGATGCCCCCTGGCTGGCGGGACAGCGTATCCTGATGCTCGAGCCGCGCCGCCCGGCAGCGCGCATGGCCGCGCACCGCATGGCGACACTGCTCGGCGAGAAGATCGGCGAGACCGTGGGCTACCAGGTGCGCTTCGACCGGCGCATCGGCCCGCATACCCGCATCGAGGTACTCACCGAGGGCCTGCTACTGCGCCGCCTGCAGGCCGATCCCGAGCTGTCCGGCGTGGGCCTGGTGATCTTCGACGAGTTTCACGAACGCAGCCTGCACGCCGACCTCTCGCTGGCGTTGTGTCGCGACGTGGCCGACGGTCTGCGCGAAGACCTGCGCCTGCTGCTCATGTCCGCCTCGCTCGACGGCGAGACGCTCGCCGAGCGGCTGGGCGCGGCGTGGCTGCAGACCGAGGGCCGTGCGCACCCGGTGGCCGTGCACCATCTGCCGCGTGATCCCGATGCGCGCGAGCTGCCCCGGGTGCTGGAACGGCTGGTGCGCGAGGCACTGGGCCGACATCCCGGCGACCTGCTGCTGTTCCTGCCGGGCAAGGGCGAGATCCGCCGTCTGTCCGAGACGCTGGCCGACCTGGAGGCACGGGGGGTGCGCGTGCAGGCCCTGCACGGCGAGGTGCCTCCCGCCGAGCAGGATGCCATCATTCGTGGGGAAGGCCAGGGCCGACGGGTGATACTGGCCACCGACATCGCCGAGACCAGCCTCACCATCGATGGCATTCGCGTGGTGATCGACTCGGGGCTGACACGCAAGCCCGCCTTCGACCCCAACAGCGGCCTGAGCCGGCTGGAGACCCGTCGCATCTCGCAGGCCTCGGCCCTGCAACGCACCGGGCGCGCCGGACGCCAGGCCCCGGGCGAGTGCTATCGCGCCTGGAGCGAGACGCGGCAGGCCAGACTCGAAGAGGCCTCTCAGCCCGAGATCCTCGAGGCTGACCTGGCAGCGCTGGTACTGGAGCTGGCCGGCTGGGGCGTGCATTCACCGGACACGCTGCAATGGGTGACCCCGCCACCGGCGGCACACTGGGCACAGGCACGCGAACTGTTGCAACAGCTCGGCGCACTGGACAATGGTGGCCGCATCACCGCGACCGGCCAGGCCATGCTGCGCCTGCCCCTGCATCCTCGTCTGGCACGCATGCTGCTGGCCGCCGCCCCCGAGGCACGCCAGGTCGCCTGCGATCTGGCCGCTCTGTTGAGCGAGCGCGACCCGCTGCGCAGCCGCCACGGCGAGCCCCCGCCCTGCGACCTGGTGCCGCGCCTGCAACGACTGGCCGCGTGGCGCGACCGCCACGCCGCGGATGACAGCAACCCCGGTGTGCTGGCGCGCATCGAGCAGGCCAGCCGACAACTGGCGCGCCTGCTCGATGGCAGCGAGGCCGGCAGCCTGCACGGTCCCGGCCCCTTGCTGGCCAGCGCCTTTCCCGAGCGCATCGCCCTGGCGCGCGAAGACGGCGGCACGCGCTTTCGTCTGCGCAACGGCTGCGGCGCCGTACTGCCCGAGCACGACAGCCTGCGTGGCGAGCGCCTGCTGGCTGTTGCCGCACTCGATGCCGGCCGGCGCGAGGCGCGCATCTGGTTGGCCGCCGCCCTGCAAGAAGACGAACTGGTACGGTACTTCGCCGGTTGGCTGGAAACGGTCCGCAAACTACGCTGGGACCCGCAGCGCGAGGCCGTGAGCGCGCGCCTCTGCCAGCGCCTCGGGCCGCTGTCGCTGCACGAGCAGGCGGTGCCGCTCGCGGCCGACGACGACCCCATCCCCCTGCTGCTCGCGCAGGTGCGGAAACGCGGACTGGAGCTGTTCGACCAGGCCAGCGCGCTGCGCCACCTGCAAGGACGCATCAGCCTGCTGCGCCGATACCTCGGAGAAGACTGGCCGGACTGCACCGACCCCGCCCTGCTGGCACGACTCGAAGACTGGCTCGTCCCCTGGCTGGACGGCATCACCAGCCTGCGTGCGCTGCGCCGGGTGGACCCGGCCGGGGCGCTGCGCCAATGGCTGGGGTGGGAACGCAACCGGCAGCTCGATGCCCTGCTGCCCGAGCACTATCAGACACCCGCCGGCAGTCGTCGCCCCATCGACTACCCCGAAGACGGCGACCCCGTACTGCGCGCCCCCCTGCAGGAACTCTACGGCGAGCGCGAAACCCCGCACCTTGCCGGCGGACGCATTCCCCTGGTCGTGCACCTGCTCTCGCCCGCCGGCCGCCCCCTGCAGGTGACCCGCGACCTGGCACACTTCTGGACCCATGCCTATACCGAGGTACGCAAGGAGATGCGCGGTCGCTACCCCAAGCACCACTGGCCCGAAGACCCGCTGAACGCCGCCCCCTGCCGACCGGGACAGCGCCCCCGAGATTGAGAGACGGGAACAGAAGTCCCGGTTTTGGGTTTCAACAATAACAGCCACCCTACTTCCAGCTGCCCGGTGCATGCCAAAAAACCACAGACCGGCTATATTGCGCACCGTAAACAGGCCCCGCCCACGCTGGCGGGCACACCGGCGGGACGGGCGCTGTCCCTAACTTCAGCGCCCCCGAACAGGACAAGGACCAGGGACGTACCGTTGCTCACCCGACAAGCCGAACCGACTGGCGAGATCCCGTGCAGGTCTGCTGCACGCCACCGGACACGACCGCAATGATCCGCCATCCCCTGGGCATCAACCTGCTGGTGGCACTAACCTACACCGGTCTGGCCTGGCTGGCGTCCCAGGCATTCTCCCTGTTTGCCCCGATCTGGCCCTCCACCGCCCTGACCGTGGTCGCCGTGCTGCGTGGCGGCTGGCGCTGGGTACCCGGCATCGTGCTCGGCTCCTGGGCCGCCAACGACCTGCTGCTGGGGTGGAGCAGCCTGGGGGCGCTCTGGGTCACCCTGGGCAACACCCTCTCGCCCCTGCTGGCCTGGCAGGTCTTCCGCCGAGTCGAATCCAATCCCGACAGGGTGTTCGACCGGGTACGCAACGTGACGGCCTTCTTCCTGCTGTTCGGTCTGTTCAACGGGGTACTCAGCGGCTTGTTCGGCGCCACCGGAATACACAATCTCGAAGGACTTTCGCTGGTGCCATTCTCCTCCACCTGGATCAGCTGGGCCGTCGGCGATGCCGCCAGCGCCCTGCTGCTGGCGCCCGCCCTGCTGCTGTGGCTCCAGGCCCCGCCCTGGCGGTACCCACCCAAGTCAACCATCGAACTGGTGATCACCGCCACCCTGCTGTTCGCCTCAGCCACTTGGCTCTACCAGACCCCCGCCGCTCACCAGCAAGAACCCCTCGGTATCGGGGTTCTGCCCGTCTTCCTGCTGCCGCTGGCCTGGGCCTCGCTGCGTCTGCACCCGCGTGACGCCTACACCCTGCTGGCCCTGACCTTCATCATCATGCTGACCGGCACCCTCTCGGGCACGGGCCCCCTGGCCTCGATCGACCAGAGACAGGCGATCACCATCCTGCAATTGCACATCTGCCTGCTCGGCGCATTGGTCCTGTTGCTCACCAGCCTCAACCAGGAAAGACGCCACGCCAATGAGTCACTGCGCGCACTCACCCGAGAACTGGAACGCCAGGTACGCGACCGCACGCGCAAGCTGACCGAAAGCCATGCACGCCTGGAGCGCATCATCGAGGCCCTGCCCGCCCCCATGGTCATGAGCCGCGCCAGCGACGGCTACGTGGAACAGGTGAACGAAGCAGCGGCCGAATTGTTCGACACGACGCCCGATCGCCTGATCGGCACCAGCACCATCGATTTGTACTGCAACCCCAAGGATCGAACACAACTGCTCGAACGCCTGCGCCGCAACGGCGTGGCACGTCAGTACGAGATCTGCATCAAGACCACCGAGAAACGCATACGCTGGGTGTTGTTGACCGCCGCCCTGATGTCCGACGATGGCGACTACGTGCTCACTGTGTTACAGGACATCAGTGAGCGCAAGCGCGAAAAAGATGCACTGGAACAGATGGCATCCACCGATGAGCTGACCGGCATGCTCACCCGCCGCGCCCTGCTCGAGCGTGCCCAGCGCAAGCTGGCCAAGTTCCCCTCCTGTAATGCCCTGTTGATCCTCGACCTGGACCACTTCAAGCAGGTCAACGATCACTTCGGACATCTCGCCGGCGACGAGGTGCTGCGCCAGGTCAGCCGGTGCATCCACGAAGGCCTGCGCAGCAACGATCTGCTGGGGCGCCTGGGCGGTGAGGAGTTCGCCATACTGATGCATTGCCACCAGGCAGGCGATGCGCTGGAACTGGCCGAACGCCTGCGTCATGCCGTGGAACAGCTGCGGGTACCACTGGATGACGGCGAGATCTACCGGCCCACGGTGAGCATCGGCGTGGCCCTGCCGGACGACCGTCCAGTCACCCTCACCCAGCTGCTCAGCCGCGCCGACCGGGCGCTCTACCAGGCCAAGGCCGCTGGTCGCAACCGGGTAGCCTGCTGGGAAGCGGCGACCTGCGACACCGCACGCACCGAAGGCTGATCAACATCATCGATTCCCCCGTCTATAGCAACGGCAGCAGGTTCGCCAACCCGACCAGGATCAGATAGAAGGCCACGATATAGCTCAGCAACCGCGGCCATACGAGGATGGCGATACCGGCCAGCAGGGAGATCAGTCCCGGCAGGTAGAGCATCGCCTTGCCATGCATGAAAACGCCCAACGTCTGCTCCTCAGTTGTCATAGGCCAGGTTCTGACCCAGCCATTTCTCGATCTCTGCCACCGGCATGCCCTTGCGCCGCGCATAGTCCTCGACCTGGTCGCGGGCGATCTTGCCGACCGCGAAGTAGCGCGCCTCGGGGTGCGCGAAGTACAGGCCGGAAACCGCAGCGGTGGGGACCATGGCCTTGGACTCGGTGAGCCAGATGCCGGTGTTGGCTTCGGCGTCCAGCAACTCCCAGAGCAGGTCCTTCTCGGTGTGATCCGGCGAGGCAGGATAGCCCATGGCCGGACGGATGCCCTGGTAGCGCTCGGCGATCAGGTCGTCGTTGTCCAGATCCTCGTCCGCGGCATAACCCCACAGCTCGGTACGCACCTTGCGATGCAGCCACTCGGTGAGCGCCTCGGCCAGGCGGTCGGCCAGCGCCTTGAGCATGATCCCCTGATAGTCGTCGTGATCGGCCTCGAACTCGGCCAGCTTGTCATCGATGCCGATACCGGCGGTGGCGGCGAAACCGCCGATCCAGTCGGCGATGCCGGTCTCCTTCGGCGCGATGTAGTCGGCCAGCGATTCATTGTACTTGCCTTCGGGCTGGCGGCCCTGCTTGCGCAGATTGTGCAGCACCGTGCGCACCTGGCTGCGCGTCTCGTCGGTATAGATCTCGATGTCGTCACCCACCGCATTGGCCGGGAACAGACCGACTACCGCACGTGCCTTCAGCCACCCCTCGTCGAGGATGCGCTCGAGCATGGCCTGTGCATCGGCATACAGCTTGCGTGCCTCCTCGCCCTTCTCGGGATCGTCGAGGATCTTGGGAAAACGCCCACGCAGCTGCCAGGCATGGAAGAAGAAGGTCCAGTCGATATAAGGGACGATCTCACGCAGGTCGATGTCGTCGAACACACACAAAGGCCCTTGCAGCCGACACCCTGTCAGGGGCTGCAACGACCCTGACAGGATGTTGGGACGCGTGGGCTGCCAGGTACTCCAATCGATCGGCGTGCGGTTGGCCCGCGCCTCTTCCAGAGTGACCAGGTCCTGTTTCTTCTGCTTGCCGGCGCGCGCCTGGCGTACCTGCTCGTATTCTTCCTTCAACTCGGCGAGGAAGGCGGGCTTCTGCTCCTCGGAAAGCAGGGCCGAGGCCACGCCCACCGCGCGCGAGGCATCGGGCACATAGACCACGCCGTGCTCGTACTCGGGCTCGATCTTGACCGCGGTGTGCGCCTTGGAGGTGGTGGCCCCACCGATCATCAGCGGGATGGTGAAGCCCTGACGCTTCATCTCCTTCGCCACGTGCACCATCTCGTCCAGCGAGGGGGTGATCAGACCGGACAGACCAATGATATCGACACCCTCGTCCTTCGCGGTCTGCAGGATCTTGTCGGCCGGCACCATCACCCCCAGGTCGATCACCTCGTAGCTGTTGCACTGGAGCACCACGCCGACGATGTTCTTGCCGATATCGTGTACATCGCCCTTGACGGTGGCCATCAGCACCTTGCCCGCGGCCTCGGCGCCGCACTCGGCCTTCTCGGCCTCGAGAAAGGGTTCGAGATAGGCCACTGCCTTCTTCATCACCCGCGCACTCTTGACCACCTGCGGCAGGAACATCTTGCCCTGCCCGAACAGGTCGCCGACCACGTTCATGCCGGCCATCAGCGGCCCCTCGATGACATCCAGCGGACGTCCCAGCTTCTGCCGAGCCTCCTCGGTGTCCTCGTCGATGTACTCGGTGATGCCCTTGACCAGCGCATATTCCAGCCGCTTCTCCACGTCCCAGCCGCGCCATTCCTTGTCCTCGGTCTTCTCGGCGGTGCTGCCGTCGCCAGCGTACTTCGGGGCCAGTTCGACCAGGCGGTCGCCGGCCTCGGGATCACGGTTGAGGATCACGTCCTCGACTGCGTTGCGCAGCTCCTCGGGCAGCTCGTCGTAGACCGCGAGCTGGCCGGCGTTGACGATGCCCATGTCCATGCCAGCCTGGATGGCGTGATACAGGAACACCGCGTGGATAGCCTCGCGCACCGGGTTGTTGCCGCGGAAGGAGAAGGACACATTGGACACGCCGCCGGAGACCAGTGCATGCGGCAGGTGCTGCTTGATCCAGCGCGTGGCCTCGATGAAGTCCACCGCGTAGTTGTTGTGTTCCTCGATGCCGGTGGCCACGGCAAAGATGTTGGGGTCGAAGATGATGTCCTCGGCCGGAAAGTCGAGCTCATCGACCAGGATGCGGTAGGCACGCTCGCAGATCTCGATCTTGCGCTCGAAGGTATCGGCCTGGCCCTGCTCGTCGAAGGCCATGACGATCACCGCTGCGCCATAGCGCCGGCACAGCCGCGCCTGCTCGCGGAACTTGTCCTCGCCCTCCTTCATGGAAATGGAGTTGACGATGGGCTTGCCCTGCACGCATTGCAGGCCGGCCTCGAGGATCTCCCACTTGGACGAGTCGATCATCACCGGCACGCGCGCGATGTCCGGCTCGGCGGCCATCAGGTTGAGAAAGCGCACCATCGCCGCCTTGCCATCGAGCATGCCCTCGTCCATGTTGACGTCCACGATTTGCGCGCCGTCCTCCACCTGGGCCCGGCACACGTCCAGCGCCTCTTCGTATTCCTCGTTGAGGATCAGGCGCTTGAACTTCGCCGAACCGGTGACATTGGCGCGCTCGCCGACATTGACGAACAGCGAATCCTCGGTGATGTTGAACGCCTCCAGCCCCGACAGGCGGCAGGCCGGCTCGATCCTGGGCAGGGCGCGCGGCGCCTTGTCGGCCACTGCCGTGGCGATGGCCGCGATGTGCTCGGGTGTGGAACCACAGCAGCCGCCGACGATGTTGAGAAAACCCGACGCTGCCCACTCGGCCACCTCGGCAGCCATCGCCTCGGGGCCCAGATCGTACTCGCCGAACTCGTTGGGCAGACCGGCATTGGGGTGCGCCGAGACATGCGTCTCGGACACCCTCGAGAGTTCCTCCACATACTGGCGCAGCAGATCCGGCCCCAGGGCACAGTTCAGACCCATGGAAATCGGCCGGGCATGGCGCAGGCTGTTGTAGAAGGCCTCGGTGACCTGTCCGGAGAGGGTGCGCCCGGAGGCATCGGTGATGGTACCCGAGATCATGATCGGCAGGCGGATGCCCTTCTCCTCGAAGTAGCGCTCGACGGCGAAAATCGCCGCCTTGGCATTGAGGGTGTCGAAAATGGTTTCGATCAGCAGGATGTCGGCCCCGCCCTGTACCAGGGCGTCGGTTGCCTCGTGGTACTGGGCCTCCAGCTCGCCGAAGGTGATGGCACGGTAGCCCGGATCGTTCACATCCGGCGAGATCGACAGGGTACGGCTGGTCGGCCCCAGCACCCCGGCGACGAAACGCGGCTTGTCGGGCGTGCTGTATTCGTCGGCCACCTCGCGCGCCAGGCGGGTGGCGGCATGATTGATCTCCCAGGCCAGCTCTTCCATGCCGTAATCCGACATCGATACCCGGGTACCGTTGAAAGTGTTGGTCTCGATGATGTCGGCACCCGCCTGCAAATACTGCTCGTGGATGCCGCGGATGATCTGCGGCTGGGTGATCGCCAGCAGGTCGTTGTTGCCCTTCAGCTCGGAAGGCCAGTCGGCGAAGCGCTCGCCACGGTAGTCGGCCTCCTCCAGGCCGTGGCGCTGGATCATGGTGCCCATGGCGCCATCCAGAATCAGGATACGCCGGGCGAGCAGCTCTCGAAGTTCTTCGGTACGGTCGGGTTGCATGGTGCTCGGGCCGTGGAATCGAAACATCGCATTATACAGGCCGCCACTCCGGGCACCGTAACACCCCATCAACGAAGGTTATGGGAAGCACATGCCGCTTTGTGCTTGAATAACCCGACCGCCAGCCGGCGGCCCCCGGTGACCACCGGGCCGGCAGTACCGATGCCCCCAGGGCATCCACGACCTCGAGGAGGACAGAAAAATGGCAGAACTCTTTTCTGACGCATGGATGAAGGCGCTCAAGGACGCCTGGAACGCCGAACCGGAAGTGAAGGACAAACTCGCCGAGATCGGCTTCAACTCGGTGATCGCCTGCGGCTTCAAGGACGAAGATCAGCCGCGCGGCATCTTCAAGGTCGTCAACGGCGAATGCGTCGAGGCCGGCAGCTACGACGGCAGCGACCCCGACTGGGACATGCGCGCCAAACCCGAGGACTGGAAGAAATGGGCCCGCGACGGCATCGGCATGACCGGCCTGGGCACCGCCTTCGCCATGGGCAAGCTGAAATTCCTCAAGGGCGATTTCAAAAGCATGATCAAGGACCCGCGCATGGCCGGACCCTTCGTCAAGAGCTTCGCCCTGATGGGCAAGATCGAGACCGACTGAGCCCTCATCGGCCCCAGACCACGGAAGGCGCTCTTGTGTCGCGGATTTTTCACCACAGGGAACACAGAGCGCACAGAGCCTGACGATGGCATGCAGACGAGGCGCGGCCCCTTCCGCGAGCGGACCATCGGCCCATCGGTCGCGGTCGACCATCCGCGGGACAGGCCCCACTGGTCCTTCTCTGTGAACGCTGTGTCCTCTGTGGTCTACCTTTCCTCGATCCAGGGATTTCCCCGCCCTTGCAGGCGACGGATGATGCGGTTGCGCCGGCGCTCCTCCGCATCCGGGGGATCGGCACGATGCCAGCGCTCCAGCAGCCTGCGCTGGCGCTGGAACAGTTTCAGGCCGTAGGTGTCGGCCATGTAGAGCATGGCACGCGCGATGTCGCCACGCGCCTTGGGACGCGGCTCGGCACGACGACGGTGGTGATCCAGCTCGAAATCACAGCCAGGTTCGACCCAGTGCTCCCCCTTGATGATGCCGTAGGCATAGCTCCTACGCTTGCGGTTCAGGTCCTTGCGCGCCGGGTACATATTGTGCATGTCCGACTCGATGCGATTGAACAGGGCACTGCGCCGCCGGCACTGCTCACGATCACCGCAGCGCAACTGGCGCGCCACCCAGCCCATGGGGAACACGTGCTCGATGTTGTAGCGGCGGTCGTAGGCCCCGAAACGCTTGCCACAATACAGACCAGTGCCGCCATGCGGGTACAGGTTGCGCCAGAACTGCGGGATGATCTCCAGATAGTCGGCTGTCGCCTGGCACGCCCACAACAACAGCCCGGCGAGCCAGGATCCCCTCTGTAGGGCCATCTTCCCTCCTTTGCACATTCGTCTTCTCGGCAGGATAATCGCCACTCTCCCGGGGATCGCAGAACGAGTCAAGCAAGTGGAAGCAGAGGATCAGCACATCGACCCGACAGAAACGGGCGAACCGCAACACCAGAGCCATGCTGGCAAGCTGATCCTTGCTGTCATCGTCTTCACCCTGATCGGGATGTTGCTGATACCAGGCCACCAGGAGGAGCAGAAGACGCCATCGTCGGCGCACTCGATCGAACGTCCCAGCCTGCTCGACAAACAGGCCACCTCGGCCTCGCCCGGAACTGGCGAGGGGCAGACCACGGACCACCCCGGCGAGGCTGCGCACAGCGCAACGGCCACATCGCCAAGTGAAGCCGGCAGCGCCTCGCCCTCGGCCACGGACAACCGCCCCGGCGCTGCCGCGCGGCGCCTGATCCGCGAGCTACGCAGCACCGGGCATCCGGACCTGGAGCGTGCCTGGCAGGCGGCCCAGGCCTTCGAACAGGCAGGACGCACCGACGATGCCCTGCTGCTCTATTTCTTTGCTGCGCGCGAGGGCCATGGCCCTGCGGCCATGAAGCTGGCGCGCGCTGCCGATCCCGTCAGTTTCCATGAAGGCGGGCTGTTCGCGCAGGCCGACTCCCTGCAGGCCTACAAGTGGTACGGTCGCGCTGCCGCGGCCGGGGTCGATGCGGCCCGACAGGCTCAGGCCCGACTCCGTGCACGAGTCGAAAAGGCCGCCGCGGCCGGCGACGCACGAGCCCGGCGCCTGATGTTGCAATGGAAGTGAACCAAATGAAAGCGCCCCGGATATCCCTCCTGATGCTGTGGCTGGCCACGATGCTGGCCGCCCCCGCACCGTCGGCGGCTGTCGACACCCCGCTGCTGATGCCGGGCAAGCAGGTACTCTACCAGCGCGTGCTGGTGGTGCCCGGCGGCCGCCTGTACCAGAGCCCCGGAACGGGCGAGGGCCGCCCCACCACACCGTTCACTGCCTACTACGTCTATGCACGAGAGCATGGCTGGATACAGGTCGGCACCGACCGCCACGGCACCCGCGAGGGCTGGCTGAAGGCCAGCGACACCATCGACTGGAATCAGGGGCTGACCGTGGCCTTCCGCGAACCGAAGGACCACGACCGCGCCCTGTTGTTCCGCAGCGCCAGCGCACTCGAGCAGGTCGCCGGTGACCTCGAGCGCTATCGCAGCCTCTACCAGGCCGCACTCGAAGGACGCTCGCTGCCCGATTCCCCGGTGGTGGCCATCCAGCCCCCCGGCAAGCTGGACATCCGCAAGGATTTCTACCTGGTGCCCATCCTCGAGCACCGCGACATCTACCTGGGCAACGAGCAGGCGCGCATGCTCAAGGTCGCCAGTGTGCCCCTGCAGGACGCGAAGCCAAAACCGAGACCGAAAGCGGACAAGAAGCAGCCAGCTGCCGTGCCCGGCTACAGCGCTGGCCTGGTGTTCGTGATCGACTCCACCCTGTCGATGGACCCCTACATCAGGCGCACCCGCAAGGCCGTCATGAAGATCTACGACGCCCTGGGTGAGGCCGACCTGCTGGGCAATGTCAATTTCGGCCTGATCGCCTTCCGCGACAATCCGGAGGCAGCGCCGGGACTGGAGTACCTGACCCGCACCTATGTCACCCTGGAGCAGGGCCGCGATCCCGACACCTTCCTGCAGCAGGTCAACACCCTGAAGGCGGCGCAAATCTCCAGCCAGGACTTCCGCGAGGATGCCTATGCCGGCGTGCTCAAGGCGATCGAGGAGATGGACTGGGAGGGACATGCCGCACGCTACATCGTGCTGGTTACCGACGCACGCCCGCGCGGACCCGACGACCCACTCTCGAGCACCGGCAAGAATGCCGAGCAACTGCGCCGCCTGGCGCGCGAGAAAGGCATCGCCATCTTCGTGATGCACCTGCTCACCCCCGCCACCCAGGCAGACCACGCGGCAGCAGCACGCGCCTATCGTGAACTGTCCCGCTTCCCGGGCGTGGGCAGCCTGTACTACGGCGTGCCGACCGGCGACGTCGAGGAATTCGGCCATGTGCTCGACACCATCGCCGGTCAGATCACCCTGCAGGTGCAGATCGCAGCCACCGGACAACTGCGCCCGACCAGGCCCGTGATCGACCCCGAACCCGCAGCACCTGACAACCCGCAACTGGCCGAACTGAAGGGCAAGATCGCCAAGCTGGGCTACGCGCTGCGCATGCGCTACCTGGAAAAGACCGCGGGCGGCGGCATCCCTCGGGTGTTCGACGCCTGGCTGCTCGACCATGACATCGCACACCCCGAGAAACGCACCCTGGACGTACAGGTGCTGCTGACCCGCGACCAGCTCTCCGACCTGCACGATATCCTGCGCCAGGTACTGACCACCGCCGAGGAGGGCCTGTTGTCGCCGGACAACTTCCTCAACGAACTCAAGAGCCTGGCCGCCACCATCGCGCGTGATCCCGAGCAACTCGGCGAAACCACCGCCACCACCGCCGGCAAGGGCAACAGCCTGGCCGACCTGGGCTTCATGCGCGAATACATCGAAGACCTGCCGTACACCGGCGAGGTGATGAACCTGTCACTGGCCGACTGGGAATCCTGGCCGGCACGCGAACAGGTCGCCTTCCTGCAACGCCTGGAAGACAAGATCGCCTACTACCGCGCCCTGCACGACCACACCGACCTCTGGGTAAGCCTCGACGGTGGCCCGGTCGACGGCGACTCGGTGTTCCCCGTGCCCCTGGAAATGCTGCCCTGATTCAGGCGGGTCAACCACAAAGGGCACAAAGATTTTTTGACATGTGTAACCGCCAAGGACGCAAAGAGCGCGAAGGGAATTGGCGGGGTGATCGGCGGCAGGCACCGGCCTGCCCCGCTTAGTCGACGGTTACAGTTCCCGCAGCCCCTCCGATGGCTCGATACGTGCCGAGCGCAGGCCGGCCAATGCAGCAGCGAGCACCGCGGCAGTCACCGTCAGCCCCAGTGCCCAGGCGTAGTGTTCGGGCAGCAGCACACAGACCTTCTGCCCCTCGGCGAGCTGGTCGGCAAGCATATCGTTGATGGCCCAGGCGGCACCGCGATAGATGACGATCGCCAGCATCCAGCCGAACACGGCGGTGTAGAAGGCCTGCACCACGGGGAACCAGATGATGTCACCGGTACGAAAACCGACCAGGCGCAGTACCGACAGCTCGCGGCGCTTGCGGTCCACATTGGCCCACAGGCTGGCGCCGAGCGACAGCGAGAAGCCGACCAGGCCGATGATGGCGATGGCCCAGTAGATGGCGCTGAGATTGCGGTCCATCTTCATCACCAATTCGATGTCGGCGGCACGGGTGCGCACATCGATACCTTGTTCAATGAGCAAGGCCTTCAGGGGCGCCACGTCGTAGATGGAGCGTGCGTACAGACGGAAGCCCGGGTAACTGCGCTGCTCGGGTGGGGGATCACCCTGCCAGCCCAGGGCGGACACGGCATGGCCGTCGCGGAAGTCTTCCAGCGCCTCGAGCAGTACCAGGTCGACGAAGGCACCGTCGCGCGCAAAGGCGGATTCGGGGGCCACGGCGACCACTTCCAGCGGCAGATGGACGCGTTCGCGCCGCCCCTGGTAGCGCCGGGCCAGGCTGCCGTCGATGGTGTCGCCGGCCTGTACCTTGAGCTTCTGTGCCACGCTGTGCGAGAGCACGATACGGTGCAGGCCATCGGGGAAGGCGTTCAGCCCTTGCAGCAGCGGGTCGTTGCGATCCGAGGGGATCATCTCGGCATCGAGGATGCGCCCGGCCTGCTCGGATCGCAGTTGCAGGGTGGCGGCGATCGAACGGGTGCGCGGCACCAGGAAGGCCACGTCGGGACGCTTACGCAGGGCATCCAGCCAGACGAGATCGTGGTGACCGCTGCCTACCGGGCGGATCTCGCGGTTGGCCGGATCTTCGATGAGCTGCTCGAGCATACCGCCGATGATGCCGAACTTGAGCCCGAACAACACCAGCATGGGACCGAGCACCGCCGCCAGGGCCAGTACGAAGCAGCCAGACATCTGCCATTCGTGCAAGTAGTCACGGCTTGCCAGGCGAAAGATCTTGAACAAACGCATGGGCCTACCCGTTGACGACCGTCTCGGTAGTGCGCCCGTCTGAAGAACGCTGGGTGTGATGGGCGAGCCGGCGCAGGCCCAGGCGCTTGATGTGCCGCCAGGCATGGCTGGCGACGATCACCGTGATGTTGCGCTCCTCGGCCAAGCCGATGAACAGTGACATGATTTTCTCCGCGGCAAAGGGGTCGACCGAGGCGGTGGGTTCGTCGGCGATGACGATGGAGGGTTGATGCGCCAGCGCCCGGCCGATGGCCACGCGTTGGCGCTCGCCAGTGGACAGGGTCTCGGGCAGCTTGTCCAGGTGCCGGGCGATGCCCAGCTCGCGCGCCAGCTCCTCGACCACCGTGCCTTCCCGCAGTCCCAGCACGCTGCGCGAGAGGTTCATGTTCTCGCGCACCGTGAGATAGGGCAACAGACCGCCGGTCTGCATCACATAGCCGATGTGCCGCTTGCGCAGCTCGCTCAGCTGGTTGAACCGATGGCGCTGCCAGTAGCTGCCCACGTCGAGGGGTTCATTGGTATTTTCGGGGCGGAAGCGAAAAGCGCCGATGCTGGTCGGCTGGGCGATGAAGGCCATGATATCGAGCAGGGTCGATTTGCCGCAGCCCGACTCACCGATCAGGGCAATCTTTTCGCCCTGGGCGATCTGCAGCGAGGGTACGTTCAGGCGGAAGGAGATCCCCTGGGACTCGCGGTCCAGCACGACATCGCGCAAGTGGTAGATGAGGCTGCGATCGCGGCTGGGGGTAGGACTGGGACTGGTCGAGATGCTGCTCAAGATGGTTTTCGGTCCGTTGCGGTTCGGGTGGGCATTATTGTACTGCGCGAATCGTTTCGGGGAATAGGATCTTGATTCCCTTCGCGCCAGGACACCGCGCCGCCGTCTGCAACGGCCTCGGGGAAGCTGCCCGTCGGTCCCAGTGCGGGATCCAGCATCCCCGTCGCCCGGCAGCGCTGCAGCACGATGGAGGCGACCCCCAGCCGCTGCAGGCGGTCCAGCAAGGTCTGCAGCCGGTCGGAAGGCAGCAGGCGCGGATGGACCGTCACCCGCACCTCGCAGGGCACGCCGGCATCCAGCAGGTAGCGCAGGCTCTCGAAGGCGCGCGCACCACTGTCCGGCACCCCGGTCACCACCGGGTAGTCGCCTTCCATGGCCTTGATGTCCAGCCCGACCCAGTCGAGTGACGGCAACAGGGCCGCCAGCCTTTCCGGGTAACACCCGGCGGTATGCAACCCGACCTTGAACCCCAGGTCGCGTACCGTCGCCACGGCATCGGGCAGGCCCGCCTGAAGGGTCGGCTCGCCCCCGGAGAAGACCACGGCATCCAGCAGTCCCTGCCGCCTGCGCAAGAAGGACAGCACCTCCAGCCAGTCGATGGACGAGACCGCCTCGCGACGCAACAGGTGGCCGTTGTGACAATAGCGACAGCGCCAGGGACAACCCTGGCAGAACACCACCGCCGCCAGCTCACCGGGATAGTCGATGGTGGTCAGCGGCGTAAGGCCGCCGACCCGCAGGGCCTTCATGTCCGGGGGCGGGCACCGCCCGGTTCAATGAAATAGCGCCGCTCGGCATGCTCCGAGCGCTTGCCCGGGTTCCAGGCGGAGACGGGCCGGTGATAGCCCATCACCCGGGTCCAGATCTCGCAGCGGGTCCGTTCACGATCATCGAGCTTGATGGTCACCTCATGCATGGACGTTTACCTCCTCGGCTTGCTTGCGGGCGACCAGTTCCTGGTCGCACCGGGGACAGAATTCGTGTTCGCCGGCCAGATAACCGTGTCGGGGACAGATCGAAAAGGTCGGCGTGATGGTGATGTAGGGCAGACGGAAATTACCCAGGGCGCGCCGCACCAGGCGCTTGCAGGCCTCGCTGCTGGAGACCTTCTCCGGCAGGTAGAGGTGCAACACCGTGCCCCCCGTGTAGCGGCTCTGCAAGGCCTCCTGGCGCTCCAGGGCCTCGAAGGGGTCGTCGGTGAAGCCGACCGGGAGCTGTGAACTGTTGGTGTAGTAGGGGGCCTCGAGGGTGCCTGCCTGCAGGATGTCCGGGAAACGTCGGCGATCCTCCCGGGCGAAGCGATAGGTCGTGCCCTCGGCCGGCGTGGCTTCCAGGTTGTACAGGTGGCCAGTCTCCTCCTGGAACTCGACCATGCGCGCACGCACGTGGTCGAGCAGACGCAGCGCCATGGCCTCCCCTTCGGGTGTGGTGATGTCGTGCCGGTCGCCGGTGAAGTTGCGCACCATCTCGTTGATGCCGTTCACCCCAATGGTCGAAAAATGATTGCGCAGGGTGCCGAGATAGCGCCTGGTATAGGGAAACAGGCCATCTTCCATGTAGCGCTGGATGACCTTGCGCTTGACCTCCAGGGCGTCACGCGCGATACGCAGCAGCTCGTCCAGACGTGCCAGCAAACCGCTTTCGTCTCCCTTGTACAGATAGCCGAGACGTGCGCAATTGATGGTGACCACCCCCAGCGAACCGGTCTGCTCCGCCGAGCCGAACAGGCCGTTTCCCCGCTTGAGCAACTCGCGCAGGTCGAGTTGCAGGCGGCAGCACATGCTGCGGACCATGTTGGGCTTGAGCTCGGAATTGAGGAAGTTCTGGAAGTAGGGCAGGCCGTACTTGGCCGTCATCTCGAACAGCAGGTTGGCGTTCTCGCTGTCCCAGGGAAAATCCGGCGTGATGTTGTAAGTGGGAATGGGGAAAGTGAATACCCGCCCTTTCGCATCGCCGGCGCTCATGACCTCGATGTAGGCGCGGTTGATCATGTCCATCTCCGCCTGCAGATCGCCGTAGCGGAAAGGCATCTCCTCACCACCGATCACCGGCACCTGCTCACGCAGGTCCTCGGGGCAGACCCAGTCGAAGGTCAGGTTGGTGAACGGCGTCTGGGTCCCCCAGCGCGACGGGACATTGAGGTTGTAGATCAGCTCCTGCAGGTATTGCCGGACCTGCGCGTAATCGAGGCGATCCTTGCGCACGAACGGCGCCATGTAGGTATCGAAGGAACTGAAGGCCTGCGCACCCGCCCACTCGTTCTGCAGAGTACCGAGAAAGTTGACGATCTGGCCGATGGCCGAGGACATGTGACGCGGCGGCGCGGATTCCAGCTTGCCCGGCACGCCGTTCAACCCCTCCTGCAGCAGGGTGCGCAAGGACCAGCCCGCACAATAGCCCGCCAGCATGTCGAGGTCGTGGATGTGGATATCGCCCTCGCGATGCGCCTTGCCCGCCTCGGGCGCATAGACGTGATTCAGCCAGTAGTTGGCGATCACCTTGCCGGAAGTATTGAGGATCAGGCCACCCAGCGAATATCCCTGGTTGGCATTGGCGTTCACCCGCCAGTCGGTGCGATCGAGGTACTCGTCCACCGACTCGGCCACGTCCAGCAGGGTACGACGATCGGCACGCAGGCGCTGGTGGCGATCCCGGTAGCGCATATAGGCACGGGCCGTGGCCAGGTGGTCGGCAGCGATCAGGGTCTGCTCGACGATGTCCTGGATGCGTTCGATGTCCGGCATGCCGTCCGGGAAATGCCCGTGGGCGAGCACCTTGACGACCTGGGCGGTGAGCCGCCCGGCCTCCTCCTCGCCGAATTCCCCGGTGGCCTCGCCGGCCCGACGGATCGCCGCGAGGATGCGCCGGCTGTCGAACGGCGCCTCGGTGCCGTCGCGCCGGCGTACGCGCCCCGGGAGACGGGCGATCTCTTGGATATTGGCTGCCATGGACCTTCCTCCTTCGGCGGGCGGGTTCAACACAAGATCTTATAGTTCGACAATAACGACACCACAACATATTGTGGTTCGAGGCGGATTACACCCCAATATGACCGGTTGCGACTTGACCAAGATCAAGGGGGGCTGCCACGGTGATCCGATAATCTCCGCAGCATGCGTCGACCCTTCAGGCCTCCCCATGACCCACCTGCTGCCCCAACTCGTGAACACCTTTGGCCAGGACCTGAAACGGCGCCATGGCCAGCGGGTGCACAAGATCGCGATCAATGCCGGCTTCACCTGCCCCAACCGGGACGGCAGCAAGGGACGTGGTGGCTGCACCTTCTGCAACAACGTCTCCTTCAGCCCCAACGCCCGCAACCAGCCATCGGTCGGCGAACAGATACGCAAAGGCCGCGCGGTGATCCGCAAGCGCACGGGCGCCCGCCACTTCATCGCCTACTTCCAGGCCTACACCAACACCTATGCCGAGGTGGAACGGCTGGACGAGCTGTACCGGCAGGCACTGCGTGAACCGGACGTGATCGGCCTGTCGATCGGCACCCGCCCGGACTGCGTACCGGACGAAGTGCTCGATCTGCTCGCGGGCTACCAGGCGGAGGGGCACGAGGTATGGCTGGAACTCGGTCTGCAATCGGCCTTCGACCAGTCCCTGGAACGGGTCAACCGGGGCCACGGCTTCGCCGAGTACCGGGACGCGGCAAGGCGGGCGCGCGGGCGGGGCCTGAAGGTCTGCACCCACCTCATCGTGGGCCTGCCCGGCGAGGGTCCGGAGCACGCCCTGCAGACCCTGGAACGGGTGGTCTCCGAAGGGGTCGACGGCCTCAAGCTGCACCCCTTGCACGTGGTCAAGGGCACCTTGCTGGCCAACCAGTGGCGACGCGGTGAATACCGCCCCTGGTCATTGGAGACCTACGTCGAGACCGCCGCCGACCTGATCGAGGCGACTCCACCCGAGGTGCTCTACCACCGCCTGACCGGTACCGCACCGGCCGGCATCCTGCTGGCCCCGGCTTGGTGCGCCCGCAAATGGCAGGTGATCGATGGCATCGCTCAGACCCTGATCCAGCGCGGCACCCGCCAGGGCAGCGCCTGCCCCCTTCCCCCAACCACCGAGGCGGTCATCTCATGGAACTCGTCTGCCCAGCCGGAAACCTGACCTCCCTCAAGGCAGCCGTGGACGCCGGTGCCGATGCGGTGTACATCGGCTTCCGGGACGCCACCAATGCTCGCAACTTCGAGGGTCTGAACTTCGACCATGACAGCATGGCCCAGGGCATCGCCCATGCACACGCGCGTGGGCGCCGTGTCTTTCTGGCGCTCAACACCTATCCCCGCCCGGAGGGCTGGCCCACCTGGCAGTCGGCAGTGGACCGGGCCGCCGATCTCGGCGTGGACGCCCTGATCGCGGCCGACATCGGTGTCCTCGACTACGCCAGTACCCGACACCCCGGGCTGAACCTGCACCTCTCCGTGCAGGGATCGGCCACCAGCTACGAGGCGCTGCGCTTCTACCACGAACAGTTCGGTGTGCGACGTGCGGTGCTGCCGCGCGTGCTCTCGATGGCCCAGGTCCGCCAGGTCGTGGAGCACAGCCCGGTGCAGATCGAGGTCTTCGGCTTCGGCAGTCTTTGCGTGATGGTGGAAGGACGCTGCCTGCTGTCTTCCTACGCGGCAGGAAAGTCGCCCAACACGCACGGCGTTTGTTCGCCCGCGGCGGCGGTCCAATGGGTGGAGACCCCGAAAGGACTCGAGACACGCCTGGGTGGCGTGCTGGTCGACAGCGTGCCCAAGGGGGCGAATGCCGGCTACCCCACCCTGTGCAAGGGCCGCTACCAAGTGGATGGACAGACCTACTACGCCATCGAACAACCGACCAGCCTCAATACCCTCGACCTGCTGCCCGAACTCGCCGAAGCCGGCGTGGCCGCCATCAAGCTGGAGGGGCGCCAGCGCAGCCCGGCCTACGTACGCCAAGTGACCCAGGTCTGGCGCGCTGCCATCGACAGTTGCCTGCGCGATCCCGAACACTACCGACCACTACCGGAATGGCAGCAAGTGCTGGGCCGGGTGAGCGAGGGGCAGCAGACCACGCTGGGCGCCTATGCCCGCACCTGGCAATGACCCCGGGAGAAGCACCGCCATGCACACCTCACCACCCCGCCTGTCCCTGGGCCCCGTCCTCTACTACTGGTCGCGTGACGAACTGTTCGCCTTCTACCGCGACATCGCATCCCATCCGGTGGACACGGTCTACCTGGGCGAGACGGTGTGCGCCAAGCGGCGCAGCCTGAAGCTCGAAGACTGGCTGGCAATCGGTGAGGAACTGGCGGCGGCCGGCAAGGAAGTGGTGCTCTCGAGCCTGGCCCTGATCGAGGCCGAGTCCGAGCTCAAGGCCCTGCGCCGCCTGTGTGACAACGGACGATTCCTGGTCGAGGCCAACGACATGGCTGCCGTGCAACGCCTTGCTGGCCATTCACCCTTCGTGGCGGGTCCCTTCATCAACATCTACAACCACCGCACCCTGCACAAGCTGGCCTCGCTGGGGATGCGGCGCTGGGTCATGCCGGTGGAGTTGTCACATGCGGCATTGGCCCGCATGCAGGCCGAGCGCCCACCGAAGGTGGAGACCGAGATCTTCGCCTTTGGCCGCCTGCCCCTGGCCCTCTCGGCACGCTGTTTCACCGCCCGCGCGCACCGGCTGCCGAAGGACGATTGCCAGTTCCGCTGCCTGGACTACCCCGACGGCATGCTGCTGTCGACCCAGGAAGAGCAGCGCTTTCTCACCCTCAACGGCATCCAGACCCAATCGGCACAGACCTTCACCCTGCTGGGCGTACTGGCCGAAGCCGCAGATCTGGGAGTCGAGCTGTTGCGCATCAGCCCCCAGTCGCGTCACACCGGACGCATCATCGAGATTCATGCCGAAGTACTGCGCCAGGGACGCCCGGTCGATGAGGCACTCAACGAACTGCTGCGCTACCTCCCGCACGGCCCCTGCGACGGCTACTGGCACGGCCGCCCTGGACTGCACTGGTCGGCTCAGACCGCCGCCATGTCCTCGCGCCCACAATAGCGACCGTACAGATCGGTCATGCGCTCGAGCGAATATTGCAACGCGGGGGGCAGCAATGCCCCCTCCCGGGCATCGAGAAAGTTCTTCAGGTGCAGGCCCGTCGCGGTATCACCCTCGATGCGCAGGCGCCGCTGAAAGAACAGCGTGTCGGCATCCTCGCGCCGGGTCGCCAGCTGCAGAAAGGTCTGCAGCTCGCCGCGGAAACGAACGTCGACAGACGCCTCGGCGGCCGCGGCGGCAAAGCGTCCGCCACGCATCACCAGTCGGTAATGGAGTCCGACGTCCTCCACTTCGACGTGCAGTACCTTGCCTTCGAGGAAGTCCAGCTCCCCGGCATCCAGCGCATCGGCGAAAAGACGATTGATCACCAGCGCCAGCCCCCGGGCATGCATCCCGGCCGGCATCCACTTCAATGGCAACGACAGCGCCTCGCAGGGTCTTGGAATCGGCAGTCTCATGCCTTGGCCCCCTTCCGGGAATCAGTGACTCATCATAACATCGTTGACCTGGGCACTGACACCCAGCCCAGCAGCAGGATCTGATTGCCCTCCATTCCCTTCTCCCCCACAGATTTTCCGGCCAGCCTTCGGGAGCAGACTCCACGCAAAACGTCGAGGAGAACCTAGTTTCTGGGCATAGAATTCTGTTGTATAGTTCTCACGACCGGCCAAGGAACCCTGACTGTCCCCGCCCCACATGCCGGGCGGCCAAAAGAGAGCAAAGGCCTGTTGTGATGCCTCCCGGTCTCTTCCGCTCGGCGTGGGCCGGGAGAAAAGGCGAATTTTCAGAGTTTCCCGATTTACATCGGCAACACGTTGGGGAGAATGAAGGGTGGCGCCAACCGAACCGATGATCAGGTCGTTGCGTACAATCAAGGTCGCGTTGACAATCTTCATCGCGCTGCTCGTGGCGGCCAGCAACGCCATGGCAGCTTCGCATCCACCTGCAACCGAAAAGACCTGCAAGCCCCCACCGCCCCGGCAGGCAGACAATTTACCTCTCCTCTCCCACCAGCGGCCTTTCACGCCCGCGCCCTATCTGGCCCATGACCGCCATTGCAGTGGACATTGCTGGCGCAGCGACTACCTGAGCGCACCACCTCAGACACTCTCTCCCACACCCCGCAATACCCGCTTGCAAGCCTGGTGAGATGACAAGCGCCGCCTGCTACAGATATCCGGCGACCACATCCGGCACCAAAGCAGGTGGTGTTGCACTTATTGGTTGAATTCGGGGGTTGAATTCGGGTGTTATATAACAAGAGCAGAGTCATTCACCAGGCCTACAAGCTAGCGGACATCATCGCACTCGGCATTTCCATGCTGCTGTCCGCCTGGTTCCTCTCAGAACAGGTCGACCACTATCCCATAGAGGAATTCATCGCACTCAGGGTATCGGTCGGCAATCTCCTTCTGTTGGCGCTGCTGATAGCCACATACCTCTGGATACTGAACAAGTTCAAGCTGTACGATCCGGCACAACTCAAGCTGATCGCCACGAAGGAACTGCTCACCCTCACGAAGGCCATCGGCATCAATGTCCTGTTGCTTGCCGCCGCCGGCAACCTGCTCGACCTCTACCTGTTGTCCCCGCCTTTTCTGCTGACGTTCTGGCCCACCGCCATCGTCACCACCTACTTGCTGCGCTATGCGGTACACCACCTGCTGAAACGGGTGAACCTTGGAGACCATAACAGACGGAGCGTGGTCATCCTGGGGCAAAGCAATACCGCCGCGCGCTATGCCAGACTGTTCTCCTGCTCCCAGGGCATGGGCTGTAAATTGCTGGGCTTCGTCAACGACAGCGGCGATGCACCGCCCGGCTCGTCCCATGTAGGCACCTATGCCGAACTCCCCCAACTGATGCACGAACTGGTGATCGACGAGATCGTGGTGACCATCCCGATCAACGAATTCACACCCGCCATCCGTGACATCATTCACTCTGCGGAAGCCCGGGGCATCACCCTTCGCTTCCCCTTGCTGGAAACCCTCCAGACCATCGTGCCCCGCAACGCGCTCTGGCGCACCCAGTGCAGCCGTTACGTCGCCAACGAGAAAGGTGCGTCACTGCCCGAACTCGTCATCTCCTCGGGCTATGACCTCTGCTGGCAGTTCCTCATCAAGCGCGGCATGGACATCTCCTTGTCCGGCCTGCTGCTCATCATCCTGTCACCGCTAATGGTATTGATCGCGCTGTTGATCAAACTCGACTCACCCGGCCCCGCGCTCTTCGTGCAACAACGGCACGGCTACCATGGCCGGCCATTCCGGTTATACAAGTTTCGCACCATGGTAGTGGATGCCGAGTCCATGCTGGAAGAACTGCGCGCCAAGTACAACGAGATGGATGGTGCCGCATTCAAGATGAAAAACGACCCGCGTGTGACCCGCATTGGCCGCTACCTGCGAAAAACCAGTCTCGACGAACTGCCGCAGCTGTTCAACGTCCTGCGGGGCGACATGAGTCTGGTTGGGCCACGCCCCTTGTCCGCCGCAGACTACCGCCTGGTCACCAACATCTCCCACCTGCGTCGCTTCAGTGTATTGCCGGGACTGACCTGCTACTGGCAAATCAGTGGAAGAAATCTCCTGTCATTCGAAGAATGGATGGAACTCGACCTGAAGTATGTCGACAACTTCCGCTTACTCGAGGACGTGAAGATCCTGCTCGCCACCATTCCCGCGGTGTTGAAGGGGGACGGTGCCCGCTGAATCAGCGACCCTCGAAAATGAACGAGCGCAGCCGCGCCACCAGATCCGGTGATGCCTTGGATGAAATAGCAGGAGGCGGAGGATCATCCAGCAAGCGATCCAGGGCCGGCATGAAATCGGCATCATCATAGACCGCTCGGACCAGCCCCCTGGACTCGAAGTGTCGGGCCGTTGCCACCTGATGGTCCGTGGTCGCCTCTTTCCATTCGGTTCGCCGAGGCAGTACCAGAATCCGCTTGCCCGCCTCCAGGGCGGCCAGAATGCTGCCCGTCCCCGCATGGGAGACGAAGACCTCCGCCTCACACAGCCGACGCCGAAATTCCGACGGCGTCAGAAAATCCACCGAGGCAAAGCACTCGGGGACATACCGCGCATTGCCGATTTGCGCGAACAGATCCTGCCGACCACGCGACGCCGCCCACTCGTCCACGAGCCGAATCAAACGGTCGAAAGGCAGCATCTGCCCCACTGAGACAAAAATCAAAACACACTCCCCGCGTACTCGATCCCTTCTTCTGCATTGGCCAAATGCGGCCATTGCGTCAAACACAAGGCCGCATGCCCCACCGCCAGCCGCCCCGAGAGGGACAGCTGATCGACATTGGCGAAACTGTCCACCCAACAGCCTCGTATCTTCAGCAGGCGCCCCAGGCGGATCGCCAGCAACCCTGGCGCGGCCCCGGTGGTGATGATGACATCCGGCCGTTCCCGCAACAGGATCAGCAACAAGCGGAACACCAGCCAGACCAGCTTGAGGCGGTTCCAGCGATTGGCATCGGGGACACAGTAGAAAACACTGCCACTCACATCGTCACGGTAAAACGACCGCACCGTCACATAGGCCACCTCGGCGCCCTCGAAGGCCGGGCGCAACCGCAACAATTCGATCCAGTGCCCGCCCCCACTCGCAATCGCCAGGACCTTCGGGGGACGTTTCGCCCCGCCTCCTTGCCTACCAGCTGAATCGGATTTCGACACGACGATTCTCTGCCTCGCGCACACCGTCGGGCGTCCTGATCCGCGGACGCCGCTCACCAAAGCCCTGAGTCAGTATGATCTTTCTGGGCACCCCCAGCGCCACCAGCTTGGCGACCACCGCACGCACCCGCCGCTGCGCCAGCGAGTCGTTGTAGGCCATGTCCGCGGCGCGGTCCGTATGCCCCTCGACGATCACTCGGGCCGGGCGCAGCTGCGCATAGGCCCGCCTCACCCGCTGCAAGGTTGTCATTGCACTTGGCGTCAACACGGATTGATCCAGATCGAAATAGACGATATAGGGGCCAGGCACCTCGCAATCACAGGCACTGCCACTACTCCGGGCCTTGGCTGGCAGCATGTCCAGCTTGCGCATGGCCGCCTCGAAGCCCAGTCGACACGCGTCGATATCGTGCTGCTGGCGATTTTCCTCCTGCTCTTCCATCCAGCAATCGAAGTTCACCTGCGCCTCGGCCAAAGCCACCGGCATGCGGCGCCTCGCATCCCCGGACAATGCCTGCATCAGCCGCTCACGTGCCGCCTGCAGCGCCGGCTGCGCATGTAGCGGCAAACGCCGATATGACAGCATTTCGGGTCCCACCCACTCGCCGCGCTTCAAGCGGGCAACCCGCGAGAGATTCCGCTCTCGCTCGACGAAATCGTGTTCATAATCCTCCGTCTTGACCCGACGGCGATACCCCTCGATCAGCAAACCGCGAAAATCATTCCACACCGCGACAGGCGTCATCCCTGCGGCCATCTCGACAGGCGACACCCCGCACCGGCCCCTGTCGTCAGCAGCCGCCTCGCAGTCCTTGTCCCACCACGATACCGCGGCACAACCGCTCAGCATCAGCAACACACCTGCCGCACCGACGATTTTCAGTCGCATTCGTGACACCAAGCACCCCGCTTCAACCCTGCGCCATTCGTCAAATCTTTGACGAACGGCCCTCGACAAAGTCGTCGTTCCAACACCATGGCATCTCTGAAAATTCGTCTTCTTCCATCCCGCCAATAA
>CAYMWJ010000005.1:0-24867 GCA_964394235.1 uncultured Sedimenticola sp. | reverse complement strand
CAAAGGCGTTGACAGACTGCCAGGCCTCATGGAAAATTCGCGCTTGCAGGATCAGGCCAGATCGCCCCTGCCAAGGCAGACAATCCTCGAAATTGCCTCAAACCCATAAAGACCAACGTCGTGGTCGCCGCCATCGGCGGCCTGGCGGGTGATGTGTAACGACCCCAAAACGACCACAGCGAGGACAAAGCATGCCACTCCAGACCAGATTGGTCGTTGCCTTGGTAGCGCTGGTACTACTGGCATCCTGCGCCACGACGCCGGTACCGCACCCCCCCGCCGAGATCGACAAGGAGGCAACGTACGAAGACCCAATCCTCTATCTGACCGAAGACTACCTGGTCTCACCCGGCGACAAGCTGGAGATCACCTACCACGTCAATGTGGTCAAACAGGACGAATATCGCATCGCGGTCGGTGACCAGATCCGCGTCGAGTTCTACTACTACACTCAGCTCGACCGCACACTCAATGTCCGCCCCGACGGAAGAGTGACACTGCCCTACAAGGGTGACATCGATGCCGCCGGGTTGACACCCTCGGAACTGGCCGACAACATCACGAAGCGCTTCTCCGATCTGCTGAACAATCCGCGAGCGACCGTCTCCCTGGTGCGCTACGGGGAGAGTATCCGCCAACTGAAAGAGGCCATCAAGACCGCGCCACGCGGGCAAAGCCGACTGGCACTGGTGCAGCCGGACGGCAACATCAGCATCCCCCTGCTGCCGCCACTGAAGGTGGCCGGAAAGACGATCGCGGAAATCCAGCGCATGGTCAATGCCGCCTACCGTCCCATACTGCGCGACATGTTCACCTCGGTGACCCTGCGCGAGATTACCGGCAACCGCTTCTACATCTTCGGCGAAGTCGACAAGCCGGGGTATTACGAAATCCCTGGACGGGTCACCGTCACCCAGGCCATCGCCATGGCCGGCGGCCTGAAACCCACGGCACAACACGACAGCGTCCTGCTGATCACTCGCAACGAGCGTCGGCAGGCGGTCGGGCGTCTCGTCGACGTCGCGGAGATACTCTCTACCGGCAACATGGGCAAGGACCTGATCGTGCGGCAGGCAGACGTGGTTTTCGTTCCCAAATCGCGACTGGCCCGTGCTTCGGTGGTCGGCACCCTGCTGCGTGCTTTGATACCGTACAACTTCTCCTTCGCGTACAGCGTCAACGACAACATTGACCTGCTCAGGCCGAACCCATGATGTTCCGGGACGCACTGAATACCTGCGGGCACCTTCTGCGAAAAGGCAAGTATCTCAGCGGAGGGGTTCAAAGCGGAAACCGTGTCTTCCCGCCACTCCATGTCGCCATCGGGAAGACGAACGATCGGGGCCTCCTGACGACAACACAACACTTGACATACCACGAAATCCCAGGAACCGCCGCGGGACAGTGACCGCCCCTCCCTCAGGACACCTATTGATCGCCAGCGACATGATGTTATGAACGATATCGCACAAGGCACGCAGACTCGTCACGCCGATACCCAAACGGCGCGAGACATCGTTTCCATCTTCTTCCTGAAGAAACGAGTCTTCGTGCTGACCTTTCTCAGCGTGGTTCTGGCGGCCCTCGCCGTCAGTCTGCTGGCCCCCCCCATCTACAAGACGTCGGCCAAGCTGCTGGTCATGCCGCAAATCGAAACCCCGGTCCTGTTTGATGCCGACGCAGCGCGCGTGGTCGGCATGGACAACCGGGTCGACGTACAGGTCCTCAATACCATCGTACAATTACTCAAGACACCTGCCGTCGCCGAGCGCGTCGTCGACAAACTACGGCTCGCCGAGGACGACACCCAGAAAGCGTACCAGGCCGCAGTAGGCCGCCTCCTGGGGAGCATCGACGCCGAGCCGATGTCGCTGGCCAACATCATCGAGGTTCGCATCAAGGGAAGTGCCCCGGACACCGTGGTAGACTTGTTGAACACCTATCTCGACGAATTCATCGACTATCACATCTCGGTCAATCAAAGCCTGAGAGGACAACTCGACTTCTTCGATGAACAGATGCGGCACTTCAAGAAGCGATACAAGATCCTGAACCGGAAACTCGCTGAGGCCAGCCGCAAGCTCCAGGTTGTCGACCCCCCCCGACAGGCCAACGAGGTGCTGAACGTGCTGCAGGAACTGGAAGTGCAGCGAAACGTACTGATCGCCAAGCTCAAGGCGCTGCACACCCGGATGCGACAGTTGGAAGGTGCACGCCGGCAATTGCGCGAGACGGGGCAGCTCTCCGGGGTTTCCACCGACCTGTTGACGGCATTCCCGGCCCTGGAGGAAATGCAGCGGTCCATCACCCAGATGCTGATCAACATACAACGGGCACGCAACGATTTCCGCCCGAATTCCAAGCCCGTGCGCGACGCCGAGACCCAGTACCGAAACATGCGCCGCCAGATCAACCTGCAGATGGGCAGCATCATCGAGGCAACACGCGACCTCGCCGCGTCCCGCGAAAAGGAAATCGCCGAACTCGGCCAGCGCATCGAGGAGGTCAAACGGAGGGCCACCAAACAGCGAACCAATACCATCGCCCTGCAACGCCTGCAGCTCGAGGTACGGCTGGCCAAGGAGAACTACGAACTCTATGCCAGCAGGCGCGAGAAGGCACGCATCAACCTCGAAAAGAACAAGGCGCGCTTCGCCAACATCAAGGTTGTCGATCGTCCTCAGCCTCCCACAGCGCCCTGGTTTCCCAAAAAACGCCAGCTGATGGCACTGGCAGTGGCCGTCGGCCTCATCCTTGCGGTCGGCATGACCCTCACGGCCTATGGCATGGACCCGCGCGTATGGACACCGCACGACCTGATCGCCCGTACCGATGTGCGATTCCTCGGCTCGCTGACTCACCTTTCCCGGGCCATCGAGCCCGCCCCCACTGGAGGAAAACGACGTGGGTAAGGCCTTCGATGCCCTGAACAAGGGTAACGACACGAGGCTAGAGCTTGACAGCGTGCCACTTTCCACCTCCGCGCCAAAGGGCTCCGCAAAGCGACATGGCGACTGGACTTCCCGGCTGATCCGCCTCGACCACGCCAAACTCGCGATACGCCATGAACGCTTCAACGGCACACAATGGCTGCGCGAGCTGAACAAGGTCGCCACCATGTTCCATGGCACCCAAACAGGCGATGGCGGCTCCATAATAGGATTCACCAGCCCGCACAACGCTGCCGGCACCAGCAGCATCGCCTTTCACATTGCGCGTCTGTTCGCTGCCAGTGACACCGGGGCCCGGGCCATGCTCCTGGACCTTTCGCTATCACCCGCCGAGGCGCAAGACCATGCGAGCCACACACCACCGGACACAAACCTGGACTGCTTCAATGCAGGATTGACCGCGGCAGAGCTGCAGAGCCCCGCCATGCCCAGCCACCTCCTGGGCTTTTTGCAGCTCGCGCGCTCTCGCTACCAATGGATCATCCTCGACCTGCCCCCCTTGAACCACAACCCGGCACTCTATTCCCTGGCGAAAGAAAGTGATGGTGTTGCATTGATTGCCAAGGCCGGGACGACGCGCCTGCCCACGCTCAAGGCACTGTCCCAGGAGATGGACCAGCTCGGGGTGACTGTCCTCGGTGTCATCCTCAACCACAGGCGCTACCCCATCCCGGACTTCCTGCTCCGGCTCATATAGCCCCCGACCCCGAGACGATGACCATCCGGATAGATCACAGCGGCCCGATCATCACCCCCATTGTCGTGGGGCTGTTGGTGGGTGCATTTATCGTCTACGCGACCGGCCACCTGGACACCAAGTGGCTCGCCGCCTTTGTCTTGCTGATCGCTGGCCTGTCCGGCCTGATCGGCCTGCGACTGCTGACCAACAAGACCCAGGACATCCTCATCTTCGGCTCCATCGCCCTCTTTCCCATCTACTACGATATCAGCTTCTTCTTTCACAAGGATCCGGCGCATTTCGTCTTCGCCAACGGCATCACCCTCAGGCTCTACGACGTCATGCTGTTGCCGCTGCTGGCTGGTCGCCTCCTCCACCTCGTGGTACCAGGGCGATTCGGTCCACAGGAAGAGCCCACCAGGCCCAACTACAAGATCCTTGTCTTGTTCGGCACCTTCATCGGCCTCAACGCCTTGAGTTCCGTGGTCGCCGTTGAGCCTTTCATGACCTTCAGCGCCATATCGTGGTATATCAAGCTGTTTATCATCTACCTGTTGTTTTATCCCACCGTCCTCAAACGACCGGAGCATTTCCGTTATATCGCCTACATGTTCGCCATCATCCTCCTCATCGAGGGGGTCGTGGTCCTGGAACAAAAATTCGTCGGCAAGATCTTCACGGCAGAGTTCCTGGGGCGCGACGTAGGCATCAAGACCCGGCTGGGCACCGACGAGCTGCTCGTCCGGCCCGGCGGTACCACAGGCCACCCGAACGCCCTGGCCATGCTGCTCAACATGCTGATCCCGACTGTCACCTACTTCATGCTGAACGAGAAGATCGCCTGGAGAAAGCTCCTGATGGGCCTGGCCCTGGCCCTGGGCCTCATGTCCCTGCTCTTCACCGCCTCCCGCGGGGCTTGGATGGGGCTGTCTGCCGGGATGTTCCTCAGCACGATACTGTACCGCTACAAGCGCGGGCAGAGCATCGTGGCCACCACTGTAAAACTCGCACTCATGGGCATCCTGGCCTTTGGGCTGCTGCTTGCCTCGTCCCAGACCTTCCGCGACCGCCTGTTCAAGTACGACCAGGGCAGCGCCGAAGAGCGTGTTCCACTGGCAAAAATCGCCATCAACACGATACGTGCCAATCCCATCATGGGGGTCGGAACGAACAATTACACCTTCGTCATGCAACGCTATGACAACACCGAATACTTCCTTACCCTTTATTACGACTTCCCCGTCCACAACACCTATCTTCTGCTGGCCGCCGAGGCCGGCATCCCCACCCTCATAATCTGGATCATCACCATTTTCACACTCATCATCACAGCGATCCGCCAGTCGCTCAGATTGCACGACGACCTGTCACGAGCCGCGCTCGGCACAACCGCCAGCCTCACCGCCTGGGTGGTACATAACGCCGGCGACCTCAACCCCATCTATATGAACCAGCCACTCTGGCTGCTGTTTGGCATCGTGACCGCATTGAGCATACTCCATACCCCCTCGCAGGCACGGACATGAACGACTCCCACACGCAACGAACCATTCGCGGCGTCAACTGGAATTTCCTGCGCATCATCCTGCAAACGGTGATGATACTCCTTGCCACCGCCATCCTCGCGCGCCTTCTGCCACCGGCCGATTTCGGCCTCGCGGCCCTGGCCACCGTTTTCATTGGCCTGGCGGAGATGATCGCCACCCTGGGCCTGGGGCCGGCCCTGATCCAGCACGAAGAACTTGACCGGGCACATCTGCAGGCCGCGCTGGGTCTGTCCTTGATCATGGGGGCAATACTGGTCATTGCCTTCACACTTTTCGCCACCCCCCTGGCGAAGCTGTTCGACCAGCCCGAGTTGGCACCCATCATCACCGTACTGTCACTCTCACTGCTGGGCATCTGCGCCAGTATCGTCAGTCGCAGCCTGCTCATGCGCGATCTCAACTTCAAGCAGCTTTTCTTTATTGACACCTTTGCCTATGTCCTGGGTTATGTCGTGGTCGGCATCTCGCTCGCCACCATGGGGCACGGCGTCTGGAGCCTCGTCTACGCCGCCCTCACCACCCAGACCACTGCCGCTGTCGGCTGCATAGTGCTCAAGCCGGTTGGCCGCCCGAGGTTACTCAAGAAGGAACTCGGAGAATTGACCCACTTCGGCACCGGGATCAGCCTCAACAGCATCGTCAACTATGCCGCAGTCAACACCGACAACCTGCTGATCGGCAAATACCTCAGTGCCAATGAACTGGGCCTTTACAGTCGGGCCTTCCAGCTTGTGATGCTGCCGATCAGTCGCATAGCCACCACGCTCAGTACCGTGCTGTTTCCAGCCTACTCACGCATCCAGAACGACAACCTAAAACTGCGACGCGCCTATCGACGAGCCATATCCACCACCTCCCTCCTCGCTTTTCCCGTGCTGGGATCAATCATGGTGGCTCCCGAGACAGTCATCGTCGGTATATTTGGAGACGCATGGCTTGCTGCCGCCCCCATATTACGCCTACTGGCCATAGCCGGTATTTTCAAATCCATATTCAATCTGTCCGGCAGTGTCATCCAGGCCAAAGGCAAGGTCTATATCGAGCTTCGACTTCAGATCATTTACCTGGTGATACAGGTGGTGGGCATATATGCCGTCCTGGAAAGCGGACTGGAAGCCGTCGCCATGGTGATCATCCTTGCATCACTCTGGCTCTACCTGGCAAAAACGGTCGTGGTAATGCGCTTGCTGGACGACCGATGGAAGCACTTCTTCGCATGCCAGGGCGGCGGTGTTGTCCTGGCCCTGTGGGTTGCCGCCTTCGTGGGCGCCGCCGACATGGCGACCAGCGATCTCGATCAGACCCTGAGCCTGGTGCTGCTGATGTGCACGGGCCTGGTCTCCTATATAATCGGCTTCCTGTTCATCCCGGACCGCTGGCTGGGCGACACCCCCGCTTGGCTGATCAGAAACAACCTCCACCTGTTGCCCAGCCCCTTCAGGCGATCGGTAGCCCGGCGATTCAAAATAGAGGAGGTCTCATGATTCGCAGCATATTGCGGAAACTCGTCTGTACTCTGCTCTGTTTTCCCGTGACGGCTGGTGCGCTCGATCTGGCCTCGGGGCGCATATTCCCCGACAATTACATGCCGGAGGCGGGTGAAACCATTCCCTGGAAATTCGACCAGCGGGCAATCCAATACCCTCGTCTCCTGCCAGACTCCCGTGACACCTTCTTCTGGGGCGTTTATATCGAATCGGCCGAGTACGACCCACCAGGGGCCATCATCGTATACATCAAGGACGACACCCCCCTGCTCACAAGATCGAAAGTCGTCGACCTTCTCGTAAGGATCGGACGCTGGGACGCCGCAAACAACTTCATCGAATACCGGCGGCGATTCCTCCGCAACATCCCGCTGGAGCAGGGGCGACTGACCCGCGTCCCCATCAATATTCAGGTCTACAAGGGTGAAATCCTGCTGAGCAAGCTGCTCGACGTGAGAATGGACAGCCCCATATTGCTGAAAGACAACTACTAATCCCAACACCACGATCTGACAAACACGGGCACCATACGGAACGTAACGCATCATGTACCTCGATCATTTCGGTCTCAAGCAAAGTCCATTCGACAACACGCCCGACCCTTCGTTCTTCTACGCCAGCGAGGCACACCGCGAAGCCCTGGCCGCGCTGATATACGGCATACAAAACCAGAAGGGCATCATTCTCATTACCGGAGAAGTGGGTACTGGAAAATCCCTGTTGGTCAGAAAGCTGTGGGAACAATTACCCAAAGCGGTCACACTACTGGAGTTCGAAGCCCCTGGCCTACGCCCAAAGGACATCATTCAGCGGCTCGCGGAACTGCTCGGCGTTCGCTTTGGGGACAGCGCATCACGAGAGGAGGACTTCAAGGAACTGAAGAGAAAGCTTCACCAGAAATGTCGTAACGGGAAAACGATTGTATTACTATTTGACGAAGCCCAGGATCTTTCCGACAAGACGCTGGGCAGCATGCGCCGACTGAGCAACCTCGAGGTCGACGGTGAACGCTTGTTGCAAATCGTGCTTCTGGGGCAGACGGAACTCCTGAATCGGCTCCAGACCCCGGTATTGCGCGCGCTTCTCCAACGTGTGGCGCTGCATCGTTCGCTCAGCAATCTGACACAGGCTGAAACCATCGAATATATCGGCTACCGATGCCAGAAAGCCGGCGCAACAGCGTCTCTGTTTACCATGGAGGCTATGCGACTAGTGCACCAGGCAAGCGGTGGCGCACCACGGATGATCAATCACATCTGTGATAACGCATTGATGGCCGGGTATGCCGATGGCCTGCCCCATATCGATGCTTCCACGATATGGGAAGTGATGACCCAGCTTCCCTTTTTCCCCCTTGCACAGGCCACCTCTTCGACACCCCAGCCACCAGCCCCTCTTGAGCCTCCGTCGCCCCCCGGCGGTGACAAGATCCAAGCCGAGCCAGCAAGCCCGGAACAAGTACTCACAGAGGCAACTCCTCGCCCCTCATTTCTGGCCACCCTTGCCAACAAACCCTGGTTGTGGCTCGGGGGAGGGGTACTCCTCAGCTCCCTGACATTCCTCGCCTATGATGGCTATCACAGCGCACAGAAACCGATCCCCCACGAGACGACGAAGATGTCCGCTGCCGAGGTCGCACCTGCGCAGCCAAAGCAGATGCCGGCCACGAGGGAGCCCCTCCCCCTCCCTGATACGCCCCCATCGCACAACAATGCAATGGACGAGGATCTGGCCGACGTGTCGCTGGAGGCCTTGCTGGACCTTCCGCCGCCGGAAGACGAGCCACCGCGCCGCAAGACTGCCGATCAGGGCAAGCCCCAAGAGGTCAGACAAACTCCCCCACTCGGAGCGACTGACGGCAAGAATTGGAGCAGTCGCATCACCCCGCGCCTTGGCAAGCCGGAAAATACGCCAGCCGTACCGGTCGAACACCCCGTGCTGCCGCCGGAGCCGGTCACGCCTGTCGACACCCTCACCCATCCGCCCGCGCCCCAAGCGACAGGTTACACGGCCACACCACCCACCACCGCTCCTCGCCAACTGCCGCTGCCAGCGTTTTCCGATGAGACTCCCCAGGATCGTTTCGTCCGTATCGCACCCGGCCAGTCACTGAGCAAACTCGCGGCCAAGCATTACGGCCTTTGGACAGCCACGATCAGAGACATCATCCGGGCAGCCAACCCCCGTCTGCGCAACCTCGATGTCGTGCCCAGGGGCACCTGGATACGCCTGCCCCAGGTCACGGCAAAACGCCTGGTCGTCGCCCACGAGGGCGCCTTCTACGTTTACCTGCGCACGGCATTCGGCCGTCCGTTGGCCCAACGTATCGCGGCACAACTGTCCCGCCGGGGGGAGAAGATCGTGGTGGTGGCCGACCAGGACAATCGCGCGATCTACCGAATCTATCTCGGCCCTTACCCGACACGACAGGCAGCCGAACAGGCGGGCACGAGAATCCGCTTTTCTCCCACACCGGAACTCCGCTGAGATCCGGCACGCCATACAGGAAGCTCCCATGCCTCTGCCACGCAAGATCCTTTACGTGCATTACCAGGTATCCGCACGGGACGGTACCCATACCCATACCAGCGCCTTCATCGACAGTTTCGGCCGGCTTTGCCAGCGCCGGGGTATCGAGTTCGAGGTCATGTGTCCGCCCCTCATAGACGAAGAACCGGCGAGCGCCCCCCCCGGACGCCTTGCAAGACTGCGAAGCTGGTTGGCGCGAATGTACCTGCGAGACATCAAACGCCTGCTGGAGCAGGCTCGAAGATATCCCACCGAGAAGCGTTTTCTGCGCGACCACAAGCCGGAGCTCGTCATCACCCGGCATGATGGCAATCCATCGATCCTGTGGGCCGCCTCACGACTCGGCATCCCTGTCCTGGCCGAGATGAACGCACCCGATGTCGAAGCCATCAACGCCCACTATCGACACATTCCCCTGCTTTCACGCATTTTCAGCAACCGCTATGCCTTGCACCGCGTGCACGGCGCCTACGCGGTCAGTACCGTCCTGGCAGACCACCTGCGCTCACTCGCACCCACCGCATTGCCTGTCGCCGTGATCCCCAACGGGGCAGACCCGACGTTCTTCGATCGCAATATTTCCGGGAGTGCCCTGCGCGCCCGTTACGGCATTGCACAAAACGACATCGTCATCGGCTTCATCGGCAGCTTTCTGCCCTGGCACGGCGTGCCCCTGCTGCTGGCGAGTTTCGAACGCCTGCTGAAACGCCATCCACAACTGTGCCTGATGCTGGTCGGCCAAAAAAACGCCATGGTCGAAGAACTGCAAGCCCAGGCGAACACCGCCGGCTTCGGTGACAAGGTGGTGTTTACCGGACATATTCCCAGGGACAAAATGCCCGAGGTCGTGGCCGCCTTCGATATTGCGGTCATGCCCAACTCCAACTGGTACGGTTCGCCGCTGAAGCTCTTCGAATACATGGCCATGGCAAAAGCCATCGCCATGGTGGACACCCCCCCCATCGCCGAGGTCTTTCGCCACGAAACGGATGGCCTGCTCTTTCCGGCGGACGATCCGGACGCACTGACCGACACCTTGGCACGCCTGATCGACTCGGCCGCGCTGCGCACGCGTTATGGCAACAATGCCCACCAACACCTCTGCGCCCATTACACCTGGGACCACAACGCCGAACGCGTCATGCAGCTCGTGGAACAGATCACCCAGCAGGAATGACCGTACAGAGTCCGAAAACCGTGACCAGCAATGCACTGAAACGGCGCCCCCCTGTCACCGCCATCGTGACTTTCCTGCTCCTGGGCGGGTTGGCACTGATGCCCCTGTCATGGGTGGACAGCTGGCTGCCCGTCTCTGCCATGTCGCTTTTCGACATCCTGCACTTTCCCGCCGCCCTGTTGACGGTCTTCCTGCTGTTCCAGATGACGCGCTCCATTGCCACCGCCCTGGGCCTGACGCTGGTACTGGCCGTTGCGCTGGAACTGGTGCAGCCACTATTCGGTCGCAGCGGCAGTTTCAAAGACCTGTACCATGGCCTGCTGGGGATTCTGTTTGCCGGATTCATCCTGGGCGCATGGCAAAAGGGCGCCAGGGCCTTCAGCCTGCTGTTTGGAGCGCTGGCCATCGGTATGGCAAGCCTCAGCCTGCAACCGCTCCTGGAGGCCTACGAAGAGCAGAATCACTTGCGCTCCCTGTTTCCGGTGCTTGGCAACTTCGAAGACGATGAGCACGGCGCAGTGTGGAAACCATTGAGCCATGAACGACTCTCGTTGGTTCACAGAGACCCGGAAAATGGCTGGGCACTGTCCGTCGACGGCAAAGACATAGCCTGGCCCGGTGTCGTCTACTACCCAGTGGTGAACGACTGGTCCCGCATGCGCCGCTTGTGCTTCGACGCCCGGGGATCTCACCCACGTTTGACCCTGATCGTGCGTGTACGGGACACGCCGGACGGCAAAGGCCCTGTTACCAGCTCCATCAACCAGTTCACGCTCGAACAGGATTGGCGCAGGTATTGCCTGTCACTATCTTCCCTACGCACCCCTCGTGGAACCAGCATCAGACTGGACAAGGTTCACAAGCTGCTGTTCGTCCTGGAACACAAAGTGACGGGTGACATGTTTTTTATCGACAATATCAAGCTGAAACCTTGAACCAGTACACAGTTTACCGTCAGCAACGCCATGTGAACCCATGATGCCATGCAAGACCGTGATATTATCATCATGGAGTTGTCTCGGTAAACACCTTGGCGCCAACAGCGTATTCTCATGCCCACCAGCCTGTTACACATGTCGGTTGAAGCAGCCAGATGAGTGATTTTCTCTACACCACCGCCATCACCCCCGCGGGCGAGCTGGAAAGGCTGCTGCACACCATACATCCGTGGCAACGCCAGGTCCGGACATTCCAGGGTCCGTGGGGCCAACTGGCCTTGCTGGACGATCACTATGGAGGATATGCACCCTTCGAAGACGAACGCTACCTGCTGTTCGTCACTGGCGGGCCACTGCTGCGCCTGCGTGGTGAGCCGCCACGCGCACCGACGGCCGAGCAGGTATCCCGGGACGCCCGCCTGTCGCAGGCGCTGCTCGACCGCTGGTGCCGCTCCGGCACCCCGGACTGGACGAGCGAACTGTCCGGCCCCTTTGTCGTGGGGCGCGCGGACAAGCAACGGGGCGAGATCATATTCGTCACGGATCCCGTGGGCTTTTTGCCGCTGTATCGTGGGCAGGCGAACAACGGCCACCTCGTCATCGGCACGCACCCTGACCTGGTCGCACAACAGGCGGGGCGATTTTCCGACATCGACCCAACCGCCCTGGTCGACCTGCTGATCAATCGCACCGTCTGTTATCCCCATACGCTCTACCGAAACGTGAGCGAAATGCCACCAGGCACGCTGTCTACGCTCCGCTACTCCCCCGAAACGGGGGTACAGGAAAGCAGTCACACCTACTGGCTCCCGCTGGAGCAGGACATGGAAACCGACCTGGATGCAGCGGCTGCCTGCCTGCGCGAAGCGGTCGGTGACTATATCAACCAGGTCAGTGGTTCCGTCGACCGGATCGCGATGTTCCTGAGCGGCGGAGAAGACAGCCGGGCGATTGCCGGCGCGGTCCCACGCCACATCGAACGCCACGGCCATGTGTTCGTGGACCATGCCAACCGTGAAAGCCGTATCGCCTGCCACGTTGCCGAAGTACTCGGCATCCATCCTCATGTCAGCACCCGGACACCCGATCGTTACCTCCGCAACCTGGCCGGCTGCACGCGCCTCATCGGCGCACAATACGAATATGTGCACGTGCATGCCTTCGGCTACGAACAGGAATGTCGGCTCGCGGACTATCCCGCGGTACTGGGCGGCAGCCACTCCGACATCTTCGTGAAAGCGCTTTACGTACCCACTCGCAGATTCCAGCGCTTTGGTATCGCCCTGCCGGAGCACGGTGTCGTCCGTGGCCGGGAAGAGGCCGGTTTCTCCGTAGACGCCTGGTATCGGGATCTCCAGTCAGCCAAGCGGGTCTTCGCGCCCGATCTGGTGGACGAAGTCTACGCACGCCGCTTGGCGCACTACGACCGCGTGGCGGCACTGCGACCGGAATCGGCCGCCGAATGGACACATGTCTGGCCCCAGTCCCAGGGCACCGGCAGCGCCGACATCACGGGCTACCGGCGCCTGTTCCGCTCCTTCGAGGTATTCACCGACATCGAGATCGTCAAGCTCTCTGCGCGCACCCCTCTGGCCTGGAAGCTGAATCGCCGATTGTTTCAACGCGCAATGAAACCCTTCCTGCGGCCGACCTGGATGTTGCCTCATGCAGCTGAAGGCTTCTTCCCCTATTTCTCCACAAACACCAACATCTTCCTACGCCCCGGAACCATCCTGTACTGGAAGCTTCGGGACCTCATTCGCGGCCCCGAAGACAACCCGGGCCCCTGGCCGGTCTATTCCCGACTCGTTGCCTCACAAGCCATGCAAGACCTGGAACAGTCATTGCTGCAACAGCATGGCGAACTGCTGCATGGCATAGTGACGGAGGACCTGCGAGAAAAACCGCTGGCCGACTGGCTCTCCCCCTTGCAACGCCTGCAATTGGCCCAACTGCTCTGGTCCCGAAGCGGCCTCTTCCAGGGGCGGCCCACCTAGCCGCCAACCACCCACCACCTCCCGCATTCTTGCAAAGACCTTCCTGCCATTGCCTGTCCCGCAATACGGCTTTCAGCCAAACAGGAAGCCCCTACCACAAGCGGCAGACTCCTTACTTGCGGGGAGGATAAAGCGCTCTTTTCCAACCCCCTCACACTCCATGGACCTTTGTGCTCTTTGTGGTACAAACCGCTCTTCCTCATTGAAATTGACGCAGCGCAAAAGGCTCTACATGTACCAGGCACTCGGACCCGTGATATCATTACAGGACCATTCCGAAAACGCCTTGGCCTTGCAACGCATACCCATGTCCACCATCCCGTTGCACATGCCGGCTGAAGCAGCCAGATGAGCGATTTTCTCTACACCACCGCCACCACCCCCGCGGGCGAGCTGGAAAGGCTGCTGCACACCATACATCCGTGGCAACGCCAGGTCCGGACATTCCAGGGTCCGTGGGGCCAACTGGCCTTGCTGGACGATCACTATGGAGGATATGCACCCTTCGAAGACGAACGCTACCTGCTGTTCGTCACTGGCGGGCCACTGCTGCGCCTGCGTGGTGAGCCGCCACGCGCACCGACGGCCGAGCAGGTATCCCGGGACGCCCGCCTGTCGCAGGCGCTGCTCGACCGCTGGTGCCGCTCCGGCACCCCGGACTGGACGAGCGAACTGTCCGGCCCCTTTGTCGTGGGGCGCGCGGACAAGCAACGGGGCGAGATCATATTCGTCACGGATCCCGTGGGCTTTTTGCCGCTGTATCGTGGGCAGGCGAACAACGGCCACCTCGTCATCGGCACGCACCCTGACCTGGTCGCACAACAGGCGGGGCGATTTTCCGACATCGACCCAACCGCCCTGGTCGACCTGCTGATCAATCGCACCGTCTGTTATCCCCATACGCTCTACCGAAACGTGAGCGAAATGCCACCAGGCACGCTGTCTACGCTCCGCTACTCCCCCGAAACGGGGGTACAGGAAAGCAGTCACACCTACTGGCTCCCGCTGGAGCAGGACATGGAAACCGACCTGGATGCAGCGGCTGCCTGCCTGCGCGAAGCGGTCGGTGACTATATCAACCAGGTCAGTGGTTCCGTCGACCGGATCGCGATGTTCCTGAGCGGCGGAGAAGACAGCCGGGCGATTGCCGGCGCGGTCCCACGCCACATCGAACGCCACGGCCATGTGTTCGTGGACCATGCCAACCGTGAAAGCCGTATCGCCTGCCACGTTGCCGAAGTACTCGGCATCCATCCTCATGTCAGCACCCGGACACCCGATCGTTACCTCCGCAACCTGGCCGGCTGCACGCGCCTCATCGGCGCACAATACGAATATGTGCACGTGCATGCCTTCGGCTACGAACAGGAATGTCGGCTCGCGGACTATCCCGCGGTACTGGGCGGCAGCCACTCCGACATCTTCGTGAAAGCGCTTTACGTACCCACTCGCAGATTCCAGCGCTTTGGTATCGCCCTGCCGGAGCACGGTGTCGTCCGTGGCCGGGAAGAGGCCGGTTTCTCCGTAGACGCCTGGTATCGGGATCTCCAGTCAGCCAAGCGGGTCTTCGCGCCCGATCTGGTGGACGAAGTCTACGCACGCCGCTTGGCGCACTACGACCGCGTGGCGGCACTGCGACCGGAATCGGCCGCCGAATGGACACATGTCTGGCCCCAGTCCCAGGGCACCGGCAGCGCCGACATCACGGGCTACCGGCGCCTGTTCCGCTCCTTCGAGGTATTCACCGATATCGAGGTCGTCAAGCTCTCCACGCGCGTGCCCCTGGCCTGGAAGTTGAACCACCGACTGTTTCAACGCGCGATGAAGCCCTTCTTGCGACCGACCTGGATGTTGCCTCATGCCTCCGGAGGATATTTCCCCTATTTCTCCACGGGCACCAACATCTTCCTGCGCCCAGGAACCGTCCTGTACTGCAAGTTTCAGGATTGTCTTCGCGGCACCGAAGACAACCCAGGCCCCTGGCCGATCTATTCCCGACTCGTTGCCTCACAAGCCATGCAAGACCTGGAGCACACATTGCTGCAACAGCATGGTGAGCTGCTGTATGGCGTATTGACGCAAGACCTGCGGGAAAAGCCGCTGGCCGACTGGCTCTCCCCCCTGCAACGCCTGCGTCTGGCACAGGTACTCTGGTCGCGGAATGGCCTGTTCCAGGATCTGCCCACCTAGTCGTCGATCAGCACCCATGCAGCACACAGACTCTCCACCCCCAGGGAAAAACCCCATGCAGCGATCTCCCGATCGCCGGCCCCTCGTCGGCATACCATGGCATGGCAAGGCGCGCACCGACGACCGTGATCCGGCATCCCGCCAACAGGCGGTTGCCAGGCGCTGCTGCACCACACCACACGGATCTCGGCAGTCTCATCCTGCCGGCGCCTCCCGGCGATTCGCCTGAGCAAACCTTCGACACCGGAGCGACAGCATGAACGGGTTCTGGCCATTCTTCCTGGTCATAGGCATACTGCCAGCCATTTATCTGGGCATACTGGCCCTGGCCGCAACATGCGGCCGACATCGCCCCCCGAGCGCCACCAGAAAGCGGCGTATCGCCATCGTGGTGCCAGCCCACAACGAGCAACAGCTCATCAGCGGGACCGTCGAGAACCTCACACAGCAAGACTACCCGGCGGAACGGTTCGCGGTGTGGGTCATCGCCGACAACTGTACCGACGACACGGCAGCCCTCGCCCGAGCGGCCGGTGCAGAGGTATGGGAACGCCAGGGAGAACCCGGAAAAGGGCAAGCCCTGCGCGCCTTTTTCGCACGCCTCTTCCAGCAGGACTGGGATGCGGTACTGGTGGTCGATGCCGATTCACACCTGCACCCCCAGGCCCTGGCGGTGTGCAACGATCACCTGGAATCCGGCGCCCTGGCGCTGCAACTCCGCTACGGCGTGCTCAACCCGGACGTCAACTGGCGCACCCGGATGCTCGAATGGTCTCTCGCCTCCTTCAATGCCTTGCGCCCTTGCGGCAAGATGTCGCTCGACATCTCGGCCGGCATCATGGGCAATGGCTTCTGCCTTGCCCGGCAGACCCTGGAACGGGTCCCCTACCTTGCCTCCTCCATCGTTGAAGACATCGAATACCACATGATGCTGCTGAAGGCCGGCATCAAGGTGGAATTTTCCGATCAGGCCTGGGTCAAGGCCCACATGCCCGCAGGGCAACAGGCAGCCAATACGCAACGCGTACGCTGGGAAAGGGGGCGTTGGCTGACCATCAAAATGCATTTCATCCCCTTACTCAAGGCCTGGGCAGGCGGCCATCGCCGGGCATTCGACGGCCTGCTCGACCTGCTCCCCCCGGTCAGTCTGGTCGTACTGGTCTTGTGCATCGGTCTGCTGGGAACACCGGCCCAGCGCCTGCTGTCCGGTATCGGCTTCCTGTCCATCGTTTACCACTACATCGAAGCGGCACGCCTTTACGGCAACCTGGCCTCACTGCCGTCGATCGCCATGCACCTGCCCTATTACATCCTGCAGAAGACCTGGGCCGTCCTGACATCGTTCATACGCCGGCGGCAGATGAGCTGGCAACGCACCGAACGGGATTGAAGAAGCGACCCAACCCCGCGGCAGAGAGCATCATGTCCGAACCCATCGTATTCATAAACGGTATTTACCCCGTACTCAGCGAGACCTTCATCTTCGACCAGTTCAGGGCCCTGCGCCAGAGCGGTCTCGCCTATGCCCTGGTATCCGCGAGACGTCCCAAGCCGGAGCAGGTTCACCCGCACATGCGCGACAACATGGCAGAGGTCGACTACCTCCTGGACGCCCCCTGGTCCCGCGTCGCCAGGGCATTGTTCTCGCTGCTGTTGCGCCACCCCATTCGATTGTTCCGCTGTCTGGCACAGACCCTCACCATGGAAGAGCGCCTGCCAGCCAGCCTGGCACACATCGTCGGCGCCGCCCTGGTCATCCACCGCTACGGCCCCCGATGCTGGCTGCATTCCCATTTTACCTACAGTTCGGCGGCCATCTGCCTGTGGGCAAAACGCCTCGCCGGTCTCCCGTTCTCCATGACCCTGCACGGCGCGGACCTGACCTTCGACCATGTGCCGGATCTGGCACGCAAGCTCGCCGCAGCGGACCGCTTGGTCTCCATATCGCAGCACAACCTCACCTATATCGAGCAGCACTATGCCGACATCGATTTGCACAAGGCGATTGTCATCCCCCTGGGGGTGCACATTGGCGACGCCCCCCGGCCAAAGTCCCCCAGGCTGGAGGCAGATCGCCCATTGCGGCTGCTCAATGTCGGGCGATTGTCCGACCACAAGGCCCAGCATGTACTGATCGATGCCTGCGCACGCCTGCGCGACCGGGGGATAGACTTCCAGTGCGAGGTCATTGGCGAAGGCCCCAAACGCCAGCTGCTGGAACAACGGATTCGCGAAGCCGGGCTGGAAGACCGGGTCAAACTGCTGGGCAAGCGCTACCACCACGAAGTCTTTGAACACCTGTCCGAATGCGACCTCTTCGTGATGACCAGCGTGGTGGAAGGCATGCCGATTGCGCTGATGGAGGCGATGTCGCTTGGGGTGCCCGTCATTGCCACCCGGGTCGGCGGCATACCCGAGCTGCTTGCCGACGGCGAATGCGGCCTGCTCTTCGAACCTGGTGACGACCAGCAACTGGCCGAACTCGTCGCCCGGATCGCCCACGGTGAAATCGACGCCGCCATGCTCGCGCAGCGGGCCTGGGAGTACCTCGAACACCACTTCGACCTGTTCAGGAACAGCCAGCGTTTCGCCCAGTATCTGCTGGAATGCCACGAGCAGGCCTACCCGCCCGAGGAATCCAGGGATCGCGCCTAACACCGCCTCAGCGATCGCCCAGCAAGGCGGCCACCAGCGCGCGCAAGTCGCTCACGGTGTGGTCCGGCGGCGACAAGTCGTCGGGCCAGACCCTGCCATTACGGTTCACCCAGACGGCATGCATGCCCGCGCGTCGCGCCGCCTCGACATCGCGGTGTGGGTCGTCACCGACATGCGCCGCCTGTGACAGGGGAATGCCACTGACCTCGGCGGCGGCATGGAACAGCGCCGGGTCCGGTTTGGCCGCGCCGACCTCCTCGGCCATGAAGGCATGATGGAAGCAATCGGCCAGCGGGGTGTGCTCGATCTGCGCATTGCCGTTGCTCACCGCCACCAGCACGAAGTGCTCGCGCAGGGCGCGCAGCGCCTCGGTCACCTCGGGCCAGGGTGTGACCTTGTTGCGCTCGCGGCGGAACACGGCATTGGCCTGTTCGGCGATGCTCTCGTCCAGCCCGTGTCGGCGCGCCAGTTGCCGGTAGCTGTGCAGGCGAATACCGGTGAGATCGTGCGCCCAGTGCGGGTTCTCGCGCGCCACGCGGATGCGGTGCTCACGCAGGCTGTCGATATCGTAACGCTCGGCGATCACCGGCGCGGCCTCGCGGAACCAGTCGTGTACCGCGCGTTCCGCTGCCTGGATCACCGGCATGCAAGGCCAGAGGGTGTCATCCAGGTCGAAGGTCAACAGGTGGACCGGGTGTGGCGACCAGGTACTCATGCCGCCTGCAATGCGGGCATCACCCGCCGCTCGAGAAAGCTGGCCAGCGGGACCATTGACGGACGCCGCTCCGCCACCGCGAGAATGTACCCCAGGGTACGCGGGATGTCGCCCAGGTAACCCGGCTTGCCGTCACGATGATACAGGCGGGCGAAGATGCCCGCCGCCTTCAGGTGCCGTTGCACGCCCATCAGGTCGAACCACTCCGGCAGCCGCGCGCACTGCACCTCGTCCAGCAGGCCCGCGGCCACTGCCGCCCCGGCGTAGTCGTCCAGCCAGCCGGCGACCCGTTCATGTGGCCAGGCGATGTAGCAGTCTCGCAGCAGAGAGACCAGGTCGTAGGTGACCGGCCCAAGCACCGCGTCCTGGTGATCGATCACCCCAGGCGAGTCCGCGTCGCAGACCAGCAGGTTGCGCGAATGGTAGTCGCGGTGCACCAGTACCCGGGGCTGCGCCAGGGCCTTGTCGATCAAGTGCTCGAACACACTATCGAGCATCCGCCGCTCGGCCGGCGCCAGCTCCAGGCCCAGGTGCACTTCCAACAACCAGTCGGGAAACAGCGCCATCTCGCGGGCCAGCAGGGCACGGTCGTAGCCCGGCAGACCCGAGGCATCGGCGTGCTGGATACGCAGCAGGCTGTCAATGGCCTCGCCGTAGAGCCGGTCGGCCGAGGCCTCGTCGAGTTCGCCGAGGTAGAGACGGTCGCCCAGGTCTTCGAGCAGCAGGAAACCGCGCTCGAGATCCTGCGCATGGATGTGTGGCACGTGCACCCCCGCCGCCTCGAGCCGCTGGTTCACCGCGACGAAAGGACGGCACTCCTCGTGCGCGGGCGGGGCATCCATGACGATACGCGTCTCACCGTCCGGCAGATGCAAGCGGAAATAACGACGGAAGCTGGCATCGGAGGATGCCGGCACCAGGCGGAAACCGAACAGGCCACACCGGCCCTCAAGCCAGTCATGCATCTGCGCCTCTCTGCCCGGCATGCCCTGCCTCCAACATTGAAGAAAGCGCCATTCTATGAGATTTTAGCGCCCGTTGAAGTGCCAGGGGGCATACCTCCCCGGCCCAAGCATACTGGGTAGAACGCCAACCGTGTCATACAAACCCCGTTCCGGTCGCCACCACCTGTTCCGAAGACATCGCCTGGGCCACGCCCTGTTGTGCGCCCTGGGCATGGCCGTCCTGGCGCCAGCCAGGGCAAATGGCTGGGACTGCCAGGCCACAGCCGGTGGCGGCTGGGACTGCACCGGCGACACCGGGCGCATCAGCGCTCCATCCTCCCCGCCACAGCCGACTGCCAGCACGCCCGCGCCCCCGGAGCAACGCCCGACACCACAGGCACCGCCCCCGGTCGCAGTGAAGGAGGCCCCTACACCCCCTCCCCGGCCGGTAACAGCAGAACGAGACAACAGCAGACCCAATACGCCACCCACGACAAGCAGCGATCAGGCCGAGGTGGCCTCACCAGGTTTCGAGGCCCCACCGCCACGGCCCGCGCCCAAAAACGCAAAGTCCTCGCTCGCCTCCGGAAAACCGGAACAGACCACTGCGACTTCGGAGCCCGCCCGACAGGAAGCAAGCCCCCCGTCCCTGGCGACCCGCGCGCTGCTCGATGCCGGCATCCCCTGGCAATCCTGCACCCGACTCGCGGTTGCCCCGCAGCCTGTCGCCGAAACCGCCCCTGTCGAGATTACCGCCGACAGCGCCGAGGCCTCGGTGATCGACGAGCAGGCCCTGTTCAGCGGCAATGTCGATCTGCTGCATGGCCATGACCGCCTGCGTGCCGCGCGCATCGCCTTGCAGCGTGGCAGTGGGGAACTCACCGCCAGCGGCGGCGTCCTGCTCAACCGCCCCGACCTGCGCCTGAGCGCGGAACAGGTGCACTACAATCTGCATACCCGCCTGGGCCATGCCGAACAGACCGAGTACCGACTACCCGGCATCCTGGCGCGCGGCACCGCGGCACGCGCCGAGCTGACCGGCCCCGACACCGGACGCTATCAGCACATCACCTACACCACCTGCCCGCCCGGCAACGACGACTGGCAACTCAGTGCCGAGACCCTGGACATCGACACCAGGGAAGGAGTGGGCACCGCGCACAGTGCATGGCTGGCCTTCAAGGGCGCGCCAATCGCCTATGCGCCGGTGCTGACCTTCCCCATCGACGACCGGCGACACAGCGGCTTCCTGATTCCCAGCATGGGCTACAACGATCGCCTGGGGCTGGACCTGAGCCTGCCCTATTACTTCAATCTCGCACCCAACTATGACCTGACCCTGACCCCGCGCCTGCTCGGCCAACGTGGCCTGCTGCTGGGCGGGGAATTTCGTTTCCTGACCCAGGCGCACTCCGGCACGATACAGGCCGACTACATACACAATGACAAACTGGCCCCAGGCAACAACAAGCGCGGCTCCCTCTCGGTAGAGGTGGCCAGTCGTCTCTCCAGACATCTGAGCAGCAAGATCAATATAAATCAGGTCTCCGATGGCACATTCCTGTCGGACTTCGGAAGCAACTCGCCTTATCGCCAGGAGTCTTACCTCGAGCGATCCGCGACACTTGATTACTATCGACAGGGACTATCGGTATCTACCGAACTCCAGGCCCCGCAGACCATCAACAAGGCGCTCCCCATCAGCAGCCGCCCCTATGCCACGTTGCCCCGGATCAACGTCGCCTATGGCGACTCTCTGCAAACGGTCACCCCGATCGACTACGCACTGGCTTTCGAATATGTGAATTTTGTAAAAAGCGGCAGCCCAACCCAGGGCCACAGATTCGACATCCATAGTCGATTCGCCACACCAATACAGAAGCCATGGTACTCCATGACCCCAGCTCTGGGCCTGCGATACACGGCGTACCGGCTGAACAACACCGATCCACTGCGGGATGCCAACCCCGATCGCCTCGTTCCCACGCTGGAGATCGACAACCGCCTGTTTCTGGAAAGAGAAGTCCAATGGTGGGGCACCCCTACCCTGCAGACCCTGGAACCTCGCCTGCTCTATGTCTATACGCCCAGAACGCAGCAATCAAATATCCCCATATTCGACACCGCCAAAAGAAGCCCGACGCTCGACAGCCTGTTTCTCACCAACCGGTTTACCAGTGTCGACCGCATAGGAGACGCCAATCATCTGGCCTGGTCCATAAGCAGCAGCTCACGCAACACACAGACCAGAAAGCTTCTATCGTCTTTCGGCATTGGACAAATCATCTACCTGTCCGACCGCAAGGTACAACTGCCCGGCGACCCAGTGGAGACAACCCGCATTTCTCCACTCTTCGCCAATTTCTCGCTTCGCTTTCCGCGGGATATCATTTCCGACGGTCAAATAGCGTGGAACGAGAACAAGCGGAAGATCACACACATGGTACTGCAGGCCGCGTATCGCCCGGATCAGAAACGCCTGATCAGCATGTCGTACAGCACGACCGAGAAGGTCTCCTCCGAGTATGACCTGGGCATCAGCTGGCCTGTCGGCGAACGCACCCGCGCCATCGCCCGCTGGAACTATTCGCTCAGCGAACGCCGCAACCTCGATTCCATCGCCGGCATCGAGTATGGCAAGTGCTGCTGGCGACTGCGCGCCCTGGTGCGCCAGCAGGTCACGGGAACTGGCAATGCCCAGGACCTGTCCTTCCTGCTGCAACTCGAACTCAACGGCCTGGGCAAGCTGGGCGACAACATCGATGCCCTGTTGAAGAGTGGCATCTACGGCTATCGCTGAGACGATGACGAGACTCCGACACTTCCTGCTGATTTCCCTGATCCTCCTGCTGAGCAGTGGCGCGCCGCATGCCGCTCAGGTGCTCGACCGTATCGTGGCCATGGTCGGCGACGACGTGGTGACACTCGGCGAGCTGCGCGCAAAGGCACGCGAGCTGGCCGGCGAATTGCGGCGCGGCAATCCCGGCTCACTGCCCAGCGAGCGCCAGATCGTCAACAGCGCCTTGGAGAAACTGATCCTCGACAAGCTACAGCTGGCCGAGGCACAACGCCTGGGGATCACTGCCGACGACAAGACGGTGGACGAGGCCATCGCGCGCATCGCCGCGAAAAACCAGCTCAGCGTGGCGCAACTGCGCGAGGCGCTGGCCAGCGAGGGCATGTCCTTCGAGCAGTTTCGCGACAAGATCCGCAAGCAGATCATCATCTCGCGCCTGATCAACCGCGAGGTCACCCGCCGCATCCAGGTCTCGAAATCCGAGATCGACCAGTACCTGGCGCGCGAGGCCGCCGCGCCCGACGAGAAACGCGAAGTACACCTGATGCACATCCTGGTCGCCACACCCGACGGCGCCTCGACCGAGCAGATCGCCCAGGCGCGGGCTCGTGCCGCCGAGGCCCGCAAGCAACTCGAACAGGGCACCGACTTCGCCAGCGTGGCGCGCGAGTATTCCGATACCCGCAACGCCATCCAGGGTGGTGACCTCGGCTGGGTCCGCCTGGGACAACTGACCCCGGCGATAGCCGAGATGGTCTCCAAGGCCAGCGCGGGAGAGGTGATCGGCCCCTTTCGCAGCGGCGCGGGTTTCCACCTGTTGAAGGTGGCGGAGTTCCGGGGGGGCAAACGGGAGGAGCGGCGCATCGTCCCGCAGATCCACGCGCGCCACATCCTGATCCGCACCGACGAGGTGACCTCTGACGCGGATGCCCGCCAGCGCCTCGAGCAACTCGCCGCGCGCATACGCAATGGCGAAGACTTCGCCACCCTGGCACGCTCGCATTCCCAGGACCAGGGATCGGCCATCAAGGGCGGCGATCTGGGCTGGATCAGCCCGGGCCACATGGTGCCCGAATTCGAGGAAAAGCTGGCGACCACCCCGGTGGGCCAGGTGAGCGAGCCCTTCAAGACCCGCTTCGGCTGGCACATCGTGCAGGTGCTCGGCAAACGCCAGCACGACGAGACCGAGGAGGCACGCCGGCTGGCAGCCAAGAAGGCGATTCGCGAACGCAAGGCGCGCGAGGCGACCGAACAGTACCTGCGCCGCCTGCGCGACGAGGCCTTTGTCGAGATCCACCTCGACGACCCGGACGCATGACCCCCCGTCCCCTGGCGATCACACCGGGTGAACCCGCCGGCATCGGTCCCGATCTGGTCGTACAGATCGCGCAGCGCGCCTGGGATCGCCCACTGGTGGCGATTGCCGACCCGGCCCTGCTGGAAGAACGCGCCAAACGCCTCGAGCTGCCATTGACCCTGCGGCCCTTCGAAGACGGCAGTCCACCGGCCCCATCCGGTGCCATCCAGGTGCTGCCGGTCGCCCTGCGCAGTGCAGCACAGCCCGGCCGGCTCGATCCGGCCAATGCCACCTATGTCCTGGAGACCCTGGAGACCGCAGTCCACGGCTGCCTCGAGGACCGCTTCGCCGGTCTGGTGACAGGCCCGGTGCACAAGGGCGTGATCAACCAGGCCGGCATTCCCTTCACCGGACATACCGAGTTCCTCGCCGGGATCACCGGTGGCCACCCGGTGATGATGCTCGCCTGCCCCGGCCTGCGTGTCGCCCTGGCCACCACCCACCTGCCGCTGCGCGCGGTGGCCGATGCCATCACCCCCGGGCGGCTCGAGGCCGTCCTCCGCGTATTGGATGGCGACCTGCGCAACCGTTTCGGCATCGCAGCCCCGCGCATCCTGGTCTGTGGCCTCAACCCGCATGCCGGGGAGGATGGCCATCTGGGCCACGAGGAGATCGACATCATCACCCCGGTGCTCGAGCGCCTGCGGGCCACGGGCATGGACTTGAGCGGCCCGCTGCCGGCCGACACCCTGTTCACCCCACGCCTGCTCGAAGGCGCCGATGCGGTGCTGGCCATGTACCATGACCAGGGCCTGCCGGTGCTCAAGCACAAGGGATTTGGCCAGGCGGTCAACATCACCCTCGGTCTGCCCATCGTGCGCACCTCGGTCGATCACGGTACCGCGCTGGAGCTGGCCGGCAGCGGACGCGCCGACCCCGGCAGCCTGATCGCCGCCATCGAACA
>CAYMWJ010000004.1:69618-70810 GCA_964394235.1 uncultured Sedimenticola sp. | reverse complement strand
GCGGCAACTGACTCCTCTTCGAGTCCAGGCGTTGCACTTATTCTATGAATTCGCGTCCGATGTTCATTGGGTGTTCAGGTTGGTGTTGATAAAACGCAAAACGGATCGCCACCGCTGCGCCCAGCTGTGTTCGGCGAGCGCGCGCCGTTGTCCGGCCTCGCCGATATGGGCGAGTGCCTGGGGGCGATCGCGCCATTGTCGCAGAATCCGCGCCAGATCGCTGCGATCCCGGTAGCACAGGATCTCTTCACCCTCGCGGAAATGTTGTACCAGCACCGGGTCCCAGGTGGTGAGGTAGGGGATGCCGGTGAACGGGATCTCGAAGTCGCGCCCCTTGACCGCCGTCTTGCGCCGGCTGCGGCCGGTGAAGCCGAAGCCCAGGATGATGTGCGAGGCGGCGTAGATCGCCAGCATCTCTTCGTGGCTGGCCGGTCCTTCCGGCCATCCTTCGCCACGGGTGTAGACCTCGATGCCTTGCTGCCGCAGATAGTCGATGTATTCCTTTCTCACGCCGTAGCACTGGCCGATGAAGCTGACGAAATAGCGTTTCTCGACCTTCGGTAGCCCGGCGAAGGCTCGTGGGTTGCCGCCGGGCGGAAGATACAGGGCGCGCGCGCCACTCAAGCGAAACTTGGCGACATCGGCCGGGTGCTGGGCGGTGAGGTTCAGATCGAAGGCCTGCGCGATGCCGGCGTTGCCGGTCCACTGCCCGTGCCGGTGTCTGCCCCAGAAGCGGTGGCTGTCGTCGAAGCCGAAGTTGAGGGTGACGATGCCCAGCGCGCCGATGCGGCGGATGGTCTCGGGGTAGACCCAGCGGCCGGAAAGGTAACCGAAGAAATGCGTCAGCGGGCGTTCGGCATGCGCTTGTGCGACGCGCTGGTAGAGAGCTTCGTTGAAGGCCGGTTTGCCCTTCGTGTCCCAGTCGGGCGCATGCTGGTCGTAGCGATCGCCCCAGTCCCAGGGCACGTTCTCGGCGACCTCGGCCCAGCTGTCGATCAGGCCGGCCTGCTCCCAGTTGTGGTGCTTGACCGCGATGAACACCCGTGGCGGCTGTTCGCGCAGGCGCTGGCGTTGTTCGGGTGTGAAGCGTCGTGCGAAGTGCCCGTGCAACACGGTGTCCAGGTTCTGTTCCGGCAGCAGGTGGTTCAGCCAGCGAGCGCTGCTCTCCAGGCGGAGGAGCTGGATCAGGGCG